>JBMFUG010000042.1:0-23418 GCA_049966695.1 Acidimicrobiales bacterium | reverse complement strand
GCTACCACCGTTGTGCCGGGCTCCTCTCTCACCGTGTCCACAACTACGAACAGTGACGATACGGTGCAGATCCCGCTGCCGTCGTCGTTCGTCATTAGCGCTGGTGACGCGGTCACCGTGACGGTCTTCGGCGTGACCAACCCCGCTTCTGGTTCCTACAGCGGCAGTAACGGGCTCCAGGTCACGACTGAGGTTGACTCGATTGCCGCCTACAATGCCACCCCGTACGTGATCGGCGCCGCTACGGTCTCGAGCCTGGCGCCCACTGTGACGGTCAGCCCGGTCACCGCCGGTGCCTTGGCGACCTACACGATCAGCAATTTCAAGGCTGTAAGCCAGTTGGTCGCTGGTACGGACACGATACAGGTCACAGCACCATCTGGGACGACGCTCCCTGCCATTGGCTACACGCTGATGGACGTGACGGCTGGAAAGAGCCAGAGCCTGACCGTGACCTCGGGTCCTTATACCAACAGTGTGACGCTCGGTGGCCTAACCACGAGCATCCCTGCCGGTGACGTGCTCAGCCTGACGATCGCTAACGTGGTGAGCCCGATCGCTGCGTCCTCCGGGTACACCATCACGATGGGGGCTGACAACACCAGCACAAATGCCACGGTCGCTGGCACCCAAGGCTTGGGGACCCTTGCTCTGACCTTCCCAGCCGCCAACGCGACCTACCCGGACGGGGCGATCGTGTTCTTCGGTGGCACGGCGTACGTGTTCGCTGGTGGATATGCGTTTGGTGCGCCCAGCCCGGCCGCACTGGCCGCTGTCCAGGCGGTTGACCCCGCTACGATCCAGACTGCACCCAGTGGTGCTACTGTCCCGACGGCAGCGGCCCGCAATGGCACGCTGGTCATTGTCGCTGGCCAGCCGACAATCTACGTCGTCAACAACGGGGAGCTGTACGGCTTTGCTTCGCCGAGCCAGATCTTCTCCGATGGCTTTGACGCCGCGTTGGTCATCACCGTACCCAGCAAGGGTGGCTTGACAGTCTCCAGTTCGGACGTGGCTCAGGCCGGGCTGACCGGCTTCAGCACTCAGTCCGACGGGGCGATCGTCAACTCGTCTGGCACGTTCTTCGTGTTCGCCGGTGGCAAGGCCTTTGGTATCCCTGGCCCTGCGAAGCTGACAGCTGAGCTGGCCTCGGAGCCCTCGGGCACGACGCCGTCCTCCGGCACTGTCACCCCTGCCATGCAGACGGCCACTATCGCCAGTGGTGTCCTTGTCACCAATAACGGTGCTGTCTATGTCACCAGCGGGGGCAACCTGTACCCCTTCAAGGGCGCAGCGCAGCTCAAGACTGATGGCTACGGTGGCACGCCGTCGATCCTTATCCCGAACCTCGGTGGCCTTTCGGTCGCCACGTACAGCGGCACCTAGCTTCTAGGAGCCAAAGCCGGCCGGTGACCGCTGGCCGGTCAACCGACCAGTAACGAAGGAGGGCGGTCCCCACAAGGGCCGCCCTCCTGTTTTGGGCGAGAACTGCGAATGCTTGAAAGGGAGGGCGAGATCTGATGCAGGGTGCTAGCCGGGCCGCGTGGGTGGCCGGCAGGTGGGCCAAACTTCTGGCGGGAGCGTTGGCGCTGGCGGCGGGCTCATGGGGCGTTGCGAACGTTTCGGTGCCCGTGTCCTTTGGGGCTTCGTTCCCTGCTGTCGAGACACAGGCCTACACGATCACCGGCGCAGCTGGGACGGTTAGCAACGTCTCTGCCTCGGTGTGGCCCGCCACGACGCCGGGGACGGGCAACTACACCGTCCGGTTTACGACCCCATCTGCCCTGTCCGCCACCCCTGTGAAGGGGGCCAGCACTGCCTATATAGACGTGGAGGACTCCGCTGGCGCTGGCAACGGGATCGTGTCAGCGCTGTCGCCAGCAAGCGTGGGCGTCGTGGACCTTTCGACTGGCTACATTTTTTCGGCCACGACTACCAACGGCTTTTTGCTACCGGCCAGCTCGACAAGCCCGCTTGTCGTCTACCTCGGCGGCTCAGGAGGCATCAACGCTGGCGACAGCGTGATGCTGACCTTCGCGGCTTCCAACCCAGTGGCCGGGGCGTACACGTTCAGCGTGCAGACTTCGGCCAACCCTGGTTACGCGACAACGACCACGCCGGTCGCCATCGTGTCTTCGTCGGCGCCAGCCGCAGCTACCGCCTCCACGCCAGCGCTTGGCCAGGGGGCCGTCTACACGCTCAGCAACGTGCCCGTAGGGGCTGCTAGCAGTTCGATAACCGTCCAGGCGTGTGACACTGGGGACGGCCCGCCTAGCGGACCGTGTACCCCCGGTAGCAACGACAACGGAGGCACAGGCGGTCTTGTGTTTTCCCAAACCCCGGCCAGCTACACGGTGGTGGACACGACAACGTCGGCCAAGCTGAGCGTGACCGGCGTTGCGCCCGTGCAAAGCGGGCGCACTTTCACCGGGGGCGCCACGCTTAGCCTGTCGAGCACGGTGCCTTTGGGGGACAAGTTGGCCGTTACCGTGACCGGCACCAACCCGACCTCTTCGGAGACCGACTACTTCGGGGTCAGCTTTGGGGCCTTGGGCAATGCCTTCACGACGGCCGGGCCCGTCAGCTTCGGCCAGACTGTGCTGGGCGTGACGGTCGGGGTGTCCAATACCGCAGCCCTGGCGACCGCCGCCTACACGATAGGTTTCACGTTGAGCGGGACGGGAGCAATGCCGTCTGGCGGGACCGTCACGATCGAGGGCCCGAGCGGGACCGATTTTGGGAGCGCTACGGGCGCGGAGGTCGTGGACTCGACAAGCGGTGCCACGCAGGTGGTCAGCCGTGCCCTTATGAGCGTTACGAGCACCGTCTCTACCGACGACACGGTCGCCGTGCCTACCACGCTTAGCTTTTCAGACGGCGACTCAGTGACCGTCACCGTCTTCAACGTGACCAACCCGGCCGGGGGCACCTTCAGCGGCAGCAACGGGCTGTCGGTCAGGACTACGGGCGACCCGCTGGCCGCCTACAACGCGGTTGCCTACACGATCAGCTCCTCGACGCTTAGCAGCGGGGCCACCGTCGTGACCGTCACGCCGAGCACGCCAGGCACCTTGGCCTCCTACACGGTCGGGACCTTCAAGGCAGCTGATGCGCTTGTCGCTGGGGTGGACACGATCGAGGTCAAGGTGGCGGGGGCCAGCCCTTCGGGTACAGAGCTACCGGGCACGGCCACCCTTGTCGACTCGACCACAGCATCGGGCTCGCAAACGTTGAGCGCGCTCTCCGGCGCTGGCACTGACGATGTCGTCTACAACCTGTCGAGCAACATTGCCGCTGGCGACACGCTCAGCCTGACGATGGCGACCGTGGTGAACCCACCAGGGGGCACTTACAGCCTGGAGCTGGGCGCCGACACGGTTGCTTCCAACTCGACGTCGGCCGGGACCGAGGGCTTGGTGACCCCCGAGGTCAGCTTCCCCGGTGCCAACGCCACTTACCCAAACGGGGCGCTCGTCAACTTCGCTGGCACCATCTACGTTTTTGCCGGTGGTCACGGCTTTGCCGTCCCTTCTCCCAAGGTGCTCGCAGCACTGGAGAAAGTTGACCCGGCCACGGTCCAGACAGCTGTCCCTGGCGCCGTCGTGCCCACGAAGCCGCCGCGACCTGGGACGCTCATCAGTACTGGGCCGGTCAATGGCGACTGGGCCATCTGGGCCGTTGGCAACGACGGCGAGCTGCACGGCTTTGCCACGCCCAAGCAGTTCCACTCGGACGGCTATGACGCAGCGCTCACCGTGACCGTCCCGAGCTTTGGGGGCCTGCCGCAGGGTGAGACCGCTGGCCAGGCCGGGGCCGCGCTCAGTGCGCTGGCCACTAGCGCCGACGGGGCGATCGTTTCGTCGTACGGCACCTACTACGTGTTCGCCGGTGGCCGGGCCTTCGGCGTACCGAGCCCGGCCAAGCTCGCTGCCTTGCGGGCGGCCGACAGGGCCACGCCGCTGAGCGGGCCCGTAAGCATGGCTCAGGTGGAAGCGAAGGTAGCTGACGGTACGGTGCTCACGGTGCTCGGAGGGGGCGCGGTGTACGTAGCGAGCGGTGGCAACCTTTTCCCGTTCAAGGCCATGAGCCAGCTAACCCAGGACGGCTACGGCGGTACGGCGGCGGTGCCGGTGCCTACGACCGGTGGGCTGATAGTGGAGTTCCCCTACTCGGGGTCTTAGGGCTGCCTGCTGGAGGCCTTGCCGCGGGCTGAGGTTTTCTGCCGGTCGGTGCCGCCCGAGAGCGGTCGGCACCGGTCAGGGCACTGGCTCGCACAGGGCATTGGTCCGCACAGGTCGCCGCTTGAGAAGTTATCGGATCTGGTATGCTGCCTTTGTGGTCAACCGCAGACCGAAGGGTATCCCGACCGGCGGGCAAGTCGTCCCCACGGGTGGACCGGAAGCTGCCAGCCTGCACCTTGAGGAGCACTCGGCGCCACCAGGTGCCGATCGCCAGCTGCTCGGGCGGGTGCTGGAGTCGGCTGCAAAGCTCCAACGGGTCGTGCCGGACGCAGTGCTCGTCGGTGGCTCCGCAGCGGCGTTATGGGCCAACCATCGAGACTCTCTCGACCACGACCACGTTTTGGCCGACCTCGAAGAACGCTTTGATGCCGTCCTCGAAGCGGTCGAGGCCACTGACGGCTGGGTGACCAACCGCGTAGAGCCGGGCAAGCTCATCCTTGGGGAGCTCGGTGGGATCGAGACCGGAGTTCGCCAGCTCATCCGTAAGGTCCCGCTTGAGGTCACCAACGTCGAGCTCCCTTCTGGTGAACGTGTCCGGGTGCCGACACCGGACGAGATCCTGCGGGTAAAGGCGTACCTCATCGTGCGCCGCAACCAGACGAGGGACTACCTCGACGTCGTCGCTCTCGCTGAGCGCTGCGGTCTTGAGCACGCGGCTTCGGTCCTTGCCGGGATCGACGCTTACTACGGGGACCAACGGGTCGCCGGCGCCGACGCCGAAGGCGTAGCCACGCAGTTGGCCCGCCAGCTCTCAGATCCCCGCCCAAGGGACGCACGGGCAACTACCCAGCTCAACCGTTACAAGGGGCTGGACGCCCGTTGGGTGAACTGGGCCGATGTCGTCGGCTTCTGCAAGCAGTTGGCTCTCAAAATGGTGGAGGCGGGGTGATGCCGAGCACGCTGCATTTCCGCAACGTCGACGCCTCGCCTGACGATCCCGTCGAGACATGGCCCTTCGAGGGCGTGCTCGCAGCGCTGGAGCGAGGGACGGTGCCCGACTGGCGACGGCTGGTCCGTGCCATCAACGCCGACCCGTGGGGGACGGTCGCCCGACAAGTCGAGGAGGCTTTGGGGCTCGGGCTCCCTTATGGTGTGGGGCCCCTTTTCGCTGAAGCGCTGAAGGCAGCCCGAGCGCGGGCCGTACAGGCTGAGCGGGAAGCAGTCGCGAGAGAGATCCAAGCGCTGGTCGGCCGTTCTGGGTTGAAGTGCTCGGAGTTCGCCGAACGGACCGGCACCTCGGCCTCACGACTATCGACTTATATGTCGGGGAAAGTGACGCCGTCCGCAGCGCTGGTCGTCCGCATGCGGAACGTGGCCGCAAAGACGCCCGTCGAGTGAGGGGGACTGGTAGAGGTGCGGTCCCTCCTCGCTAAGACGCTGCTCTTTGTCGCCTGAAGACCTGGTCCGAGGGGGCACTGGGGCCACGAGCCGGGCGAGCGCCGGCTGTCTACTGGCCGACGCTCCTGGCCGCTTAGCGTGCCACGCTCTTTCTTCTTTAGCGTGCCAGGCTTCGCGCGTAAAAAGTGACCTCGATGCGGCCCTGCCCGCGCTCCCAACCGCCGCCAGAGATCTCGACTTGGCGCACCTTGGGCGGCGAGAAAACAGGCGAGTAGCCAAGCGATGCTGGGACGGCGAGCACGTGCGGGCCCTGTGCGGTCCCGGGGACGAACCGGTAAGTAAAGGAGCGTGGCCGTGGCCCCGACCATGTCGTGAGGTGTAGTGGAGGTGGTTTCAGGAGGGCACCTTCGGCCCGAGCCAGCAGTGGCGAGCTCAAGGAAAAGGCGGCTGTCACCATTTCCCCGTGAGCTGGCGGCACCCTGATCGGCTCACCGAAGCGGGCGGAGGCTCGGCCGATCGCCCGGGGCGGCCCGCAACGGTTGGCCACGTGCTGGAGCAACTGCCAGTGACCGCTGACCCCGGCCTGGACGTAGTGGCAGTACATGGCCTCCAGGGTCGCTGGCGGGTCGGACCATGGGTCCCGGCCGTCGAGAGCCTCAAGCTGGTAGAGGATCCTTTGAGGTGCCCGTGGCGATGACAGGAACGAAGCGTCGAGGTCGTCGAGGTAAGCGGTGTAAGCGCTGTAGCCCTGGAGGACTGGTTCGGGGTCCCAGTGCAGCTGAGGGTACACGTACGTCAGGCCGTCCTCCCAGGGCAGTGCAGCGACTGTCTTGCCTGCTAAAGCACCAAGGAGCTGCGACGGCAGGGCGTCGCCCGAGGCCAGGAGCTGGCGGCGTGCCTTTGCTGCCACCAACGCCCAGCTCTTCGTACTCGAGAGGTCCTGCACCTCCCGGACGGCCGAGCTCACATCTTGGCGAGGCGAACGGAGCGAAGCCGGCACAGTGCCACTGGCGATGCAGGCCACCACGGCAGCGAACCCGATAGCGCCTACTTGCAGCGCGATGAGGCGGCGTGGGAGGCGGGCCAGTGCGAGGACGACCAACGCAAGGCCAAAGAAGGTGAGGTCGTGCATGTCGTGGCGGACGAAACCTTCTTTCACGGCTTCCCATCCCAGGCCGCCGAGCATAAGCGCCAGGAGGACCTTTTCTGTTAGTGGTCGCCCTCGTGCTCCTAGCGCATAGACGGTCACGGTCAGCAGGCCGACCACGAGCGCGTACCAGTCTTCGGCCTGGCGCCCGGTCGATAAGCCCATTGCCGAGGCATAGCCGGCTGCGATCGACAAAGACCCTTTGAAGTAGCTCACCAAGTTGCCGAGGCTCTGGCTAGCTGCGGCCCAGGCGACCAGGAGCGTCCCCACCATGGTGCCAGCGGCCACCGCGAGCCCCTGCCAGCGCGCTGTTCCAGCAACCGGCTGGGCAGTACCGGGCGACCAGAAGCCCGAGACGGCTGCCAGGGCTGCCAACCCGGCCGTGACCAGCCCCACGTTCACTTCGACCAGGAGCTGGAAGCCGGCCAATGCGCCCAAGGTCCCCAGGAGCCAAAGCCGTGCCCTGGCGCTCCTCGACGAAAGCACGGCTAGGGCCAGCCCGAAAGCCAGGGCCAGGGCTAGCTCGGGCGCCTCCATCAGGTTGGCGGCAATGGCCAGGCAACCCCAGGTGATGACCCCGGCCGGGAGGAGCCCGCAAGAGGGCCGAAGTGCCTTCACGGTCAGGGCGGCGATCCCCCAGGTGACTGCCGCTGCGTAGAGCAGGGCCAGTGCTGCTGTGAGCCGGTAGTAAGGCAGGATGTCCTCGACGAAGCCGTATGGCCCAAAGGTGAACACGAGCTGTGGTCCCCACTGAAGGTGGTGCTCGAAGCCGATGGCCAGGCCGGCTTGCCATGAGTCCAGCCCGGCACCGACCCTCCGCCACGGGGAAGCCCTCCAGCTGAAAAGGGTCGCCAGCGCCGACACAGCGGCTACGCTCGGCCAACCGGCCAAGGTGTCTCGGCGGGGCCTGCTCGGCGGGCTTGTTCGCAGGTGCCCCGACGGCTGTCCCGGGGGGGGCTCGGGCCGAAAGTGCGTGCCCGTGCGTTTGCGCTTGGCGACGGGCCAGCTCGTTGTCACCTGCCTATTGCCTCGCGCCCAGTGCTGTCCTGGCCGGTCCGAAAAGGCCTTCGCTCGTGACGGTCACCGTTCTTGTATAGCCCGTGCGCGCGCTCGACGAGGTGCGGGGCAGCTCGGTCGGCGAGGTGCGGGGCAGGACTTGGCGCGTCCTCGCGGCCGTGGTCGTCACTGGGGGAGCGATGATGGCTGGCCTTCGCCTGGCCTTCGCCTGTTGACAAGTGGCTGGCCTTCGCCCCGGGTTAGAACCGTGTGACCTCGCCGGCCGGCCCCATGACTATGTGCGGCGAGGCAGACGGGCGCAACCAGCGCAGCAAGGTGTCAAGCTCGCCGAGCGGGAGGGTCACGCAGCCCTGCGTCGGTGCTCCGATGTTGGCGTGGACAAAGATGGCCGATCCCGCGTAAGGGACCACCGGGTGCATGTTGTACTCGATGACTATGAGACTTGGGTACGCAGTTGTCTCGGTCCATAGGGCCTCGCTGTTGCCGCCAAAAGGTGGTGCTTGGCCACAAGGCAGGTGCTGAAAGGTGTTGTACTGCCTTGAAGTTGGGTCTTCGTCCCACCAGTCCCCGCAGGTGAGCCGCTCGTAGCGCAGCTTTGTGCCCGGGTTGGGGGCGTTGCCGTAGACCGTCGGGCCTATCGCGTACATGCCTGTAGGCGTGGTGCCGTCGCCTTCGCGATGGTGGTCGGAAAAGCCGTTCCTCCCTATTAGGGCGGGCCAGGGGCCACCAGCTTTTGTCCAGCAGGAGCCTGTGCGCTGCCACAGTTCGACGGTGGCCGACACCGTTGCCATGCGCGGGCCTACCACCGTGACCAGCTGGCGCGCTGTACCTGTGCGGCGAAGCTGGTCGGCCAAGCTCGCGGGGCACTTTGCCTGGTCTTTGGCAGTCGGCCCCTGCCGGTTGGGCGCAGCTGCCGTGGGGCTTGCGCTCGTTACCAGGCCGGTCATGGCCAACAACAGTGCGCTGGCACCTCGGGCCAGGCGCCAAGGCTTGTTTTTCGAAAGACGCAGAGCGTGGGCGCCTTTGCTGGCCGAGCATGTACTGGTCGAGCAGGTCACTGCCTAAAAGGTAGGGCCGCCGGCCAAGTATTTTGTGGTCAAGCCTGCGGGTGCCCTGTTCGCCGGGCCTGACTGACGTGGCCACATGGCACCTCGTGCTTGCTTGGCGTAGCCTTGGGGACATCTGGGGACACTACCGCTCAGGTGTTTTGCGCGTGCCCACGGCGCTCGTCTTTCTCCTTGCCGTGGTCCTGGCTCTAACTGCTGGCCTTGGCGCTCTTGTCCGCCCCGCGGCGGCTGCGCAGGCACCGGCTGAGCTAGCACCGGCCCGGGTAGTCACCCCTCGGGTGCCTGCATTTTCTGCCAGCGTTTCCCTGGTAACCGCGGCCGACGTCCCCTATACCTGGCACCCGGGTTGCCCGGTGGCACCGCGCCAATTGCGCATGCTGCACGTCAGCTACTGGGGCTTTGACCACAGGCCCCACATAGGCCGGCTGGTGGTCAACGTCAAGGTCGTCGGCCAGGTTATAAAGGTCTTCCGCGCACTTTACGAGCAGCGCTTCCCCATCTACGAGATGGTGCCCGAAGACGCCTACCACGGCAATGACAACCTGGCCGCGGCGGCCGACGACACCTCTGGGTTCAATTGCCGGTACGCAGTGGCACCAGGGCCGCCCAAGTGGTCGGTGCACGCGTACGGCGAGGCGATCGACGTCAACGATGTCCAAAATCCCTATGTGGACGGCCGCACCATCATCCCGCCCTCCGGCGCTGCGTACCTGGACCGCCGAGACGTCCGTCCGGGCATGGCGGTCCCCGGAGGCGTGCTGGTCAGGGCATTTGCCTCGGTCGGCTGGTACTGGGGCGGGCGCTGGAGCGCCTCCCCTGACTACCAGCATTTTTCCCTGACAGGGGGTTGAGACGTCGAAGGCATTTGCCGATATCTCCAAGGACATGGACAAGCTGGCCTGTGAGCGCGCCCGCTGTGGCTACCGCATGCGCCAGCGGGGAACTTGGCGTGCCCTCTTCCCCGTGACAGCCCTCGTTGTGAGCGCGCTGGCGGCCTCGGCAAGTGCGCTGGCGGCCTCGGCAAGCGCTCAGGCTCCCTCGTTGGGGTTCTCTCAGGCATGGGAAGTGCGCCTACCTGATGCCGGCTCGCCGGTCGCCCTGTCGTCCCCCAACATCGCCACCTTGCAGGGGAGCCCAGCCGTGGTCGTCGGGGACAGGTCAGGCCACGTCTACGCCCTTTCCCTCGTAGACGGCCACGAGCTGCCGGGCTGGCCCGTCAGCACCCCCGGCCCCGTCGACTCGACACCCTCTGTTGCAGCACTGGGCCCTGCACCCGGGCAAAGCACGGTGTTCGTGGGTGTCGGCAATGCGTTCTTGCCCCGCGAGGGTGGCTACGAGGCTTTCGACGACAACGGGGTGCGACGTTGGCTCGTCCGGGTCGACAACCCGCCTACCGACTTGGACCCCGCTGTTGGGGTGGAGGCCTCGCTGGCGGTCGGCGAGCTCCAAGGCAAGGCAGCAGAGGTGGTCGCCCCCTCCCTCGGCCAGAAAGAGTACGCACTGTACGCGAGCACCGGCCGGCTGCTAGCGGGCTTCCCGTGGTTCACGTCGGACAGCGGCTTTTCCACACCGGCGCTGGCCGACCTGTACGGCAACGGGCAGACCGACATCATCGAGGGCGCCGACCAGAGCCCCGGTGAGGCCTACGGCACCACCTACACCAAAGGTGGGCACCTGCGGGTCCTCGCCCCTGTTGGCAACCTGGGCTCGTCCAGCCCCTCAGGCGGGCTGCGCTGCGAGTACAACACGGACCAAGTGGTGCAGTCCTCACCTGCCGTGGGCCATTTCCTAGCTCGGGGGTCGCTCGGGATCGTGGTGGGGACCGGCCAGTACTGGCCGCACGCCCAGGACACTGGCAAGCTGCTGGCCTTCGACCCCGACTGCCACCTCGTATGGGAGGCTGCTTTGGGCGGCTATACGAGCTCGAGCCCGGCGCTGGCGGACATTTTGGGGAATGGGCAGCTCCAGGTGGTAGAGGGCACGAGCAATGGCCACGGAGGTGGGGCTGTATATGCCCTGAGCGGGCCCAGCGGACATGTCCTTTGGCACGAGCCGGTCGACGGCGAGGTGATAGGTAGCGTCGTCACGGTGGACCTCGGCCAGGGCTACCAAGACGTCATCGTGCCCACGACACACGGTGCTGTTGTCCTTGACGGGCGCACCGGCCAGTTTTTGGCTGCTCTGGCGCCCTACCTCGGCCTGCAAAACTCTCCCCTCGTGACGGGCGACCCGGACGGCCGCACCGGGGTGACCCTGGCTGGCTATGACGCGTACGACACCGGGACCGTTGTCCACTTCCAGCTGGCAGGCTCTAATGGCCGGCGCGTCGCTGAAGCGGGAGGGTGGCCAATGTTCCACCACGACCCCCAGCTGACCGGCAACGCCAGCAAACCTCTACAGCAGCTTTGCTACGGCAAATCGGCCGGCTAGGAGCCTGAGGCTGTGCCGGACGCTGGGTACTGGCCGGCTAGGGGCCCGAGGCTGGCACCTAAGGCTGGCCACCGGTGCCGCTTTCGGGCGCGCTCGATGGGGCTACCCGGGTTGTTTGCAGGCGCGCTTGATGGCTACCCGCTAACCTCGGCTCTTGTATGCCCCCGGCAGATCAACAGGCGCTAGAGCGCCACCTCAGCCCGAGCGATGCCGCGTACCTCGACAAAGTCCGCCGGGCGACCAGCCGCCTGGCCACCCGCGAAGTGGCACCTGACGACGTGCGCGCTGCTCTCGAAGCCGTCCGCGACGTGGCGGCTTTCAATGTAGAGGTCCCCACCGAGAGCCCCCGCCGAGAGGTCCATCTGGCTAAGCAGGCCTTTAAGCGCGCAGCCGCCTGGTACCTGCGCTACCTGGCCGAGCAGTTGAACGCCTTTGCCGGTGCAGCGCTGCGCCTGGGCGAGACGCTCGTTACTAGGGTCGAGGGTGCCGAGGTGCGCCTGGACGAGCTTGTCGCTCGTGTCGATGCGCTGGAGAAGCGGGAGGAGAACGCCCCCAGCTCGGCAGTTCCCGCCTTGGCCTCGGTAGCTCCAAAGCGTGCAGCAGCAGTGCCGACTCCGAGCACGGCAGCCCCGGCTACGGGCACAGCAGCTCCCACTTCGAGCACGGCAGCCCCGGCTCCAGGCCCACAGGAGCTGCGGGCACCCGGGCGTGGAGCACGCCCGAGCCAAGGTGAAAGCGGCCGCTCGGGCAAAGGCCACGGCGGCGGCTCAACCAACCGCACACGTCAGGGCCAGAGCAGCCGCACGCGCCGGGGTCAAGACGGGGTTAGGGGGACAAGCCAGGGGCAAGCGCAGGAGGGGCAACAGCCGTGAGGGTTGACCAGTACATCCCGACTTTCGCCCCTCATGACGCCATCGGCAACCATGCTCTCCAGGTGCGGCGGGCGTTGCGGGAAGCCGGTTATGAGTCGGACATCTGGGCGGAGAACACCCTCCCGCCTATGGAACGCGAAGCACGCCCCTACACAGAAGACGTCCGTCGCCACGGCGAGGACCGCTTGCTCATTTACCAGGCGTCGACCAGCTCGGCCATGGCCGCCTGGCTCAGTACCAGGGCTCGCCGAGGCGAAGAGCTGCTTTCCAACTACCACAACATCACACCGCACCGGTACTTCGAACGGTGGGATCCAGCAGCCGCCCAGTCAATGGCTCGTGCCCGTGAAGAGCTCATCGCGATGGCACCAGTAGTTAGCCTGGCCCTGGCCGACTCTGCCTACAACGAGGCCGAACTGCGTGAGGTGGGTTACCGCAACACGACCGTGTGCCCGCTCTTGGTGGACTTGGAGGAGTACCACCGGCCCCCAGACCCTGCCACCCTTGAGCGTTTGCGCGCCCGTCGAGAGGCCAAGGGGGCAGGTGCTCAGTGGTTGTTCGTTGGCCGTATAGCCCCGAACAAGTGCCAGCACGACGTCATCGGCGCCTTCGCCGCTTACCGGCGCCTTTTCGACCCTGGGGCACGCCTAAGCCTTGTTGGTGGGGCAACTTCTTACCAGTACCTGAGGGCTTTGCACCGCCTGTGCGGCGAGCTCGACCTCGGTGACAGTGTGGAGCTCCTCGGAGGGGTAGGCGACGCGGAGCTCCTGGCCTACTGGGCGGCGGCCGACGTGTTCGTGTGCCTTTCGGAGCACGAAGGTTTTTGCATCCCGGTCTTGGAAGCCATGGAGCTAGGCGTCCCGGTGGTCGCCTACGACGCGGCGGCTGTCCCCGAGACCCTAGGGGAGGCCGGGTTGGTGCTGCAGGACAAGGACCCCCTGGTCGTCGCTCAAGCGGTGGACAAGGCTTGCCATGACAAGCGCACCCGGGAGCAGTTGGTGAAAGCGGGCAAGGCGCGCGCGGCCAATTTTTCCCTGGCCAAGAACAGGCAGCGGTTCCTGAGCGCCATCGAAGGCTACGTGGGCGGCATCGCCCGGTAGGCCAGGCGGCGCCCGCTTGGGCCGGGCGGGCCGCAGTGTGCCCGGCTTGGGCCAGGCGGCGCAAATGGGCGCGCAGACGACCGCCTGAGCAGTACCATGACGTCTTCGTGGTTGCCCGGGCCCAGCGTCGTGAAAGTCCTCCAGGAGGTCCTGCCGGGTGAGACCTGTACCGGTGGCGTGGCACCTTGGCCCGGTCGAGTTCCACACTTACGGCTTGGGCCTGGCCATAACGTTTTTCTTTGCTTATTACTACCTGAGGCGCCGGCTGAGCGACCACGGTTACCCGTACGAGTGGCTGGGGCAGACTGCGGTGTACGTGGTGGTGATGGCGCTGGTGGGTGCCCGGCTCGTGCACGTTATCGCGAACGTCTCCGACTACACCTCGCAGCCCGTACAGGTGCTCGAAGTCTGGAACGGGGGCCTGTCCTCGTTCGGAGGGATCGCTCTTGGCGTGCCGACTGGTTTCCTCTTGGCCAGGAAAAAGGTGCCAGGGGTCCCATCGTTGGCCCTGGCGGACCTGGTCGCCCCGGTGCTGCTCGCTTCGTGGGCTGTGGGGCGCTTGCTGGGGCCGCAGTTGATGTACGCAGGCGGCGGCCACCAGACGCACCAGTGGTTCGGCATGTACTACGCGGGCCAAGTAGGCCGGCGTTTACCGGTCCCGGTCTTCCAAGCCGCACTTAGCCTGGCGGTGCTCCTGATTGTTTGGCAGGTCGAGCGTTACGCTGCCGGGCGGGCTTCGCTGAGGGGGCTTGCGGTCTCGGTGGCAGCTGGTTTTTGGGGGCTCAACCGCTTCATAGAAGAGCATCTGTGGCTCGCCTACCCAGGCCATGCTGGTGCGCTTGCCGTGCAGGCGGCAGGCCTATCGATGTGCGTCGCTGGCTTTGGGGCCGCGCTTTGGTGCCTTCTCGGCCCTCGGCGCCACATGCCTGCAGAAAGGCGTCTCGCTCACGGCGCGACAGGCAGCGACCACGCAGTCCAAGACGAGGCCACGGCGTAGGCGCAGCGCCGGGACCGCCACTGAGCCCGCTACTGGGACAGGGCGTCGCGGTAAAGGTCGGCCAGTCGCTCCGCGCACGCCTCCCACGTGAAGCGCTCGGCACGCTGGCGTCCCCGCTTTGCCAGCTCTTCCCGGCTGTCGACGTCGCCCAGGAGATCGTCGAGAGCGCCAGCCAGCGCCTCTGCGTTGCCCACCTCGACAAGGCGGGCAGCATCTCCCAGGACCTCCTCCAGAGCGGCGCACCGGGTGGCCACCACTGGTACGCCGGCGGCCATCGCCTCAAGTGGCGGGAGCCCGAAGCCCTCGTAGCGCGATGGGTAGGCGAAGACCGTGGCCGCGCTCATAAGCCGCCCGCGGTCCTCTTCGGAGACCCAGCCCAGCCTGACCACTTGGTCGCGCGCCGGGCACGCTTCTAGAGCCTCTGCCAGCTGAGCGCTGCCCCAGCCGTCTGGGCCTGCTACCACGAGGGCCAACCCCGGGTGGTGCCCTGCGAGCATGCCGAAGGCGCGCACCAGGCTGGGCAGGTCCTTGCGGGGCTCGACAGTGCCGAGCGCCAGCACGTAGCGCCGTACCCATTGGGGCAGCAGGTCGGCCGGGACGCTCCCGCCTGGCCCTGCTCCGCTGTCCTCAGCCGGCTCGTCTGCTGTGGCCTCGGCCTGCCGAACGCCTGGCCCGGACGGGCTGTTGTCGGCACGCCTTTGCGGTGTGGCCCCGGCCGGCCCTGCTGGGCCTAGAGCCGGCCCATCCCAAGCGGGCACGCCGAGGTGCACCGTGCGTACCCGTTCCTCTGGTACCCCGAGAAGCTCGACGACTTCGCGAGCGATGGCCGCAGAGTCCGTGTGCACCCAGGCACCCCTTTGGACGGCTTTTTGGACGAGCACGGGGTAGGCCAACGCGGCGGGGCGGCACCATTGAGGGAAACGTAGCGGCGTGAGGTCGTGTACAGAAACGACCATGGTGGCACGCCGAGAAGGCGGGACGACAAAGTTCGTGCCGTGCACGACGTCGGCTCGTCCCACGCACAGCTCGGCTGACGGCAACGGCCAACGCGCCCACAGCTCTTGCAGCAACCGGGCGGGCATGGCACGTCTTACGGCCGCCACACCTTGGGGTAGCACAGAGGCCAGCTGGTGGCGCCCTCGCCAGGTCATCGCGAAGGCGCTTACCTCGAGGTCGGGCTGTCGTGAAAGGGCCGGCAGCACGCCCGCGCAGAACTGCCCCACCCCGGTGCGGCGGCCCAGCAAGGGGGTGGCATCGAGCGCTACTCGCAGCGGGTTTGGCAATGCCGCCACGTCGGTCACGCTAGCGTCCGTGGCTGATGAGGCTAGCGTTTGTACCTCCCCGCTTTGGCGACGGAGTCCTCGGGGGTTCGGAGTCTGTCATGAGGGAGGCTGCCTACGGGTTTGCCGGCCGTGGCCACGACGTTGAGGTACTTACCACCTGCGCGCTCGACCATTTCAGCTGGGCTAACGAGCTGCCAGAAGGAAACTCCGTGGAAAAGGGGCTCAGCGTGCGGCGGTTCCCCACCGTCCGCCACCCCAGCCGGGCAGCGCTGGCAGCCCAGCTGTCCGTCCAGGCTGGCCGCGTGCCCGACCTGGACCACCAAGTTAGCTGGTTGGGTTTCCAGTTCAGCGTGCCCGGCCTTTTCGAGCACCTCGTGCGCTACGGCGACAGTTACGACGCCATCGTCTTTTCTCCTTACCTGTACTGGACGACCAGTGCCTGCGTGCCCTTCGTAGCCGGGCGGGCCGTGGTCATGCCTTGCCTGCACGATGAGACCTACGCGCGCCTGGAGATCCTGAGGCCGGTGCTGGCTGGCCCTGCGCTCGTTTGGTTCCTTTCTGAGCCGGAGCACGAGCTGGCCCATCGTCTCGGGCCTGTTGCCCGTCATCACGTCGTGACTGGCGCTGGCGTACCTGTCCCAAGCTCGTACGACGCGGACGGCTTTCGTGCCCGGCACAACTTGGTGCGGCCGTTCGTGCTTTACGCTGGGCGCAAAGAGGAAGGAAAGGGGTTGCCGTTCTTACTGGGCACCTTGGCGGACGCTGCCAGCACCGACGGCCTCAGCTTCGACCTGGTCGTGATCGGCAGGGGCGAGATGGCTGTGCCCAAAGCCCTCACGGGGCGCGTGAGGGACCTGGGTTACCTGCCCGATGACCAGCGCAACGACGCGTTCGCGGCAGCTGCTGCCTACGTGCAGCCCAGCCGCAACGAGAGCTTTTCGCGCACCGTCATGGAAGCCTGGTTGGCTGGGACGCCCGTCGTCGGCTGTTCGGGCAGCGAGGTCGTCGCCTGGCACCTCGCGCGCTCAGGCGGCGGCTTGGTCTTTTCCAATGCAGCCGAGCTCGTTTCTAACCTAGAATCTCTCGTCCAAGAACCACAGCGCGCGGCGGTCCTGGGCGTGTCTGGACGGCGTTACGTACTAGAGCACTACAACTGGCCTGCTGTGCTCGACCGCATGGAGGCCAGCCTTTACGAAGTCTTTGGCCACGCTCGCCCCCCGCGTCCGGGCCCGTCACCTTTGTCGCTGCCTTCTGACGCACCTTCGCCTTCTGACGCACCTTCGCCGCCAGCACGAGCCGGAGGGGCGCCTCCAGTGCGCCGCCTGGTGGTGGGCAGCTACCCACCTGTCCCAGGAGAGCCAGCAGCTGCGACCCTGGCAGCGGTACGCAGAGCCTGGGCCGATGGCTGCGAGGTCGTTGTCGCGTCTCCTCGGCCAAGCGCTGCCCCCGTTGTTGCCAGGTTGGCCGGCCCAGCCGCCGGGCGTTCGCTCAGGCGGCTAACGCGCGCTCACGCTTGCCGGGAGGTCGTCTTCTGTCTTGAACCGGGTATGCCTTTCCTGGTGCGCCGGAGGGGTGCTCGGCGTACGGCGCGCCGCCTAGCCCGTGCTCTTGGCAGTCTTTCCAACGTGGAGCTGGTTATAACGGGTGAGCTTGGTGTGCCGGTCTCAGTCTTGGCAGCGCTTTGGCCGGTCGCCCGCACGGTGACCGCCAGCTCAGACGCCGTCGCCAAGGAGCTGCGGTCCTTGGGAGCCCCAGCTGTCCGGGTGGTCGAGGCCCGCTCGGCTGGCTTGCCGGTGAGCATTCCGGTTGACGAGGGGCGCTCGGCTGGCACCTCAGCTAGTGAAGCACGCTCGGCTGACGGCCCGGTCGGTTTCGTGCTCCATGGGCCAGTAGGCGTCTTCGAGCCCGGCGACCTCCTGTTGCGCAGACGCTTTCTCCGGCTGCTCGGGGCCATCTCCCGCAAGGTGCTCGGGCGCCGCGCGCCTGCCTTTAGGGCGAGGCTTCATCGGTTGGCTTCTCGGTCCTAGCACGAGCTCCAGCGAGCCGGGACGGTGCCTAAGCGGGCGACTTGAAAAGCTACCTCGGGCGAGCGTCCCGGGCAGGCACCTGCGCACCGGCCCAAGACGACCGCCTCGGCATTAGGCCTGGTACAAGCGCTTCGGTGATGTTGGCCTCAGTGATATGGTCCGGGGAGAGGAGGTCCGGTGCATAGACATGGCGTGTTTGCCGTTGTGGGTAGCGTGCTGCTGTTCGGTGCGGCGCCGTCGGTGGTCGCCACTGCCCAGGCTTCTGCCCTGCCGGTGGTGGCGTCCCGGGCCTTGCCTTCCCGCCTAGTCATTGGCGCGGCCGTCTCGGCGGGCAGGCCTGTGCGTTTCACCGAAGCCGACAACGGGAGGTTGGTGCACCTGCTCACGGGCCAAAAGCTGACCGTCCTCCTTCGCACATGTACCGACTGCGGCTACTCGTGGAAGGTCGCCATCGCTCCAGACCGCAGCGTTGTGCGCGTGATTAGGACGACGCTTCTCCCGTTGCCGCACCCGCGCGGGATTGTCGGGTACCCCTGGGAAAGCACTTGGGTGCTTCAAGCGACGGGGCCTGGGCTGAGCGTCCTCAAGCTGTACGAACTACCGCCTGGGAGGCCTGCGCCTCCAGTGGCCCAGTACCTGCTGCGCTTTGCGGTCGCCGCCTGACGGCCTTGGTGCCGCACAGGTCCCTTGGCCATGGCGCGCCGGCGCGGCGGCCTTCGTGCAGTGCTTGCCTTGCTGGTCGTGGCGGCTCTGTCGTGGCGCGCTAAGACATTGCGTTAGCCGCTCAGTGAGGGCAGCCAGGTGGGGCGGGTGCGCTCGTAGGCGTCGATCTCGTCTTCGTGGCGCAGGGTTAGCCCGATGTCGTCCAGGCCTTCTAAGAAGCGGTGCTGGGTGAAGCTGTCCAAGACGAAGGGCACTTCGATGCCCGCAGCTGGGACTTCGACGCGTAGACGTCCGACGTCGATGGTGACTTCCAGCCCGGGGTGCTCTGTCAGTGCCTTCATGATCTCGGCTCCTGCCTCTGGGCTGACTTGGACCGGCAACAGCCCGCTTTTGGTGCAGTTGTTGCGGAAGATGTCCCCGAAGCGGGGCGAGACCACTGCTTCGAACCCGTAGTCTTGAAGCGCCCAGACGGCATGCTCCCTGGAAGAACCCGTGCCGAAGTTAGGCCCGGCCACAAGGACGCGGGCGTGCGCGTACTCCGGGCGGTTGAGCACGAAATCAGGTTGGTCACGCCATTCGGAGAAAAGGCCCTGGCCGAAGCCGCTGCGCTCAACCCGCTTCAGCCATGAAGCAGGGATGATCTGGTCCGTGTCCACGTCGCTGCGGTCCAAGGGCACCGCAACGCCAGTGATGACGTGCACTGGTTTCATGAGAGATCTCCTGGTGAGGCTAGGTGGCCGGCAATTGCGCTAGCAGCTGCCACGGCCGGGGAGACAAGGTGAGTACGCCCACCACGTCCCTGGCGTCCCTCGAAGTTGCGGTTGGAAGTGGAGGCGCAGCGCTCGCCCGGTGAAAGCTTGTCAGGGTTCATGGCTAGGCACATCGAGCAACCTGGGCAGCGCCATTCGAACCCAGCGGCGGTAAAGACCTTGTCGAGGCCCTCCTTTTCGGCTTGCGCCCGGACTGGGCCGGAGCCAGGGACGACAAGGGCCCTGAGCCCTGGTGCCACGTGCCGGCCCTGGAGAACCGCGGCAGCAGCCCTCAGGTCTTCGATGCGCCCGTTGGTGCACGACCCGATGAAGACGGTGTCGACCTTTACCTCCTTCATGGGCGTGCCTGCCTTGAGGCCCATGTAAGCGAGCGCCCGCTGGGCCGCCTCCCGGGCGGCAGGCTCGGCAAAGCTGTCCGGGCTTGGCACCGTGGCGTCTAGGCGCACGACCTGGCCTGGGTTGGTCCCCCAGGTGACGTGGGGGGACAAGGACGCCGCGTCCAAGTGGACCATCTTGTCGAAGGTCGCGCCCTCGTCGGTCACAAGGGAGCGCCAATCGTCCAGCGCACTTTCCCACGCTTTGCCCTTGGGGGCGAACTCGCGACCCTCCAAATAGGAAAAAGTCACGTCGTCCGGTGCCACCATGCCCGCGCGCGCTCCCGCCTCGATCGACATGTTGCATACGGTCATGCGCCCTTCCATTGACAGCGCCCGCACCGCAGAGCCGCGGTACTCGATCACGTGACCGATGCCCCCGCCGGTGCCGACCAGGCCGATTATTGCTAGCACGATGTCCTTGGCGCTCACGCCTTCTGGTACTTGGCCCTCAACGGTGACTGACATTGTCTTTGGGCGGGCTTGCGGCAGGGTCTGCGTAGCGAGGACGTGCTCCACCTCGCTCGTGCCGATGCCAAAAGCGAGGGCCCCAAAGGCACCGTGGGTGGAGGTGTGGCTGTCACCGCAAACGATCGTCATGCCCGGCTGGGTTAGGCCGAGCTCGGGCCCGATGATATGCACGATGCCTTGGTGGGGGTGGCCCATGCCGAACAGCCTGATCCCGTGCTCAGCGCAGTTGGCCTCTAGTACTTCCATTTGGCGAGCTGAAATGGGGTCAGCCACCGGCTGGTCGAGGCCGGTGGTCGGCACGTTGTGGTCCATGGTGGCCACAGTCAGCTCGGGCCTGCGGACCTTGCGCCCGGCAAGGCGGAGGCCCTCGAATGCCTGCGGCGACGTCACTTCGTGGACGAGGTGCATGTCGATGTAAAGCAGGTCAGGCTCGCCTACGGCTTGGTGCACCAAGTGGCGCTGCCAAACCTTTTCAGCCAGGGTCATTGCTGTTGCGTTGGTCGCCATGGACCTCCTTTGGTTCGGTGTTGTACTTTGCCGTGCCCCCGGTCCTGGGCTGTGGCCCGGTACTAGTACCGGGTTGTAGTTCCACCCATCCCATATACTGGGATAGGCTCTCAAAGTATGGGAAATAGCCTACCTGGTGCCGCTGCGCTTGGCAAGGCGGTCAAGATCCTGGACTGTGTTGGCGCGGCAGGGCCGCTCACCTTGGCGAGCTTGGTGGAGGAGACCGGGCTCCCGCGAGCCACCGCCCATCGCTTGGCGACGGCTCTGGTGCACCATGGCCTGTTGGACAAAGGGCCTTCTGACGGCGCCTACCGTTTGGGCCCCCGCCTGGTGGAGCTGGGGCGGCTGGCTGGGCTCCGTCGACGCGGGCTTGGCGAAGCAGCCAGCCATGCCCTGGGGCGGCTACGGGACCGTACCGGCGAGAGCGTGCAGCTCTTTGTGGCTGAAGGAGGCCGGCGGGTCTGCATCATGTCGCTTGAGTCGCCCCACAGCCTGCGCACTATCGTGCCAGTTGGCGCCTCGCTACCGCTCGACAGAGGCTCAGCTGGGCGGGTGCTCTCGGGAGACGTCGGTGCCCTCAGCCGGGGCTGGTGCGAAAGCGTGGAAGAGCGGGAACGTGGTGTGGCCTCAGTGAGCGCGCCCGTCGTGCTGGACGGTTCGATCGTCGCTGCGGTTTCGGTCTCTGGCCCTATCGAGCGCACTACAAGGTCGCCAGGGCAGAAGTACGCCTCTGCTGTGGTGGAGGCAGCTCAGGAGGTATCGGCAGCTCTACGTTAATGCGGCTGCCCACAGTACCCTACTGAGCGGGGGTCCCCTATTGGGCTCGGAGCCCCTGCTCAGCCGGCTCTCGCCGCTAGCCAGGGTTGGCTTTCGCCGCAAAACAGGGTTGGCTCTGGCCCATGTACGACTTCAAGCTGAGCACGAGCTCAGGAGGTGACGCCAGAGCGTCCCTGTCGCTCATGGCGAGCTCAAAGTTATGCAGGGAGGCCAGAACTTTGCCCGCAGCCCGCCACGTCATCGGCACCCGCCGCATCCTCGAGGGTCGCGCCGGCGCACCGAGAGCCTGCCCACGTGACCGCTTCGCGAGCAACGAGCGCGGGGTAGTGCCAGCGCAAAAGCTGCCGTTCGGCACCGCCGTAGTCCTCTCCCAGCTCCAATAGGGAAAGTGCGAGCAGCCGGGCGCGGCGGAGCCGTTGTTCGTCAGGGCTCGAGCGGAGCTCGTCGTCTTGCCAAGCCGCATGGCGCGCTTGCAGAGCGGGCGAGAGCCGGCGGACCTGCGATCGAGTGAGCGGGGGTACTTTCTGGCGCACCGTTAGCTCGTCTGGGCCAGACAGCTGGGCCAGGTTGAACTGAACAAGACGGTTTACAGCTCGTAGGAAAGCTGAGGACCGTCCACTTTGGTCGCCCAAGCCGAGGGACCGGGCTGTTTCAGCCAAGTCGAGGTCAAAGCCTTCCGGGCTGTACTCGAAGCCGGCTGCCATCCGGCGTAGCAGCCAGGTGGTTGACGGCCCGAGTATGCCGAGCCAGTAATCCTCGACATAGCTCGAGCGCGCATCGAAGCCCACATGGTCTATGACGTCGTCATGCCACGGGCGGACGTGGAGGATGCTAGGGGCAAAGCAGAGCTGTTGGTGCACGTTTGGCTCCCTTATGGACGACGGGCTGGTCCCGAGCTCACATTTGAGCTGTGCCGGGAGGTCAAGGGGGAAGTGTGTGCTGCTACCTGTCAGTATATCTCATAGTATTTCCATATACAAGAGCGTGCTACAGTCAAAGCCGGTAACGGGCACTGGGACAAGGATCCGCTTGCCGATTACAGGCTCGAGCTGGCGGCAGTCGGCTGTTCCCGGGGGTAGTCGCCATAGTGGCTTGCCTGTCACTTGCTCTTGGTAGCCCCCTCGTAGCCTTCAAAGCGGGGCCAGTCCCGCTGTCAACCAAGCCCGCCTGAGCCTTTTTCAACCGGGTGCCTGAGCCCGGAGGAGGGGCACGACCGTTAGCGAGGAAACCCGGCACCACTTGTACAATCGCCTTGCGGAGGTACTTGGCCCCGAAGACGCGGTCACACTTATGGAGCACCTGCCACCTGTTGGGTGGGCCGACGTGGCCACAAAGCGTGATATTGACGTTCTCTCTGTGTGCTAATAAGCCGCCACATCGGGGCGCTTGAGATGCGGTTGGGGGGTCTCGATGCCGAGATCGACGGTGTCGATGCCAGGCTCAGCGCGAAGGTCGCAGAGTCGTAGGCGCGGGTCAGCGCCCGTTTGGAGCGCGAACTGAGCCTTATGGCCTGGCGTTTCGTCACCGTGGCCGTGGCCGTGGGCTCCCTGGTCGTGGCGAGCACCCGGCTCTAGGTGGCTGGTGTGTTGTGGGGTACTGAACTGCTCGCTAATATGTGGTCGTATATAGAACAATGA
The DNA here is from genome assembly GCA_049966695.1 of Acidimicrobiales bacterium. Taxonomy (GTDB): domain Bacteria; phylum Actinomycetota; class Acidimicrobiia; order Acidimicrobiales; family Palsa-688; genus JAKAWM01. The sequence continues at coordinate 700 of JBMFUG010000042.1, read as the reverse complement.
GATATCTTGTTCTTAGTGAAGCTGTCAGATTGGGCTCGTCAGCAAGGCGTGAGCTACCGCACGGCCTGGAAATGGTCCAAGGCTGGCAAGCTGCCAGTGCCAGCCGTGCAGACCGCTACTGGGACGCAGGGAGCCGGTCAAAGTACAAGCGCGTAAGTACGCAATGGTGCAGCGTCCGGCGCGAGGAGGTCGGTGCTGCTGTTGAGGCGCCGCGGTCTGCCACGACTGCCTCATGAGACGGATGTGACACCAGCGCGCGCCGACTGCTCGGCGCGATGAGCTCAGGACGTCTTCTCGCCCTGGCCGGCGATGAACGGGCCGGGCTGGCCGAGCTGCGAGCGGAGTGCAAGCAGCTGCGGACGGAACGTGAGCTGCTCAAACGATCGATGGCCTTTTGGGTGAAAGAGACGTCGGCACAGTGAGCTGCTACAACTGTGCCTATGGCCACAAGGCGGCCGTGCCCCGCTGACGGCGGCGTGCGAGGCGGCCGGGGCGCCCATGTCGGGCTACTACGGCTGGGTCTGACGCCGAGCTGCCGGGCCGACCGGCCGGCAGGTGGCCGAGGCTGAGCTCGTCTCGCTGGTGCGGGCGGTCTTCTAGGTTTCTGACGCCGACTACGGGGTGCCGCGCATGTGGCGCGGGCTGCGCCGGGCTGGTGGCCAACAAGAAGAAGGCCCGCCGGCTGGTGCGCCTCCACGGC
>JBMFUG010000041.1:0-23504 GCA_049966695.1 Acidimicrobiales bacterium | reverse complement strand
GCTGTTCGCCCATTAAAGCGGTACGCGAGCTGGGTTTAGAACGTCGTGAGACAGTTCGGTCCCTATCTGGTGCAGCCGTTGGAAACCTGAGGAAGGCTGTCCCTAGTACGAGAGGACCGGGACGGACGCAGCTCTCGTGTGCCAGTTGTCCTGCCAAGGGCATTGCTGGTTAGCGACCTGCGGAAGGGATAAGCGCTGAAAGCATATAAGCGCGAAGCTCGTTCCAAGATGAGGTTTCCCACAGGCTTGACCTGGTAAGGCCCCTGGTAGATGACCAGGTTGATAGGCCGGAGGTGTAAGCACAGTAATGTGTTCAGCCTACCGGTACTAATCGGCCGAGGGCTTGGAGAGCAAGCAGTTCGTGCTCGCTGTGGAAGGCTCAAGGAGCACCGTCGCGCTTTTGGCGGGGCGGTTGCTTGAAAGCTCGCCAGAGCAAGGTTTCCCGGTGACAATAGCGGCGGGGCCACACCCGTTCCCATCCCGAACACGGAAGTTAAGCCCGCCAGCGCCGATGGTACTTGGGGGGCAGCCCCCTGGGAGAGTAGGACGTCGCCGGGAGTTGTCGGCAAAGACCCGTGCCCCCGGGGCACGGGTTTTTTTTCGTGGGCAAAGGCTCTAGGTGTTTCGCGGGAACTTGCAGGTAGCACGGGCTGGCCCTCAAGGCGGTATGCTGAGCAGGTGGGCCAAACGCAAAGCAGGTCGCGTGGCCCCGACGGGGTTCGCGGCGCTAAGCCGCTCAAGCGCCAGGACCGTAGTGCGCGGATGGCCGCGAGAGAGGGAGGAAGGCGCACCGCTGGGTCGGGCTCTGGTTTTGGCCGCTCAGCTGGTTCGCTCCGCGCAGGTGTTCCGTCAAGGTTTAGCCCGCGCGGCTCTAATATGGGCCACCAAGGTGGTGGGCCCTCAGCGGGCCGGGAGGGCGCTGGCCGTTCCGGCGCAGCTCGGGCGGCTGCTCCCAGAGCCTCGGGCAATGTCGGTCACGTCGGCCGGCCGGGGGCCCAGCGCTTTGGCACGGGGATGAGGTCTGGGCCCGGCGCAAGGGCCAGCGGCCTTAGCGCAAAGGCCGCTCCTAAAAAGTGGGGGAGCGTGGCCCGCCACGGGGCACGTGAAGTAGTACAGCCAGGCCTGTACCTCGCCGGCGGGGGCCTACCTCGCAACAAAGGCCGTTGGGATGACGACGCCCGGCCTTCTGGCAACGGTCGCGTGGCTGAGAAGAGCGCGCCGGCCATTGGCAAAGTGAAGACGGGAGCTGGCCAAGGCCCCCTTGCCCGCTCAGCTGCCTCGCAGGTCGCGGCTGGGCGGGTTGGCGTCTCTCGCGACGCTTATAGGCGCTCTGGCGCGGGCGTGCAGGGGCCGGTGCTTGCAGACGTGCGTGACCCGGCGCCAGCTAGTGCCCAGACCAGGCTCGTCGCGACTAAACGGCGCCGTCGGCTAACAGCTGAGGCGCAAAGGGCACAACTGGCCAAGGGGCCGGCTGGCCTCAACGGCCAAGGTACCCGGCCCAGGACCTCTGCCCCCCAGGTGCACGACGAGGTAACCGGGCCACGAGCGATAGCAAGGCTGGAAGAGGCAAAGGAAGCCTACGCCCGGGACAGGTACGCGGATGCCCTGAGGCTGCTGCGGGGGCTAGCGTCAGAGTTCCCAGGCAGCCCAGACGTGAGGGAACTGCTCGGCCTCACTCTTTACCGCTTGGGCAAGTGGGCCATGGCAGCGCGTGAGCTTGAGTCGCACCATCGCCTGACTTCCAGTTATGACCAGTACCCCGTCCTGGCGGACTGCTACCGAGCAATGCGGCGTTACGACGAAGCACAGGCAATTTGGGACGAGCTGCGAAAAGCGTCTCCCAGTTGGGAAGTGATGGCAGAGGGTCGTCTTGTGGCGGCGGGCTTGCTGTCTGACCAGGGGGACCTGAAGGGGGCCATCCGGTTGCTCGAGGCAGGCGTGGGCCGTGCCGGCCGGCAGGGTGCTGCCCGCAAAGCTGGGCGCCTTCGTCAGTGGTACGCACTGGCTGATTTGTACGAACGTGCGGGCGAGCTACCAAGAGCGCGGGAGCTGTTCCACAGGCTCGTAGCTGAGGACCCCCAGGCTTACGACGTCCGCCAGCGCCTGAGCGCCCTTAGGTGAGGCCACCGGGTAACGGTCGTTGCCCTCTGGTACCGTCGCCAGTACCCGCTTTTCGTGGTTTGCTACGAGGTTGTCACGTATTTCCGGCACGCTTGCCTGGCTGGCCTGCCCTGCAAGTCTTGCAGGCATTTGCGGGCTGGCAAGCCGGAGGGAAGTGCCGGTTGGCGGCCTAGTTGTTGTGCTGCACCACGCAAGGGTGGGCCTTGGTGCCCAGGCGCCTGCGGTCACGTGCCGCGTTGCTCAGTACACGACGAGGGGGAGCGATGATGCTCAACTTGGTGGTAGTTATAGGTGGTTTGGCGAGAGAGAGCCAAGTCAGGCAGCTTCCGAGCGGTCTGTCACTTGTCAATTTTGACCTTCTCGTGGCGCGTCCCGACCATGCCCCAGAGACCGTGCCTATTGCCTTGTTCGACGCTCCGCAGCGAGCCCCAGGATGGAGCGCTGGCCAGGAGATGGTGGTCGTCGGCCGTGTCCGGAGGCGGTTTTTCCGGGTCAGCGGGGCAACCCAGAGCCGCACAGAGGTCGTGGCAGACCAGGTGCTGCCTGTCGGGCAAAAAGACGGCGTGCGGCTTGCGCTTGCCAGTGCCTCTAGCCGCCTGGACGGTGCCGCCCAGGAGCTCGCAGAGAGCTGGAGCTAGCCTTGGCCGCAGTACACGGCCTCCGACGGCGTCCGCTGGCCCTCTTCCGGGCCAACCGCCTGGCCGTCATCTATGCCTGCATAGTGCCTCAAGCATGACAGCAACGCCGTCGTCGGCGTTGGTTGGCAGGACGTGCTCCACCATGTCCAGCACTTCCGCTACGGCATTGGCTGGGGCGGCTGTGTAGCCGGACCACGCCAAGATGCTGAGGTCGTTGTGGTTGTCGCCTATAGCCAGCACGTCGCTCGCGTCTACCTCGAGCATCTGGCAGACGCGCTCGGTACCGTAAGCTTTGGAAACCCCCGGTGCGCTTATCTCGACCCAGTCGAGCCCCGACGAGGTGGCGTTGGCTGACCCGGCGAGCTCGGCGCCCAGGGCGGCCAACAAGGCGCTGGCCGGCCAGCCGGGCCGACGTGCCACCAGTTTGGTAGTGCTCGGGCCAATGACGGACATGATGTCGTCGACTTCGCCCACCGTAGCTTCGTCAAGGGAGCGCCAGGTGGCCCCAGCAGTGAAGCCGGGTTCCCAGGCGAAGTAACTGAGGTCTTCTGCTGCGAACGCGATCCCGGGGAACGCCTTGCGCAGCGTCGTCACGACGTGTAAGGCCACTTCGGGAGCGATGGGCGCTACTTCGAGCAGCGAAGAAGTCTCCAGGTCCACGACCACGGCTCCGTTGCTGCACACGCCGAGAGGGCCGAGCCCGGCCTGTTGCGCGATGTCCCAGGTGAACCGAGGGGGTCTCCCAGTCACGGGTACCACGTAAAGCCCAGCTTCGCGCGCCCTTTGCACTGCCTCGACAGCCCGAGGCGTAAGCTCCCCGGTCGGCGACAGGAGCGTACCGTCAAGGTCGGTTGCCACCAGCCTGACAACTGGAGCTGCTATGAGCTGGCCATCTGGCCGCCCGCCGCCTTGCGCCCCGTCGTTTTGCGCCAAGGGGCCTTGTGCCCGTCCAGCTGTCGTCTCTACGTCCGGCACCTTTCCCAGGCTAGCCGTCAAAATGACGTCGGCCGGTCTGGCACCTCAAGTGGAGAGCGTTCCACGTGGCTACCGCTCTGGGGAGGGCGTCGGAGCAAATGGCCTGTGAGTGACCTTTGGCCCTGCCATGGCTAGGGCGCAGCACCGCTAAGCTGGAAGGCGCCAGTAGCCGCGCCCAGCAGGGCCTTGCTTGCCAAGGGGCCCGCCGAGCAGGTTCCCTTGTGCGTTACTAGTTACGACGTTTAGTTAGGAGCGAACTCGTCATGGACCTTCATGAACTGTTGGGGGACGAAGCTGATCCCCTGCTCACGTACGAGTGCAAGGGGGTCGCGCGAGACGACCTCGTCTTGCCGGGCCCAGACTTTGTGGACCGCGTGGCGTCTTGGAGCGATCGGCCGGTCCCGGTCCTGCGCAACCTGAACCTCCTGCTGAGCACAGGTCGGCTAGGGGGGACCGGCTACATATCGATCCTGCCCGTGGACCAGGGAGTTGAGCACTCGGGAGCGGCCAGTTTTGCGCCCAACCCCATCTACTTCGACCCGAAGAACATAGTCGAACTGGCCATAGAGGCCGGTTGCAATGCCGTGACGACCACTGTTGGGGTGCTCGGCATGGTAGCCCGCCGCTACGCGCACAAGATCCCCTTTATTGCCAAGCTCAACCACAACGAGCTGTTGTCCTACCCGAACAGCTTCGACCAGGTCATGTTCGGGTCAGTTCGTCAGGCCTTCGAGATGGGCGCCGTGGGCGTCGGGGCGACGGTTTACTGGGGCTCGCAGGAGTCTAGGCGACAGATGCAAGAGGTGTCCGAAGCCTTTCAAGAGGCCCACTCCCTTGGCATGTTCACCGTGCTTTGGTGCTATGTGCGCAACAACGCCTTCAAAAAAGACGGCGTCAACTACGAGTCGTCTGCTGACCTGACCGGGCAGGCCAACCACCTGGGGGCCACGATCGAAGCGGACATCATCAAGCAAAAGCTGCCCGAGAACAACGGTGGTTACAATGCCATCGGTTTTGGCAAGACATCGCCGATCGTCTACTCCGAGCTGACGACGGACAACCCGATCGACCTCACGCGTTGGCAGCTTGTCAACAACTATATGGGCCGTGTGCCGTTGATCAACAGCGGCGGGGAGTCCAAGGGTGCCGGTGACATGGCGGCGGCCGTGCGTACTGCGGTCATCAACAAGCGAGCTGGCGGCTCAGGGCTTATCATGGGCCGCAAAGCCTTCCAACGCCCGATGGCCGAGGGTGTGGCGCTGATCAACGCCGTCCAGGACGTGTACGCTGACCCGGCCATCACCATCGCCTGAGGAGCGCTAGGCCGCCTGATCGAGACGGGCCAGGCTTGGCGGCCCAGTGGGAGCAGCCAAGCCTGTGCTTGTCGTGCTGTAGTGCGAGCGCAAGGATGGGCGGCAGTACAATCGGATAAAGCGTGACGCAAGGAAAGGGGCAGCCCGATGGCTGACAGCGTGGTCAGCAGTTCGGCCGGTGCCACAAAAGGGCCCGAGGGTCGTGCAGTCCAGACCATCGACCGGGTGGTGATCCGCTTCGCTGGCGACTCCGGCGACGGTATGCAGCTGGCGGGAGACCGCTTCACCGCCACCTCCGCTCTTTTTGGCAACGACATCGCTACTTTGCCCGACTACCCAGCGGAGATCCGGGCTCCGGCCGGGACAGTGGCCGGTGTGTCTGCGTTCCAGATCCATATCTCGGACCATGACATCTTGACGCCGGGCGACCACCCTAACGTGCTGGTGGCCATGAACCCGGCTGCGCTGAAGGCTCATGTGCACGACTTAGAGCCAGGGGCCACCGTGCTGCTCAACAGCGACGCTTTTGACGAGCGGTCCTTGCAGAAGGCCGGCTATAGCCAAGACCCTCGTAGCGACCACAGCCTCGACGCGTTCAAGGTTTACGAGGTGCCGATGACCTCGCTCACCATGCAAGCGGTCAAGCCAAGCGGCACCAAGGCGCGCGACGCCGAACGTTCTAAGAACTTCTTTGCACTGGGCCTGGTCAGCTGGATGTTCAGTCGGCCACCAGAGCCAACGCTCGAATGGGTGGCGAAGCGCTTCGCGGGCAACGACATGGTGCGTGAGGCCAATACGCTCGCGTTCAAAGCAGGGTGGAACTTTGGCGAGACAGCTGAGATCTTTGAGTCGGCCTATGAGGTAAGGCCTGCCCACCTGGCTCCTGGTACCTATACGAACATTTCTGGCAACACTGCCTTGGCCTGGGGTGTGGTGGCAGCAGGGCAGCTCGCCAAGTTGCCCGTCTTCTTGGGCAGTTACCCGATCACCCCCGCCTCAGACATCTTGCACGAGCTGTCCAAGCACAAGAACTTCGGCGTCCGGACATTTCAGGCTGAGGACGAGATCGCCGGGGTGGGCTCCGCGCTGGGCGCTTCTTATGCCGGGGCTTTGGGGGTGACGACGACCAGCGGGCCGGGGCTTGACCTGAAGGCTGAGACGATCGGACTGGCGGTGTCGCTGGAGCTGCCCCTTCTCGTGATAGACGTACAACGTGCGGGGCCCTCGACTGGCTTGCCCACCAAGACAGAACAGGCCGACTTGCTGCACGCCCTTTACGGCCGGCACGGTGAGTCGCCGGTGCCGGTGGTCGCGGCCAGTACACCTGGTGACTGCTTCTACGTCGTGATCGAGGCGGCTCGGATCGCCCTTAAGTACCGCACTCCCGTGATAGTGCTTTCGGACGGGTACCTAGCCAACGGGGCCGAGCCATGGCGCGTCCCCGACGTGGCAGAGCTGCCTGACCTCTCTTCAGAGGTAAAAATGGCGACGTCGCCCAACAAGGTACTGGCTGACGGGACCGAGGTGTTCTGGCCGTACCTGCGTGACCCTGAGACGCTCGCTCGCCCCTGGGCCGTGCCTGGCACCGCAGGCCTGATGCACCGGATCGGGGGGCTGGAGAAGGCCGACGGCAGTGGCCACGTGTCTTACGATCCCTCCAACCACGACCTGATGGTGCACTTGCGCTCGCAAAAGGTGGCCGGCATATCAAAGGACATCCCGCCTGTCGAGGTCGACGACCCTGACGGCCTGGGCGGGGCAGAGCTCTTGGTGCTGGGCTGGGGCTCTACGTACGGGGCCATCCAAGCAGCCGTGCGAGCCGTCCGCTCGGCAGGCCAGCGCGTCGCTCACGCGCACCTGCGGCATTTGAACCCGTTCCCAGGCAACCTGGGGGACGTCGTGCGGGCTTACCGAAAGGTGCTAGTCCCCGAGGTCAACCTCGGCCAGCTGCGCAAGTTGGTGCGTGCCGAGTTCTTAGTGGACGCCCAGGGGCTCAACCAGGTGAGCGGGCTGCCCTTCAGGCGTGCTGAAGTGCAACAGGCGATCGTCTCAGCACTGGCTGAGCTTGCCAACAACAACGGTAACGGTGCCCCAACGCAAGGAAAGGCTGCCCAATGACGGACCTGCTCACACCCGTGACCACTCGCAAAGACTGGGCGAGCGACCAAGAGGTCCGCTGGTGCCCAGGGTGCGGGGACTACTCGATACTCGCAGCCGTGCAACTGCTCATGCCTGAAATAGGTGCCAAGAGAGAAGACACGGTTTTCGTTTCGGGCATCGGCTGTTCCAGCCGCTTTCCTTACTATATGAACACCTACGGGGTGCACACGATACATGGACGCGCTCCTGCCTTTGCAACGGGGGTCGCCCTGTCGCGTCCTGACCTTCATGTGTGGGTTATAAGTGGTGACGGTGACGCCCTGTCGATAGGGGGCAACCACTTGTTGCACGCGTTGCGCCGCAACGTCAATATAACGATCATCCTATTTAATAACCAGATATACGGCCTTACCAAGGGCCAGTACTCCCCTACCTCTGAATTTGGCAAGGTCACAAAGTCTACGCCGTTCGGGTCGTTGGACTACCCCTACAACCCGGTGTCTTTGGCCCTCGGTGCCGAGGCGTCGTTCGTGGCGCGTACTCACGACATGGACCGCAACCACATGGTGAGGATGCTCCGTCGAGCCTATGAGCACAAGGGGGCCGCACTTGTAGAGGTTTACCAGAACTGCAACGTCTTCAATGACGGTGCCTTCGCAAGTATCACGTCGAAGGAAAACCGGCCTTCGATGCTGATCCCTCTCGAGCACGGCCAGCCAGTGCGGTTCGGGCCTGCGGGGGAGCGAGGAGTGGTCATTGACCGGCAGGGCAGGGCGGTCATTGTAGACGTTGCTGACGTGGGCGAGGACAAGCTGGTGGTCCACGACGAGTCAAGCCCCGACCCAAGCCTTGCCTTTGCCCTGTCACGGCTGTCTAGCGGTCCTCACGAGCCAACGCCGATAGGGGTGTTCCGCGATGTTGAGCGCCCGGATTACGGCACCTTGGTCTCAGGGCAACTTGCTGAGGCTACGGCCAGGAAGGGGCCAGGCGACCTGGGGCAGCTGTTGCGCTCCGGCATCACCTGGACCGTCGCTTAGCTGAGGGCTGTTGGTGCTTAGCTAAGCGCGCCCGGCGGCGCACCTGCTCGCCAGTAAAGCGCCAGCTCGCCTGGAAAGTCCCGCCCTCTCTAAGCGGCCTGTTGGCGCGGCCACGGGTTAAGGCTCTGGACCGGCTCCCCCCCCAGTCGCCTGTGCGCTGGCGAGCATGGCTTGTATGGTTTGCTTCGCGTTGTCGGCCATTTGGTGAGCCACGGCCCACCCGTCCCCTGCCGGGTTCATGGGCTCGCCCACGAGGACTGTCACATTGCCGTGCCTGGGAAGGTGCTCATGAGGCCCGAGCATGTGGCCGGTCCCGGTTATGGCCACAGGTACGACCGGGCTGCTGGCCTGGCTGGCTACGACAAAGGCGCCCAGCTGGAAGCGGCGCAGTGCTGGCCCGGGGTTGAGACCGCCTTCGGGGAAAAATACGAGCCGCTGTCCTGAGCGGACGATCTCGGCGAGCTGACGGAGCACCGAGCGGACTGCCTGGCGGCCAGTCGTTCCTGTGCGGACGAACTGTGCGCCAACGCGGCGCAGAAAGGGCCCGGCGATCCTCTGACCGGCGAACACCCCGCCTGCGACGAACACAACGGGTTCACGGAAGACCAAAAACAGCACGAAAGAATCTAGGACGCTTGCGTGGTTGGCCACCACCACGCAAGGCTTACCGGGCGGTGGCAGGACGCCTTGGACCGTGACCGTGACGCCAAGAGCAGCGGTCAGCACACGGAGGGCGGCCCGCGTCACTTGCCAGCGCCAGGACAGTTTCGGCAACGTGAGGACCAATAGCCAGCACGGGAGGCCGACGACGCCCATGAGGGCCAGCGCTGCCGCACCATAGCCGAAGCGTGCCAGCTTGTTTATAGCCATGAGCGGCCAGGGTAGCCGGCAGCGCGCTCTTTAGACTGGCGAGACCAGGGCACGGAGCGCACCACGTGTGACAAGCTATTAGCGGTCGGTCGCGGCGTGCGGCCCTCTGGTCAGCAAAAGGAGATAGTTGATGCGCTGGAGCCTCCCACCGTCGGAACTGCCTACGTCGTGGTTCAACGTCGTGCCGCACTTGAAGGAGCCCCTTAAGCCGCCGCTGCACCCTGTGACCAAGGAGCCCGTGGGTCCGGACGACTTGGCACCGCTTTTCGCGACGGCGCTCATAGGCCAAGAGATGTCAACTGAGCCTTATATCGACATACCAGGCGAAGTGCTGGACATATTGCGGCTGTGGCGGCCTACGCCGTTGGTGCGGGCTACCAGGTTGGAAAAGGCGCTTGGCACTCCTGCGCGCATTTATTTCAAGGACGAGTCGGTTTCCCCGGCAGGCTCCCACAAGCCCAACACCGCCGTGCCTCAGGCCTTTTACAACAAGGCGGAGGGCGTTGCCCGCTTGACCACCGAGACAGGAGCCGGGCAATGGGGCAGCGCCCTTAGCTTTGCGTCCGCTGTGTTCGGCTTGGAGTGCAAGGTCTATATGGTGCGAGCGTCCTTTGAGCAAAAACCCTACCGGCGCGTGATGATGGAGACGTGGGGGGGCAACGTGGTTCCCTCCCCGGTCGACCAACCCGAGCACCCCGGCTCGCTTGGCAGTGCCATCAGTGACGCAGTGCGCGATGCTGCTGGACGAGCTGACACCCACTATTCTCTCGGGTCAGTCCTCAACCATGTACTGCTCCACCAGACCGTCATAGGCCAGGAGGCCAAGGCTCAACTGGCGTTAGCCGGGGAAGGCAGGCCTGACGTTGTGCTTTCCTCTTGCGGCGGAGGGTCGAACCTGGGCGGCATCAGCCTGCCTTTCGTGACTGACGAAAAAGTGCGCCTGGTGGCGGTGGAGCCTAGCTCCTGCCCGACGCTGACCGAGGGACGTTACGAGTACGACTTTGGTGACACTGCGGGCCTCACCCCGCTGCTTTACATGTACACGCTCGGCCACGACTTTGTGCCGCCGTCGATCCACGCCGGCGGCCTGCGTTACCACGGTGATTCTCCGATCATTTCGGCGCTGGTACGCACTGGGAGGATGCAAGCCATCGCCTATCCACAGACCAAAGTCTTTGAGGCCGCCGTCATGTGGGCGCGCGCTCAGGGCACCATCCCGGCCCCGGAGACGAGCCATGCCATCCGCGCAGCGATAGACGAGGCCTTGGCGGCCAAAAAGGAGGGCAAAGAAAGGGTCATCCTGTTCAACTACTCGGGGCATGGCCTGCTCGACTTGGCTGCCTACGACGCCTACTTGCACGGGCAGCTGGTTGACTAGCACGCTCCGGTAGAGTCTTTGGATGAGCGAGCAAGCTGTCCCCCGGATCAAACTGGCCGCTCCCGGTGGGGTTGAGCGCGTCCTAGTCGTCACCGCCCATCCTGACGATGTCGATTTCGGCGCAGCGGGTTCTGTGGCCCTGTGGGCGCGGGCTGGGGCTGAGGTGGTCTACTGCGTAGCGACTGATGGCGAAGCGGGTGGCGACGACCGCTCAGCGTCGCGTAAAGACGTCGGCCGTCAGCGGCGTGAAGAGCAGCTGGCGGCTGCTGCCGAGGTCGGTGTGCGAGAGGTGGTGTTCCTCGGTTACCCCGATGGCAGGTTGTCCCCCAGCCTGGAGCTACGCCGGGACGTAAGCAGGGTGGTCCGCCAGTTCAAGCCCGACCGGCTTGTGTGCCAGTCCCCGGAGCACAACTGGGCACGTGTCGGGGCTAGCCACCCCGACCACCGCGCGGCAGGGGAAGCGGCGGTGTGCGCCGCTTACCCTGATGCGCGCAACCCGTTTGCCCACCCCGAGCTGCTCGAAGAGGGCCTCGAGCCGCACTCGGTCCGGGAGCTGTGGTTGATGGCCGCGCCCCGGCCCAACCGAGCGGTTGACATCACGGCCACGTTCCAGTACAAGGTCGCCGCGCTGCGTTGTCATGAAAGCCAAGTAGCCAAGGGAACTGACCTCGAGGGACGCCTGCGAGGCTGGTCGGAGGCGAGCGCACGTGAGGCCGGCCTGCCCGAAGGGCGGCTGGCAGAGCTTTTCCAAGTTGTGGAGATGCCCGCCTCGGGGTCGTCCTGATCCCTCTGTTAGCGTTCGGGGCCAGAAGTTAGGATGGGACGCCGTGCGGGTGGCCACGTGGAACGTGAACTCGTTGAAGGCGCGTATGGACCGTGTGCCGGAGTGGCTTGGTTACGCCCAGCCGGACGTGCTCTGCCTGCAGGAGACCAAACTGGGGGACGCCTCTTTCCCCCATATGGCTTTTGAGGCTTTGGGGTACGAGTCAGTGCATTATGGCCAGGGCCAGTGGAACGGTGTTGCCATCGTCTCCCGGGTCGGGCTGGAGGGTGCGGTCAAGGGTTTTGCTGACGGGGGAGGGCCCGACAAAGACGCCCGTTTGGTGACAGCTGTGTGCCGGGGAGTGCAGGTGAGCAGCGTGTACGTGCCAAACGGCCGTAGCGTTGGCTCCGAGCACTATGCCTACAAGTTGTCATGGTTGGCGCGCCTGAGGGCGCACCTGTCGGCGACGGCCGACCCAGGTCAGCCGGTCGTCGTTTGCGGGGATTTTAATATCGCACCCGAAGACAAGGACGTGTGGGACGCCTCAGCGTTTCTGGGCGGGACCCACGTGAGCCCGCAAGAGCGCCAGGCTCTGGCCGATCTCAGCTCGTGGGGCTTGGTGGACGCTTTCAGGCTGTGCTGGCCAGACGACGGCCTGTACACGTACTGGGACTACCGGGGCGGGGACTTCCACGAGCACCGGGGGATGCGCATCGACCTAGTACTGGTAAGCCAGGCGTTGGCCAGCAAAGTCACCTGGGCCTTGGTGGACCGCAACGCTCGCAAGGGCAAGCAGCCGTCGGACCATGCCCCAGTACTGGTAGATATCGAGCTTTAGCAGGCGGGCAACTTGCGAAGGAACCTATCTGCGCCGGGGGCAATAGCAAAGCTGCGTACGCCTTTCAATGTCCCGGGAAGGCGTACCGGGCCCTCGTTGACAAGTTCCCAGGGAAGAGGGAGGGCTGCTGAGCCGCTGCCTGCTAGCGGGCGTGGCTTGCGGGGCCTGGGCGAACCGCTGGTGCCTCCACGTCCCCGGTAGATTATGAGGCCGCTCACTGGGTCAGGCACGGCGTCGAGCACCGCTTGGACCTGTGGCAATGAGCGCCACCTCTCCCAGGAAGCTGCGTCTTTAAAGGCGAGCTCGAGTACCGTGCCCCACGTGTGCCTGTGCCAAGACCAGTCCTGAGCGCCTGAAGATAGGGCAGACTCCAACAGCAGGTCCCCGTGAGCTTCGGCCCACAGCGCGGCCGATGAAGCTCCATCAAAAACCTCAATGGAGAACCACTCGGCCATTTGTAGACATTATAGCCAGCTAGCCGCGCTTTGGCACAGTGCGGCGTCACGACGCGTCCGTCCGCACGGCTTCGAGGATAGCCGGGCCAAACCTGGACACCTTTACCGGGCCAAGCCCGGGGACATCCAACAGGTCTTCTATGCTGGCCGGGGACCTGGCTGCTATTTCCTTCAGCGTCGCATCGTGCAGAACAACGTGCGGCGGCACCCCTGAGGCACGGGCCGTGCGCTGGCGCCATGCCCTCAGGCGCTCGGCCACAGGGCTGTCGGCCGGCTTGTCGCTCGGGCTAAGTGCCAGACGGCCACGAGCCATGGCAAGAAAGTGCTTGGGCGGTGCCTTTTTATCTCCCTCAGGCAGGTGGGCAGGCCGCTCAGCGCTGTGCGCTTTGAGCGTCTCCCACCAAGGGCTTGGGCTACGGCCTAGCGCTACGCCGTTGGGGGCGCGACGCGACTGCGCCCATGAGCAGTGAAGCTCGCGCTCTGCCCTCGTCAACGCGACGTACAGCAGCCGCCTTTCCTCAGCGATGGCGTCTTCGCTCAGTGCATAACCGATCGGGACAAGGCCGGACTCGAGCCCGCAGACCCAAACAGCGTGCCATTGGAGCCCCTTGGCCCGGTGAAAAGTGCACAGGGTTGCTCGGTCGGCAACGCTGTCGTTCTCGCCTGGCTCGGCGTCGCGGTCGGCCAGCTCGTGCTCAGGCGCTACGGCGTTGGCTGGTACCCCAAAGTTGCGCAGAGCCTCTGCGATGACGGGCAACTGGGCATTGGTGCGGGCAAGCGCAGCCATTTGCCCCCAAGGGACGCCGCGTGCGCGCGCTTCGCACATCTGCGACGCAACTGCCTGCGCTTCGGCGTCTTCGGTGGGGTAGCTGCAGGCGCTTGGCAGCGGGCCGTCGGCTTGGCTAGAGGACAGGCGCGCACCGCTCATGCCAAGGACTGCCGCAGCAGCCTTCACCACTTGTGGGGTGCAACGGTGGTTCTCATCTAGGTGCAGCACCTCGGCTTGCGGCCACAACCGAGCGAAATTGCCCAAGAAGGCGGGGTCTGCGCCGTTCCACCCGTATATCGCCTGGTTGGGGTCACCAACGACGAAAAGGTCCTGGTTGGGCCCGAGGAGCGCTCTTAGCATGCGGAACTGGAGCGGGTTGATGTCCTGTAGCTCGTCTACTAGCACGTGCTGCCAGCGCCAACGCTGGGCCGCCGCGAAGCGGCTGTCTGTCTCTAGGGCTAGCGCATAGCGGCTCAGCAAGTCGTCGTAGTCGACCAACCGGCGCCGACGCTTTTCGTTTTCGTACCGGCTGTAGAGACCGGCTATAGCGTCGGCGTCTGCGGCCATTTGACGACCGGCCGCAGTGGCAGCTTGTGCGAAGTCGCCCGGGGGCACGTCGCGGGCCCTTGCCCATTCGATGTGGCTGACCATCTCGGTCAAGCTCACGTCCTCCAAGCCAGGCCGGCCTGCTAAAAGCTCGGCAACGAGGCGGGCCTTGTGCCCCAAAAAGGCCGGTTCGGGTGTGCGGCGGTCAGCCCACCATCGTCTCAGTTGGCTAGCTGCCAGCGAATGAAAGGTCCCGGCCGTTAGCGTCTTGGCAGCGGAGGCAGCGCCAAGTGCACCAAGCCGCTGCTTCAGCTCGTTGGCAGCCTTGCGTGTGAAGGTTATTGCGAGCATGTGCTCCGCCTGGGCTGAGCCGGTGGCCACGCGGTGCCAAGCGCGCGAGGTGAGGACGCGCGTCTTGCCAGCGCCGGCTCCGGCCAGGACGCATACGGTCTCGGACCTGGTGGTCACCGCCTTGTGCTGAGCGGGGGTGAGAGCTTCTAGCTGGAGAGGCGTCAAGTCCTTAGTCACAGCCATGTAACCCAGACTAGACCGAGACTATGACTGCTACAGCACAGCTGCAGCAAGCAAGACCTGGTCTCGGCCCTGGTAGTGTGGGCGCAAAGCTCATGGCTGAGGAAGTTCGGCAAATGCTGACCGGGGGTGTGCTATGGCTGCGGCCTTAGCGGGCCAGTTCGATGTGGCCCTGAGAGGGTTGCGCGATGCCCGAGGTATGCGGCGCCACGAGCTCAGGCGGGGTCGGCTGTTGGAAGCCGTAGTGGCGGACATAGACAGCCGAGTGGCTGCTGGCACTGAGGTCGTCGTGGACGTGGTGCTGGAGGCTTTCGACGGGGGGGTAGAGGTCGTGGGCAACGTGTCTTGCTCGTGGCAAGGTGAGTGCAGGCGTTGCCTGGCCGAGATCGACGGCGAGCTTTCGGTGGCTGTGCGCGAGATCTTCCGCCCTGGTGGCAACGAGGAAGAGGGTACCTACCCTATGCGTGACGACCACCTGGACCTAAGCGCGATGGTGCTGGACGCCCTGTTCGCGGGGCTGCCGCTCATGCCTTTGTGCAAGGAAGACTGCCGGGGCATATGCCCTCACTGTGGGGCTGACCGCAACGTTGAGCCTTGCGAGTGCGACGAAGCGCAGGTTGACCCACGTTGGGCCGGGCTGTCTGTGCTGTCCGAGCGCGAAACCAACTAAGATCGCCGTTTTGTGGCAGTCCCCAAGAAGAAAACCTCCAAGTCCAAGTCTCGCAGCCGGCGCGCCAGCGCTTGGAAGCTCTCGGCACCTGCCCGAAGCGTGTGCCCTCAGTGCCACCAGGCCAAGGTCCCTCACGTCGTGTGCCCGAACTGTGGCTGGTACAAGGGTCGCCAAGCGGTTGACGTCGGCTGACGTCGTCACTGGAGCAGTTGGAGCGCTCGGGTATGCCTACGGCGGTTGACGGGCTGCCGGTCGCGGTCGATGCCATGGGGGGCGACCGCGCTCCTGACGACATCGTGGCCGGTGCGTGCCAAGCCGCAGACGAGCTTGGCGTACCGTTGCTCTTGGTGGGCGACCCGGAACGGCTAAGGGGGTTCGAGCTACCAGCCAGTGTGCGGGTGCTGGCGGCGAGCGAGGTTGTCGAGATGGACGAAGACCCGGGCAAGGCGGTGCGGGCCAAGCGTGACTCCTCCGTGGTGCGCTGCGCTGAAGCTGTACGAGATGGCTTGGCGTGCGCCATGGTGAGCGCCGGCAACACAGGAGCGGCTATGGCTAGCGCTCTTTTGAGGATAGGCCGCCTAGCGGGTGTGCAAAGGCCGGCTATCGCAACGCCGATCGTGGTCCCAGGCTCGACGCCGACCGTCTTGTTGGACGCGGGTGCCAACAGCGATTGCAGCGCGCAAATCCTGGTCCAGTTTGCCCAGATGGGCTCCGCCATGGCGTCCCAGCGTTACGGCATAGCTGAGCCACGAGTGGGTTTGCTTTCCATCGGCGAGGAACCTACGAAAGGCACAGCTCTTGTGAAGGAGGCGCACGCACTGCTGGCAGCAGGTGCCGCTGGCCCAGGGGTCAACTTCATCGGCAACGTAGAAGGCCGTGACGTCATGAGCGAGCGGGTGGACGTTGTGGTGACCGACGGGTTTACCGGGAACGTGGTGCTGAAAGCGCTGGAAGGTTGCGGCAAGGCTGTAGTGGGCGCTGTCCTCCGGGCGGTCACCGCCAGCAAGGAAGCACGCGAGGCTGCCAAGGGCGCGATGCCTGCGCTAGCGTCGCTGGCGGCAGAGCTTGACCCGGACACCTACGGTGGTGCGGTACTGGTGGGCATCAACGGGGTCTGCGTCATAAGCCATGGCTCTTCGGGGCCACGGGCTATCGTGAGCGCTGTCAGGGTCGCCCGGCAGGCAGTTGAGCAAAAGTTGGTCAGCCGTACCGAGGCCATCGTGAGCTCGCCGGCACGTCTCCGCAGCTGAACGTACCCAGTTCAGAGCACCAAGAGCTGCAACGAAGCCTTGCTCAGGCGAGGTCTTGGTCGTTCAGGCAAGGTCTTGGTCGAAAAGTTCGCCGTGGCCCTTTGGTGGAGCCGTGCCCGGCTGGTGCACGGTCCTGCCCGTTGCCGTCTTCCTCGGTGCGGCCCGAGGCGGCACTGCGGGTGGTCCCCCGTCGCCAGTTGGGGCACCTCTGGCTTCGGCCAGCGGAGCGCCTTGGGCAGGCTCTGGCGCACCAGGCTCCTCGTCGGGCCCGGCTGTGCTGGCGGTACCAGTCCCGCCAGCGAGCTTGGCCCGACCTGCGGCAACGGTTTTCAGGGTGCGCTGCAAGACGATCTCAAACTGGGCCAGCTTTTGGTCGGCGTAGTCTTCGGCCTCCAGGCGAAGGCGTCGGGCCTGGTCGCGAGCCTCTTCTAGCGTGCGACGGGCAAGCGCCTCTGCTTGCTTCACGATCTCTGTCCGTTGGACCATCCGCTGAGCCTCTGACCGGGCCGCCTCGACCAGCTCGTCTGCCTTGCGCTGGGTGGCCGCCAAGAACTCCTCGCGTTCTTTCATCATCCAACGTGCCTGGCGTAGTTCTTCGGGGAGGCGCTCGCTTGCTTCCCGTAACAGCTCCAAAAGCTCCTCTTTGTTGTCGAGCTTGACAGACGACGAAAGCGGCAGGGCCCTGGCCCCCGCGACCATTCCGATAGCTCTTTGCAAAAGGGCTTCAGTCTCAGGTGCTCCCGCGCCCGTCGAGGCGGTGTTGCTCACGGCGAGAACCTTTCCTTGATGGCCGCAAAGACTGGTTGCGGCACCATGCTCCCCACGCGCTCGGCCCCGCCATAACTGGCGAAATCGCGGATCCACTTCGAGGCGATGAACGAGTACGCCGACGAGCAAGGTACGAACAGCGTCTCTATCCCCGAGACCGTCTTGTTGATCTGCGCTTGTTGTAGTTCAGACTCTGCGTCAGAGGCCACGCGCAGGCCCTTCACTATGACATCGGCACCGACAGCAACTGCGGCGTCGACTACGAGCACGGGCGTGCCCGTGGCGGCCACCTCTACATTGGGCAAGTGTGACACTGAAGCCGTGATCATTGAGCGGCGCTGCTCGATGTCGAACAGCGCCCGTACCTTTTCTCGGTTGGGGCCTGGAGCGATCACCACGCGCTCGAACAGCCGGCTGGCGATCTCGACTACTTCAAGGTGCCCGTTGTGGAACGGGTCGAAGGACCCGGGGAACAGCGCCGTCTTTATGCCTCTCCTCATCGGGCCTTCCTCTGGTTGGGTTGGGCCAGCGTCACCACCGTAGTCCCGTAGCGTTTGGACCGGAGGACGTGCCACTGCGGTGGCAAGTACAATTGTCTCCCTGTCTGTAGCACAGCCAGACGAGCCAACCCCGCAAGGTCGCCGAGCAGGGCACCCCAGCCTTGCCAAGCGTAGGGTGGGTCCGCCAAGACCAAGTCGACCGTCCGGCGAGGGCTGAGCCGGAGCTGGTCGTGCACCCAGCCGCTAGCATCGGCCATCACTGCTGTGGCCCGGTCTTCGCCATAGCTGAGAGCGGCCAGGTTGGCCCTCACAACCGCTATGGCTTGTGGGGAGTGCTCTATTAGGGTTGCATGCGCAGCCCCACGCGAAAGCGCCTCGATCCCGAGAGCCCCGCTGCCAGCGAAGAGGTCCCAAACGTAGGCACCTTCGAGGGCGCCAAGGCTTTCGAGAGCCGAAAAAAGAGCTTCGCGAGCGCGGTCGCTAGTCGGGCGAGTGGCTAGCCCAGGTGGTGCCGCAATGTGGCGCCCCCGCATTTCTCCAGCGATCACTCGCACCGAGCTAGCCTCCCGGACGGCAAGCCCGAGGGAGCTGTCGTCCCCCGGGCTGGTGGTCAGTTCTTGAAAAGGTACTCACGGTCCTCGTCATCTACAAGCGCCTTCAGTTCTGCAGCCAGCCCCGGGTAGCGCCTGAGGTGCGGGTCGTCGCCAACGATCTCGAAGGCAGCCTCCCTGGCCATGGCAACGTACTTGCGGTGCTTGCGCAAAGAGGCCAGCTTCAAGTCGCTAACTCCTTTTTGGCGTGTCCCTAGGACCGTGCCTTCACCGCGCAGGTCGAGGTCAACTTCTGCCACCTCGAAGCCGTCGTTCGTGCGTTCGAGAGCGCTTAGGCGTTCGGTCCCTTCTGGCGTGGAGGCCTCTCCAAGGAGAAAGCAACGAGATGCGGCTTGTCCCCGGCCGACCCTGCCGCGTAGCTGGTGCAGCTGGGCCATGCCGTAGCGCTCAGCGTCTTGTACGACTATCACGGTCGCGTTGGGGACGTCGACGCCCACCTCGATCACGGTGGTGGCCACCAGCACGTCTATTGAGCCTGCCCTGAAGTGGGCCATTACTTCTGCCTTTTCGTGCTCGGGCAACTGGCCGTGCAAAAGGCCCAAGCGTAAGCCGCTGAGCGGGCCTTCGCGGAGCCGCTCGAGTTCTGCTCGGGCAGATGCGGCTTGTACCCGCTCGGACTCTTCGACCAGCGGGCAGACGACATAGGCTTGGTGACCGGCAGCCACCTCCTCTCGGACCGCTTGCCAAGCCTCCTCTTCATCGAGGGGCCCTCGTTCCCAGATGGTCTTGACTGGGGAACGGCCCGGGGGCAGCTCGTCCAGGACAGTCGTGTCGAGGTCACCGTAGACGGTCATGGCCGCTGTACGGGGTATGGGCGTAGCCGTCATTACCAGCACGTCGGGGAGGGGGCCTTGTGCCTTGCTGCGCAGGGCATCCCGTTGCTCTACCCCGAAGCGGTGCTGCTCGTCGATGACGACCAACCCCAACTGGCGAAAGCGGACGGCATCTGACAAGAGCGCGTGGGTCCCCACCACGACGTCAACATGCCCTTCGGCCAGCTCGGCTGTCACCCTGGCCCGTTCCGTGCCGCTGACACGGTTGGTGAGCAGTTCAACCCGCACGGGGCGCTCAGCGAACAGTGAGCCATGGCTCGGCACCCCAAGGCCGGCCAAGGCGCTCGACAGGGAAAGGTGGTGCTGTTCGGCAAGTACTTCAGTCGGGGCCATCAGGGCGCCCTGGTACCCGCCTGCGACCGCGTTCAAAAGGCACCAAAGCGCCACGAGCGTCTTGCCCGAGCCGACGTCGCCCTGCAACAACCGGTGCATGGGGACTGGCTTAGCCATGTCGGCTTCGATCTCGGCAATGGCCTTTTGTTGGGCTCGCGTCAGCGGGAAGGGCAAGCTGTCTCGAAAAGCCTGCACCAACGGTGTGCCTACGCTGTGGGCAATGCCGACCGACTCTTGCTCAATGGTGCGTTTGCGCATGACGAGCAACAGCTGTAAGCGCAAGAGCTCGTCGAAGCCTAGCCGGCGGCGAGCTTGCTGAGCATCGGCGAGCGATGTCGGCTGATGAGCTTGGCGCAACGACCAGTCGCGTGGTGCCAAGCGGTGACGCTCGAGCACCCAAGCCGGGACCGGGTCCTCGATCTCGCCAGCCCAACGCAGCGCCTCAGTCACGCAGGCCCCGATCTCCATTGAGGAAATGCCGGCCTTGTCTGACTGTGGGTATATCGGTACCACACGGCCGGTCCATTCTCCCTCGACCACTTCCACCGAAGGGTTGGCCATCTGGCGCCGGCCTCTGAACGTGGTCACCTTGCCAGAGACGGCTACCTCAAGTCCCTGGCTGAGCTGTTGGTTGCGCCAGGGCTGGTTGAAAAAGGACAGGCTCAAGTACCCCTTGCCGTCGGAGACGTCGACGACCACGACCGGACGGGAGCCGTGCCGGGCAGGCAGTTTGTGCACCCGGCGGACAGTCGCCAGCACAGTTGCCTCCTCGCCCTCTTTGAGCTGCGCGATCGGAGTCTGGGCAGTACGGTCGAGGTAGCGACGGGGGTAATGAGCCAGCAGCTCCAGGAGAGAGCTGATACCCATCTCCTGCAGGGCGTCGGCGCGCGTCCTGGTCGTTTTAGCGGCCCCGGGCCGCCGAAGGGGCCGCTGGGTTGAGCGCAAAACGTCGAGACCGGCACCTGCCAGGTCTGCCAGGCTGCTACGGCGCCCGCTTTTCATTCAATGCTGAAGAGGTAAGGGTACAGGGGTTGGCCTCCGTGGAGGATTTCGGCAGTGACAGAGGGATGGTGCTCTGACAACCATTCCACGATCTGACGCGTGCCTGTGGCGCTAGAGCCCTCGCCCTCGATGATCGTCACGATCTCATGTTCGTCGGTGACGAGGTTTTGCAGCAGCGCTATAGCGGCGTCGGCCGGGCCAGAGGGTTGGTGGGCTATTGCCCTTATGCCCTGGCGCGACATGCCGAGCCAGTCGCCAGCGTGGACCGGGCCCACGTCGGAGGGGGCGTCCCGAGATGCTTGAGCCACTTCGCCTGCGACAACTTTGGCAGCAGCTGCAGCCATCTGCTCGGCGTTCGAGTCAACGTCCGATTCCGGGTCGTAATCGAGCAGGGCAGCAAAGCCTTCGGGCACGCCGACGGTCGGCACGACGCGGACCTTCTTCGTGGAGCACCCAGCCGCTTGTTCAGCGACTGGCACGACATTTGGGTTGTTCGGCAGCACGATCACTTGTTCAGCCGGGACGGCGTCCACGGCCTGGAGGATTTCTGCTACAGACGGGTTGGCAGACTGGCCTCCGTGCACGGTCCCTCGGGCACCTAGTGACTTGAAAATGCGGCGTACGCCCTCCCCCGCGCAGACAGCTACCACTGCACAGGTGCAGGGCTCGGCGGGCGGCTCCTCCTGGTCCGGGGCGTTGGCAGCTTCGCGTACCCAGCGTTCTTCCTCCACCTGCTCGCGCAGGTCAGTGACGCGCACCTGACGAGGCCTGCCTATCTCGATCGCGGCCTCGATGGCCGCACCGATGTCATCAGTGTGTATGTGGCAGTTGTAAAGACCGTTGCCACCGACAATTACGACAGATCCCCCGCAGCTTGCCCAAACCGAACGGAAAGCAGGGATGGACTCGTCTGGAGCGTCCAAAAAGAACATCACCTCATAGCGAAGCTCCCCGACCCCCGCTTCACCTTCAGAGGCGCTAGGGCCGGGTGCGGGGCCCCCGGACGTGGGCCTGCCAGACACGGTGGCCTCGGGTGGGGCTTCGATCGGCCTTGCCTGGCCCTGCCTGTCTTGCGCCGTGCCGAGCGGTGCTGGTGGTGGCTCTACCGGCGCACCAGTGAGCAGCCACACCAAGCTTTCGTAAAACAGCACCAGGCCAGCGCCACCTGCGTCGACCACGCCCGCCGCCTTGAGCGGCGCCAGCATGTCCGTAGTGCGGCTGAGCGCACTTTTAGCTTCCTCGCACGCCGCAGTGGCGACCGCGTGCAGGTTGCCGCCAGCCAGAAGAGCCTCGTGAGCCCCTTCAGCTGCAGCTCGGGCGACCGTGAGTATGGTCCCTTCGACCGGTGCGCTTACGGCTGCGTAGGCGCCGTCGCTGGCCCGCTTTAGGGCGTCTGCCAAGACTGCCGCGCCAACTTGGCTGTCGCTCACCTGAGCGATGGCATCGCCAAAGCCTCGCAGCACCTGGGAGAGGATGACGCCCGAGTTGCCCCTGGCACCCATCAAGGACCCGTGGCTCAAGCAGCGAGCCAGCTCCTTCAGGCTCAGTTCCTTGCCAGCATGGGCGGCCGCTGTTGCGGCGGCGTCGACCTCCGCCAAGACGGAGCCGACGGTGAGCGCCATATTGGTGCCGGTGTCGCCGTCGGGCACTGGGTACACGTTGAGGCGGTTGATCGCGCCACGGTGCTTGTCGAGCATGTCGCGGTAGGCGCGTACGACGCTGACAAGCTCCGCTGCAGTTAGCCGCTCGGTCTCTCCCACAGGAGGTTCGCTCTCTCCCACAGGAGAAATGCTAACCTGACGTTCTCATGGCAGCGGTTTGCGAGGTTTGTGGTAAGCACCCGTCCGTCGGGATGAGCGTGAGCCATTCCCACCGGCGCACCAAGCGGCGGTGGTACCCGAACGTGCAACGGGTGCGGGCGATCGTGGCCGGTCGCCCTCGTCGCCTCGATGTGTGCACGTCGTGCCTGCGGGCCGGCAAGGTGGCCAAGGCGCGTTAGCGCCTTGGCCCAGCCTGTCCGCGTTTAGTTCGAAGTTCCTTCGCTCCGCTAGTGGCCTAGCGCCGCGCTTTTTTGGGCCCTCCTTGAGCTGGGCCCCCAGAACGTAGAGCCGTGGTGGTACCGCCCCAGCGCCGAGCCAGAGCATGGGCGCCGAGGCGGTGCAGGTGCCTGGCTGGGAGTTGCTAGCTGCGGGCCCGGCCCAGGGAGCTGGCTTCGAGAAGCGTTATCACGTCTTCGCTGCGGAAGCGAAGGTGGCCGCCAACCGTTCGGAGACAGGGGAGCTTGCCGGAGGCGGCCCAGTTGATAACTGTGCGTTCGGTGACGTCGAACATGGCCGCCACCTCATGGCTGCGCAGCAGCGTGTGAGCGTCCGCGGCCTTCTTGGCGCCGTGCGGGCGCTCAGGGACAGCAGGGGAGGGGCCTGCGTGCTCGGGAGCTCGGTGGGCTGACAGGGCACCGGCGACCAGGCGGCCGACAGCCACGACTGCGGCACGTTCGCGCCGCGAGAGCTCACGTGGGGTGGTGTCCAAGACGGCAAATATTGCGTCAACTGCGCCCGTGGGGCCTATCAGGGGGACCCCCAAGAGCCATCGGATGCCGAGGCTGGAGCGAGCTAGCCGAGTCCTCGACAGGGCCGGGTTGCTGGAAGGCTCGGTGACCTCGACTGGCTCGCGCCGTCCGGTAATGATGCTGAACAGCTCTGGGTCCTCCAAGGCCTCCCGGTCGGCACCGAAGCTGAGGGTAGACCACGAGCCGTTGTTGTTGACCGTCACCAAGGCCAGTGGGCAGCGTGCTGCCGTCGAGCCGACGAGCAACAAGTCAGCGAAGGCTTGGCCTGGTGCTGAGGCGCCCGGCTCGTCGGCCCGCCCGGCCCGGGCGGCTGTCTCAGTCCCGTGGTTGCCCAGGTTGACGACCCCTACGCCGCGCGGGCTGGGGGTTGGGCGGCCGGTCGCTTGCTGTGGCTCAAGGCGCGAGTGGCCGGCTGTGCCACTAGACGCCGGTACTGTAGAAATGGGGTTCGGGTGCAACACTGTTGGGCTTGCGTCGTGCACGTGCCGGTCTCCTCCTTGTTCCCGGGCCCTTGCCGAATGCTCTACGGAAACGTCGGTCACCGCACCTGGCCTCTTGAGGATTAACAAAGAAATCGGAAGAACGTTACTTCCTTCGCAAGCCCGCTGCCACGGGCGTCTGCGAGACCTGCTAG
>JBMFUG010000040.1:0-23507 GCA_049966695.1 Acidimicrobiales bacterium | reverse complement strand
GCGCACGCCGACCGGGCAAGTCAGCGCGCCAGCAATGACTACCTCGACTTCTGCAGCGCCCATCAGCTGCGGCCCTCGGCCGGGCGCACCGGCATATGTTCCGACAACGCTGCTGCCGAACCGTCCTGGGCATCGCTGGAACGAGAACGCGTGCAGGGGCGAGCGCCCGCCACCGGGGCCAAGGCCCGCTGGGTCATCTTCCGGAGGGCCAACTGGTACAACGCCACCAGGCTTTGCACCAGCCTCGACGGGGTCCCCCCGGTCGAGCGGGAACAGCAGTACAGCCAAGCGTCATAAACCCCTGTCCGGCCAACGGGGAGTCTCCCACTAGCGCTCCGGCCCGCTCAGCCGCGTGCCGAAGGGCAAGGCCAGGCTCAGCGGGTGAAGCAGAAAAACGTCGCTAGCGCTCCGGTTGCCCTCAGCGTCCTGGGACGCTGGCAGCTGTACCGGCTTGTCTCAGTTGGCCTACGTCTGGGAGGACCTCCGCCCAACGCTTTGGGCATTGCCCGCTCCGTTGGTGCCGGCTGCGTTGGTGCCCGCTCGGTCAGCGCCCGCGGCTTCGGCGCCTTGAGCTGTCGCCCTGCCTTTGCCGTTGTCGTCCCTAGCCGCCCGACCGTTGCGCGCGCTGTCCCCAGCCTCGGCACCACCAGCGGTTCTTGCCCAGGTGGCCCCATTGACAAGCGCGACGCTGTCCCGAGCAACGCCGTCATGGCCGTTGGCGAGCTTGCCACCAGCGCTGTCGTAGCGCCCTCTGGCCAGGTCAAGGCGCATGGCCCTAGCGATCGACGCAGCTATGCCCGGCCCATCGAGGCCAAGCTGGGCCAAGATGCGGTCTGGCTGCCCGTGGGGGATATAGGCAGTCGGTATACCCAGGTTGAGCACCGGGGGGCTCTTGCGGCTCTGATGGAGGTCGGCGATGGCGTCTGCGATGAAGTTGCCGGCACCCCCGTTGCGGATCCCGTCCTCGACAGTAACGACGAGACCGTGCCTGCCGGCGTCAGCGATCATTGCCGGGTCAAGCGGGCGTACCACGCGCACGTCCCACACGGTGGCCTCGGTGCCCTCGGCGCTCAGTAGGTCGGCAGCTTCCTCGGCAGCCTCTAGGAGCTTGCCCACCGCTAGCACGCAGACCGACCCGTCGCCGCGGCGGACCAAGCGGGCGGACAGCCCCGAGCCGACCTGGTCGGGCGGGACTTGGCGGGCATCTGTCTTGGGGAACCTCAGCACCGCAGGGCCAGACAGGCTGAGCGCTGTACTGAGCATCACCTTTAGCTCTTGGGCCGAAGATGGTGCGAATATGGTCGTCCCGGGGATTTTGAGGCAAAGTGCCATGTCCAAGATGCCATGGTGGCTGGGCCCATCATCTCCAGTGATGCCAGCGCGGTCGAGGGCGAAGGTCACGGGCAAGCCGTGCAACCCGACGTCCAAGTTGAGCTGGTCGAACGCACGTGACAAAAAGGTCGAGTAAATCGCTACCACCGGCCGAAGCCCGCCCATTGCCATGCCCGCGGCGGAGGTGACGGCGTGCTGCTCTGCTATGCCGACATCGAAGAACCGTTCCGGCCATCGCTCCTGAAAAGGTAGGAGCCCCGTTGGCCCCGGCATAGCGGCTGTAATTGCGACGATGTCATCTCGCTGGCTGGCGAGCTCCAGCATGGCTTCGCTAAATGCCAGCGTGTAGCCTTTCAGCGCACGCGATGACGCTGTTGGCCCTGTAGCAGGGTCGAACGCGCTCGTATCGTGGAGGCATTTTTCCTCGTCCTCTTCAGCGGGCTTGTAGCCGCGCCCTTTTTGGGTAAGAACGTGCACGACTATAGGGCCGTCATAAGCAGCAGCCTGGCGGAAGGCTTGTTCCATGCCGGCAATATCGTGGCCGTCTAACGGGCCCACGTAGCGCACCCCAAGCGCCTCGAAGAACGCCGGTGGCTCGATGACTTCACGAATAGCGGAGTAAAAGCCCTGCAAACTGGAATAGGCCAGGCCGCCCACCTTTGGGAGATCTCGCAGAGCGCCTTCCACTCGGCGCCGTGCCGAGCTCACGTGCGGGTTAAGGCGGAGCTTTGTGAGGCTCTCTGAAAGCTTTGACACCGTAGGTGCGTAACTGCGCCCATTGTCGTTCAGCACGACCACGACTCGCGACCCGCTGTGGCCTAGGTTGTTCAGCCCTTCGTAGGCCATGCCGCCGGTCAAGGCACCGTCGCCGACGACCGCCACGACCCGCCGGTCGGGGTGAGCGCTGCGCTTCACAGCCGCAGCCAACCCGTGGGCATAACAAAGCGCAGTCGAAGCGTGGCTGTTCTCGACCCAATCATGGACCGATTCGGCCCGAGAGGGGTAACCCGACAACCCCTTGGCCTGGCGCAAGGTCTCGAACATGTCCCTGCGCCCAGTGACGATCTTGTGCACGTAAGCCTGATGGCCGGTGTCCCAGATTATGTAGTCGCGAGGGGAGTCGAACACCCGGTGCAAGGCCAAGGTCAGCTCGACCGCCCCCAGGTTAGAACCTAGGTGGCCGCTTTGAGCTGACGAAACGGCTTTGACGATGAACTCCCGGATCTCAGCTGCAAGCTCATCAAGTTGTTGGTAGTTGAGCCGGCGCAGGTCGCTGGGGCCGCTTATCGTCTCTAGGAGCACCTGTCAAAGGTACCTCGTCGCGGCTGCTGGGCGGGAACGCCTTGCTCTGTAGCCACCGTGCGCGGTCTGCCCCCAGGTACGCCCGGCCGTTCGCCACGTGCCGTTCGCCACGTGCCGTTCGCCACGTCGGCGACGTATCGCACCACCACTGAGGCGTCCCAGGTGGGCTTGGCCTGTTGCACCCCCCATGGGCCCCCGATGGGTACGGTCTGTCCTGCCAGTATCGTGGGGGCTATGACCGACCCAGCCGCAAGCCCTTTGCTCGCTTCGATAGGGGAGGGCACCCTTGCCCGGGTGCTTAGCAGGGCGTTAGCGACGGGCGGAGAGTTCGCCGAGATATTCGCCGAAGACCGGCGAGGCTCGCTCATGACCTTTGACGATGGCCGTGCGGAGGACATGTCTTCTGGGCGCGAGCGCGGGGCTGGTGTCCGAGTCGTGGTGGGCAACACCACTGGGTTCGCGCACACGGCTGACCTTTCGGAACGGGGCCTGTTGGCGGCTGCCGAGGCTGCGTCGGGGGCGGCCCGGCGCAGTGGTGGCGGGGTTAGAAAGGTCTCCTTGTCGCGCACAGTTGTCGAGAGCCCATCGCCGGTCGAGGTCCTGCCAATAGAAGTGGAAAAGGTCCGCAAGGTGGAGCTTTTGCGTCGGGCTGACGAAGCCGCCCGCGCCACTGGCGGGGCCGTGCGCCAGGTCAACGTCCATTACCGGGACAGCCGTCGCCAGGTGCTAGTGGCCAACTCGGAAGGCGTCTTGGCCGCTGACGACCAGGTCCGCGTGCGCTTTGGGATATCGGCGGTGGCGACTGGCGACACGGGTATGCAAACCGGGGGCGAGGCGATCGGGGCAACCATGGGCTTCGAGCTGTTCGACAAGCACGACGTGGAGGAACTGGCCCGCTCGGCGGCACAGCGTGCCCTTCTAAAGCTTCGTGCCAGGCCGGCGCCGTCTGGCCAGGTACCGGTCGTCATCAAGGCAGGTAGCGGCGGGGTCCTTTTCCATGAGGCTTGCGGGCATGGCTTGGAGGCCGACCACATCGCCAAGCAGGTTTCCGTCTTCGCTGGACGGGTCGGGGAACAGGTGGCAAGCCCGCTCGTGACCCTTGTCGACGACGGGGCCATGAGCCACGAATGGGGCGCCATGGCCATAGACGACGAGGGCCACCCCACTCAGCGCAACGTTCTGATCGACCAGGGGGTGCTCACGGACTACATGTGGGACTGGTTGCGCGCCCGCAAGGACGGACGAGTGCTGTCGACCAACGGCCGGCGTGAAAGCTACCGGGACCTGCCGATGGTACGGATGACGAACACTTTCCTCCTAAATGGGGAGGAAGACCCGGACGAGATCATCCGCCAGACCCCTTATGGCGTTTACGTCGCCCAGCTTGGTGGAGGCCAGGTCAATACCACGACGGGCGACTTCGTCTTCGGCATGACCGAGGCTTACTTGATCGAAGACGGGCACATTACCGACCCGATAAGGGACGCCAACCTGATCGGCAACGGCCCTGAAGTGCTGCGCAACATCGACGTCATCGGCAACGACTTTGCCATGGGCTGGCCGGGGACATGCGGCAAGCAGGGCCAAGGGGTACCGGTCGGCATGGGCCAGCCCACTTTGCGGGTGCGGGCGTTGACAATCGGAGGTACGGCTCGGTGAGCGTTGCCTTGGACGAGCTGGTGGAGCTGGCGCAAAAAGTTGCCGGATGGGCGCGTGACGGTGAGGCTGTCGAGGCTTACCTGTCCCGCGACTCGGGGACGGAGGTGCGCGTTTACGAGGGCGAGGTGGAGTCGCTTTCGTCTGCTACGTCGGCTGGCGCAGGCATCAGGGTGGTGTCGGCCAACCGTCAAGGTTTTGCCTATGCCGGGTCTTTGGACCTTGACGTGCTGGCTGAGACGTTGGAAGAGGCTCGCGACAACGCTTCGTTCTCCAGCCCCGAAGACTGGGTCGGGCTGCCTTCGCCCGATGGAGCGGAGCCGGCGCAGCTCAACCTATGGCGTGACGAGCTGGCAGGTTTCCCGACCGCTAGCAAAGTGG
This sequence comes from Acidimicrobiales bacterium, assembly GCA_049966695.1. Taxonomy (GTDB): domain Bacteria; phylum Actinomycetota; class Acidimicrobiia; order Acidimicrobiales; family Palsa-688; genus JAKAWM01. The sequence goes on along the minus strand of JBMFUG010000040.1, from coordinate 18,836 downwards.
ACTTCGCCTTGGACCTAGAAAAGGCCGTCCGTTCCGCCGACCGGCGCATAAGGCAGGTCGAGTCGGCCACTTGGGGCGACTCCTCGAGCGAGATGGCACTGGCAAGCTCGCTCGGGACGCTGGCTGCCGACCGCTCGACTGCTTGCTATCTTTCCGCTACGGCTGTAGCGGGGGAAGGGCCGGCCAGCCAGATAGCCTATGGCTACACGGTCGGGCGGGGCCCATCGGAGCTTGACCCTGAGAAGGCTGCCGGTGACGCCGTGTCCCGGGCTGTAAGGATGTTAGGCGCCACCAAGGCGCGTTCGGCCCACCTACCTGTCATCTTGGAGCCTCGGGTGAGCTCCCAGTTGCTGGCGCTGCTTGGGCAGGTGCTTAGCGGCGAGATGGTGCTGAAAGGCATATCGCTGTTCGCTGGCCACCTGGGGGAGGCTGTGGCGGCGCCCATGTTCACGCTGGCTGATGACCCGACTGAGCCCGCTGCCTGGGGCGCAGCCAACTTCGACGCCGAGGGCTTGGCGTGCCGGCGCAACGTGATGATCGAGGACGGAGTGCTGCGCTGTTTCCTGTACGACAGCACTTCTGCCCGCCGAGCCGGTACTGCGCCTACAGCGAGCGCGCTACGGGCGGGTTATAAGAGCGCCCCTGGGGTTGGCGCCCGGGCTGTCTGCCTACGCCCGGGCGAAATGAGCCCGGCGGAGGTGCTAGCCCACGTCGGCGAGGGCCTGTTGGTGCAATCGGTCACCGGCGTGCATTCCGGGGTCAACCCGGTCAGCGGGGACTTTTCCGTTGGGGCTGAGGGCTTGTTGGTGCACGATGGGCAATTGGCCGCCCCGGTCAAGGAGATAACCATTGCCTCGACCATCCAGCGCATGCTCCAAGGCGTGATCGCTATAGGCAACGACCTCGAGTGGCTGCCTTCGTCGGCTGCCGGCGTGACTGTGGCCATTTCCGAGATGTCGATGAGCGGGACCTAGGTTGTCTCCAAGGCACCATTACGTCAACGGTAGGCCGCTGTCGGGGCCCTTCCCGGCCGGCTCAGAGCGGGCCATTTTCGCCATGGGGTGCTTTTGGGGGGCCGAGCGTGCCTTTTGGCAGGTACCCGGGGTCTGGGTGACAGCCGTTGGGTACTGCGGGGGCTCGGTGCCGGGCCCGACCTACGAACGGGTCTGCACGGGCCTTACCGGTCACGCAGAGTCGGTCTTGGTCGTTTTCGAGCCGGAGCTGTGCAGCTATGAAGAGCTGCTAAAAGTGTTCTGGGAGGGCCACGACCCAACACAGGGCATGCGCCAGGGCAACGACGTGGGCACCCAGTACAGGTCGGTGATCTTCACGTTTTCCGACGCTCAGCACGAGGCGGCTCGGCGGTCCAAAGAGGCGTACGGCCAGGTCCTGAAGGAGGCTGGCTACGGCCCGGTGACCACCGAGATAGTCCCTGCCAAGCCTTTTTATTACGCAGAGGAGAACCACCAGCAGTACCTGGCCAAGAACCCAGGAGGCTACTGCGGCCTGGGCGGGACGGGGCTGGCTTGCCCCGTCGGCATAGGCTTTTCGAGAGACGCTGGCTGAGCGGCCTACGAGGCCGACAGCGGACAGCCTTTACGAAGCTGACCCGCTAGCTACGGCTTGTTTGGCCTTGGTCGTGCTCCCTTTGGCACCACTGCTGGCACTGTCGCTTGAAGAGCTGCTTTCGGCAGCTTTGGCGTCGCTGGTCTTGGGCGAGGCTGTGCTGCGGTGGCCGTTAGTCCTGTTGTCGGTCCTGTAGAACCCGCTGCCTTTGAAGGTGATCCCTATATTGCCGAACACCTTGCGCAGAGGCCCACCGCAGGCCGGGCACTGGGTGAGAGGCTTGTCTTTGAACGATTGCACGATTTCGAGGTGCTCGCCACAGGTTTTGCACGCGTACTCGTAGGTCGGCATGGCGTAGGGGGTCCTTCCTTTAGCAATCTTGTCGTTTGAGTGCTAAGTGTACCGCAGCACGTCGCCCGAGCAGGGCCGAAGAGCGCGGGCAAAGGTTGCTGTTGCGGGCTGGCCGCAACGCTAGGTTACGGCGAGCCGGGTGTCCCGACGGGTGCTACGGCGAGCCGGGCACCCGGGACAGGTGCTGCGGCAGGACCTTCGATCAGGAGGCTGGTGCCCCAGGCAAAACCTGTGGGGGCTGGCAGTTCAGGACAGTTCCGAGGTGCTAGAACGGTCCAGTCGCATGCCAGGGAACGCTACGAGGAGGAGCCCAACTATGGCACAGGCGGTTCGAAAGGCTGTCATACCGGCGGCGGGGCTCGGGACGCGGTTCTTGCCTGCCACAAAAGCCCAACCGAAGGAGATGCTCCCTCTCGTCGACAAACCGGCGATCCAGTACGTGGTCGAGGAGGCGGTGGCTGCCGGTATAACCGACATCTTGGTAATCACCGGGCGGGGCAAGCGCAGCTTGGAGGACCACTTCGACCGCTCCTTCGAGCTCGAGTACTACTTGAAGGAAACGGGCAAGCTAAAAGAGCTGGACGAAGTGCAGCGCATAGCCGATATGGCGAACATCCACTACGTGCGCCAAGGTGAGCCCAAGGGCCTCGGCCACGCCGTTTTAGTGGCCGCTGAGCATGTCGGTGACCAGCCGTTCGCCGTGCTGCTGGGCGACGACATAATGCACGAGAGCAGCGGGGTGCTGACCGGCATGCTCGCGGCCTTCGAGCTTCACGGCCACAGCGTGGTTGCGCTGAAGGAGGTGCCTCCCTCGGAGATCTCCTCTTACGGTTGCGCTGCTATTGAGCCCATAGACGACCATCTGGTCGAGGTCAAGCACCTAGTCGAGAAGCCGCCACCCGACGAGGCCCCTTCTAACCTGGCAGTAATGGGCCGCTACGTGTTCAGCCCTCGCATATTTTCTATCTTGTCGCGTACAAAACCTGGCCGCGACGGGGAAATCCAGCTTACGGACGCTATTAAAGCCCTGGGCGAGGAAGAACCGGTCTATGGCTGGGCGTTCCGGGACGGCCGCTTCGACGTGGGCAACAAGCTCGACTACCTACGAGCAACTGTCGAGCTGGCCCTTGAGCGCCCGGACATCGGCCCGGCTTTCCGCCAGTTCCTCATGGAGCGTCTGGGCCGCGACGTGACAACGCCCAGGCTCTGACGCTCAGGTGCCCGCCTGGAGCAACGGGTAGGCGCCCGGCGGGGCTCGCCGAGCGGGCGCTCTCCCGAGGCGAGAGATGGTACCCGCCCAGCAGGCACGCCCGAGGCGCTGGGCTCCCATTGGGCATGTTGGGCCCGCTTGGCGTAGACTGCCGTGCGGTGTCCGATCGCGGCCTGACCCACCTCGACCCCCTCGGGCGTGCCCGAATGGTTGATGTCACCCCTAAAGAGCCAACTCACCGCAGGGCTATGGCGCGCTGCCGGGTCCACATGGCACCAGAGACCACTTCCATGGTCGCAAGCAATGCCATTTCCAAGGGCGACGTCCTGGCCGTCTCCCGGGTTGCCGGTATACAAGCTGCCAAGCAGGCTGCACATCTCATCCCCCTGTGCCACCCGCTCCTCGTGGGAGCTGTGACCATCAATTTCACTCTCGGCGACGATTACATCGAGGTCGAGACCCACGTCGAGACCGTTGACCGGACGGGCGTGGAGATGGAGGCGCTGACTGCCTGTGCGGTCGCCGCCCTCACCGTGTACGACATGTGCAAGTCGTTCGACCGTTCCATGGTCATCGGCGAGCTGGCCCTTTGGGAAAAAACAGGGGGCAGGAGCGGGCACTGGCGGCGTGAGGGGGCCACTGTTGTCAACGCTCCGCCGGAAGGGGGCCGAGCGGCGCCCATCGAGGAAACTATCGACGGGCTGATCGGAAGTTCTGACCCCGAGTACGAGGGTTGACCAGCTACCTGGGACCGAAATCCACCACTTTTGCGGCGCTACGTACTACGGTCCTGAAAAAGTGACTTACATCGGAGGGACAATCCCAGTGAGCAGACTGCGGCAGCTCGTGCCACCCCGGCAACGCTTGGCCACCATGCCCAGCCTCGGAGGCTCGGGTTTGCTACGGCTTTTGCCAGCTGGCCGGATGGTCCCGGTGCCAAGGAGCCGTAGAGATGTCAACTGAGCTCATAGTCGCCGCCCTGTGGAGCGCAGCCCTGGTCTACTGGTGGTGGCGCAGACGCCCAAGTTTTGGCGACTCGGTGCGGTCTTTTCGCTATGAGCTGTCGGTCTTGGGGCACACTACGCCGACGCGAGTGCCACCCGCTAACCGCTTGAGAAATAGCCGCTCCCCAGCACAGGGGCGTTCAAGGCCGGCCCATTTGGCGCTGCCGGCTCCTCGCCAGGCCGACGTGCCTGCAACGCTACAAGCGGCGGCCAAGTCCTATCGCCGCCTTGAGGCCCGCCGGCGCCGCCGAGACGTGCTCTCGGTGCTGGCGGGAGCTGTCGTCCTGTCGGCTTTGGTCGCTGTGGTAACAGGGTCGGCTGCAGTGCTCTACTTTCAGCTGTCTACTGACGTGGTGCTGGCAGCTTACGTGTACATGCTTGTCAAGGCCACCAGTTCATCAGCGGCACGCGGCGTGCGCCGCGCGCCGGTCGGTGCTCGCCGCCAACACTGGCCCAGTGGTTACGGCGACTTTGGGAGCTACTCCGAGCTCGCCACGGCGCGCGCCACTTGAAGTACTCGGCTGAGCCCGTCCTCGCCGAGCTGGACAGGCTGAACGTGGCTCGGGAGGTCTCCTTGGCGGCGTGCAGGAGAGCCATCAGGCTCGCGGGCAGCGCTGTTAGGGCTGTGCATACCCGCCAGCCGGAGCGGGCTAGTGCGCTGTTGGCCCAATGTGAGCAAGCCGTGCGCGAGGCTCAAGTGGCCCTAGGCCCGTTCCCTGCTATCGCCTATGCGGGATTCCTGCAGGACGCAGAGAAAGAGATGGCCGAGGCGGTACTAACGCGGGCACTGGTCGAGGGGGCCGAGCTGCCTGATTGGTCCAGCCTGTCCATCGGTTTGGCGCCGTGGCTGAACGGGCTTTGCGAAGCAGCGTCCGAGCTGCGCCGCGAGGTCCTTGACCACCTGCGGGAGGGCCAAGCCCAACGGGCCGAAGAACTGCTGGAGGCCATGGACGCTGTGTACGAGCTTGTCACGGGCGTCGACTTTCCTGATGCGGTGACCGGTGGCTTGCGCCGTAGCGCGGATGCACTGCGAGCCGTGCTCGAGCGGACCCGCTCCGACCTGACCACGACATCGCTACAGTTGCGGCTCCAAAAGACGATGGAGGCGCTCAGTCGCCGATTGCCCGACCTTGCCTCCGGAGGCATTGGCTAGCCGCGCGGCCTGCCATTTCCCAAGCGGGCCGAAAGGCGTAACACTTGTAAGTATGCTCATTGCTGAGCGGACGTTGGTCGCACCGCAGCCGACTGGCGAGCCGCCGGTGCTGTCAGTCAGGGACGTCTCAGTTTCTTACGGCGCGCTTTTGGTGCTTGACGGGGTCAGCTTTGACGTAGGCCGTGGCCGGGTCGTCGGATTGGTGGGCGAGAACGGTGCGGGCAAGTCAACTCTTGTCCGCTGCATAGCGGGGGACAGAGTGCCCGATTCGGGCGAGGTACTGGTCGGCGAGAGCCGCGTGCGTTCTAACGCTGACGCTATGAGGAACGGCATCGCTGTCGTCTGGCAGGACCTGGCACTGTGCGACAACCTCGATATTGCGACAAACCTTTTTCTTGGTCGAGAAGGTGGTCGTTGGCTGACTGACGAGCTGAAAGCGCGAGTGGCGGCACAGCGCCTCCTGTCCGCCTACGACATCGACGTGGGCGACGTGAGCCGCCCGGTGCGCTGGCTGTCGGGGGGCCAGCGCCAGCTCGTGGCCGTAGCTCGCGCGATGCAGGACCACCCGCGGCTTTTGGTGCTAGACGAGCCGACTGCTTCCCTCGGGGCTAGCGAGTCAAAGCGAGTGGAAGAGCTGATCGGCCGTTTGCAGCGAGAGGGGACCAGCATCTTGCTCGTCTCTCATGACGTTGACCAAGTGTTCCGGCTTGCGGACTCGATAGTGGTCATGCGCCGCGGGCGAGCAGTCGCTCAGATGGCGCCTACCGAGACCTACCCGGACGAAGTGGTGGCCATTATGTCGGGCCACGAGGTAGATGCCACAGCTCGCCGCCAATTGAGCCGGCTGCAGAGCCTTATCGACCAGCTTGCCTCGGCCAAGCCGACCTCCAGCCTCCCGCTTATCATCTCTGCCCTTGGTGCCGCCTTGCGTACCGAACAGCTTTGCATCCACTTAGCCGAAGAGGGCGGTTTGCGTTGCGCGGCCGCTATCGGGTTGCCGACGCCGCTGCTTTCTGCTTGGGCCCGTCTGCCGGCTAACAGCGACGGTGGCCCTGTGGGCATGACGGCGCTGCTCGGCCGGGTCGTCGTGGAGGAAGATGTCGAAACGAGCTCTTCTTGGTCGCGCTTTCGCCCGTTGGCCCGAGACGCCGGCATACGCAGTTCGTGGTCTGTCCCGGTTATAGGTAGCGGAGGCCTGATCGGGGTGCTCACTGGTTGCCAGCCCCTCGTCGGGCGGCCGCGCACCGACCAGATGGACCTTGTGGCGCTGTACGCCGGTTATGCAGCGGGTGTCATAGAGCGGGACCACCTCTTTGCGGAGGTCACCACGCGCAACCGCGTGCTGGAGACAATCCGTGAAGTGCTGGAAACTCTGGCCGGTCCGGAACCTGTCTCTAGTGGCTTGGCTCAGGCCCTCCGCTCGCTCTGGCGGGGCTTGCGTGCTAGCGGAGCCGAGCTGTGGGTGAGGCCGAACGACGGTGAACTGAGCTGCCTGGCGGCTGTCGATGCCGATGGCAGGGCACAGCCTGAACCCGAGGGGCTCGGGACCGAAGAGGTGAGCCGCGTGCTTGGGGGGGACTTTTGCACGGACCTGCCCGTTCAGGTGCCAGGGAGCAGCCAGGTCTTGGCGGTTGCCTTTGACGTCCCACGCGGCCGAGCCGCGCTCATCGCCAGATGGGCAGGGGCAGAACCTGCGGCCCCAGACGACGCCGCGGCCCTGCTGGGCGATGCCGCCAACTCTGTCCGGCTTGCTTTGGAACGAGACGAGGCGGAACAGGCCCACCGCCAGGCAGCTGCCTTGCGCCGGTCGCACAAGCTGCAGCGGGACTTCCTCTCGCGTCTGAGCCACGAACTGCGGACGCCCTTAACTGCCATCAGAGGCTACGCCGGGACACTGCTTGCTGCAGACGTGAAGTGGGACGATGACTCCAAACAACGCTTCTTGAGCAGGATAGAAACGGAATCGGCCCGTCTCGGCCGACTGGTCGGTGACCTGCTCGACTTCTCCGCTATCGAGTCCGGGCTTTTGCGCCTCGAGCCTGACTGGTGCGACCTCCAGCTCGTGCTAGAAGCGGCGATCTCTTGCCTGCCGCTCCCGCGTTCCTCGGCTGTCAGCCTGCGCTGCTCACCGGCCATAGCACCCATCTGGGCCGACCATGACCGCCTTGAGCAAGTTTTCGTCAACTTGGTAGAGAACGCCGTCCTTCACAACCCGCCCGGCACTCACGTTAGCGTCGATGCCACGCTTGAAGCCCCGGGCCACGTGGTGGTTAGAGTGTCGGACGACGGCGCCGGGCTGCCGACCGACCTGGCTCCGCGCATCTTTGAACTGCAAAGCCGCGACCACCATGTTCATAGCCCAGGTGTTGGCCTCGGCCTGTCGATCGCTTATGGCATTGTGGACGCGCACGGAGGGGAGATGACCTTGGAACGAAATGGCGCGGGCGGGGCGTGCTTTGCCGTCCGCTTGCCAGTAGAAGTCCCAACTGAGGGCGCCGAATGACGCAGGCTTTCCGCCGAACGGCCCAGGCGCGTGGCGTACAGCCCAGGCAGGTGACGGGTGATCCAGGCAGGTGACGGGTGATCCAGGCAGAAAAGCGGACCAAGGCCCTTTTGGTCGAGGACGACCCGAACATTGTCGACCTCATCCGTAGCAACCTCGCTGTGCGCGGGTTTGACACGTGCGTCTCTCTCGACGGCTTGCGCGCGCTTGAGCTGCTCGAGACCGAGAGCCCTGACATAGTCCTGCTTGACCTCATGCTCCCAGAGGTTGACGGGTTTGAACTGTGCCGCATGCTGCGGGAGCGTTCACCTGTCGGGATCATCGTGGTCTCCGCCCGAGGGGGCCAGCATGACAAGGTCACGGCTCTCAACTTTGGTGCCGACGACTATATGACCAAACCCTTTGGCATAGAGGAGCTCTTGGCGCGCATCGCTGCGACGCTGCGCCGGACCCGCCCCGTCGAGCCCCAGGACGCGGCACCTTTGCGGCTGGAAGTGGGCGACCTCGTGGTGGACCTTGAGATGCGCCAGGTAAAACTGGCCGGGGAAACGGTCCACCTGACCCCGACCGAGTTCGCACTGCTGCGTGAGCTGGCAGTCAACCGTGGCAAGTTGCTTACGCATGCCCAGCTGCTCCGGCGAGTGTGGGGCCCGGGCTACGAAACTGAGACGGAGTACGTGCGGGTCTACGTGCGGCGCCTGAGAGCCAAGCTGGAGAGCCAAGGCGGGCCACCGGTCATCATCACTCAGCCCAGGGCCGGTTACCGGTTTGCACCGGGTTGACCCATTAATGGTTTGTTTATGTAATGTTTACCGAATTTTTATAGCCGGCCTGGCTTGTTCACGGGCTCGTTAACGTGCCTAGGCGTACGTTCAGCTTGCCGGAGGTAAACGACAACTCCGGCCCGCTCCATCGGCTTCGCGGCGCGATGGTTGTTGCCGCGGGGTCTTTGGCCGTAGTGCCAAGGGCCTATCCTCCCAGCCGGGTGAGCGCGAGTTCCGACATGTCGCTCCGCTTCTTCTGAAGCGCAAAGGGAGAGGAACCCATGACAGTAAAGGTGAGAGCAAGAGTGCTGACGGGGACCGCTGCAGTAACAGCGCTAGTGGCCGCCGGGAGCTTTGTGGGGGCTCCGGGTGCTGCAGCTGCGTCGGCTACCGTTTCCGCCACAACCTTCAACCGCAACTTCACCACAATGGCACTGCTGAAGCCGATCACGGCCAAGGGCCATGGAGGTATAGGTGCCATCCTGCCCGACACCGTCAGCTCGACGCGTTATGTCGAGTTTGACGCCCCGTACCTGGCCGAGGCCATGGAGAAGGCCGGCCTTTCCGGGTCAGAGATCCAGGTGGTAAATGCCCACGGTAGTGACGCTACCGAGTACGCGGACGCCCAAGCCGACGTCACCAAGGGCGACAAGGTCATCATCATGGACCCCCTGGACTCGGGCGTGGGCGCGAGGATCGAAAGCTACGCGGCCGCTCACGGTGTCAAGGTCATCGACTACGACCGGCTCACACTGGGCGGGAGCCGCGCATATTACGACAGCTTCAACAATGTCCACGTCGGCGACCTTTTGGGGCAAGGGCTTGTCAGCTGTATTTCTGCCTGGCACGTGTCCAAGCCCGTCGTGCTGGTCATGCACGGCGCTGACACTGACAACAACGCCACTCTTTTTGCTGACGGCTACGACAGCGTACTGGCGCCCTATTTCAAGTCGGGCAAGTACACCCTAGTGGGCAAGCTGCAGCCCAACGAAGAGCCTGCTGGCACCTGGACGCCGACGGTCGCCCTCACTGAGTTCCAGCAGGAGTACACAGCTCACCCGGACATCAACGCGGTGCTGATGCCTAACGACGAAAACGGTGCCCCGATAATCAACTACCTGAAGGAAAAGGGCATAAAGCCTCATACCTTCCCAGTGACTGGCCAGGACGCCACCTTGACCGGCCTCGGCAATGTGCTGACTGGTTACCAATGTGGCACTGTCTACAAGCCCATCTACCTTGAGGCTCAAGCTGCGGTGGCACTGGCAATTTACCTGCGAGCCGGCATGACCCCCCCGGCTGCTCTTGTGAACGGCCAGACCATGGACACGACTGAGCATAAGTCCGTGCCTTCGGTGCTACTGCCACCGGAGTGGGTCACCACCAAGAACATGGCCAGCACTGTCATAGCTGACCGCTTTGTGCCGCCGGCCGAGCTGTGCGCAGCCCCATATGCCAACGCGGCAGCCTGCAAAGCGGCTGGGATCAACCCGTAACTGGGATCAACCCGCAACTAGGTTCGGCGTACGCGTGGTGCCAGAGGCTCCAGCACGAGCACTGGGCGACCTGGGCGGCGTGCGGCCCCAATGGCTATGCATGTCAACTGGGACGCAGCTGGGCAGAGCCCTCGTGCAGGAGCGGCGTGTACGCTTGTCCCCCCACCCGGGTGCCTGGGCCCCCTACGGGGCTCAGGCGCTCTGGGGGAAACCGGTGGCCGTGCCCGCCGAACCGGTGGCTAAAAGCCCCTTACGCGCTTGCCCGACGAGCAGGGGCCGTAGTTTTGACGGCCGGGGCCCGTAGCAGGGTTGCTTACTGGCCGTGCAGGGGCAAGGATTGTTGTCTGTTTGTTGTAGAGGCAAGCTGAAAGGAAGGTTGCCGAGCGATGCCTGAAGCTTTGCTCGATCGAGGCGAACCGTTGCTCGAGTTGCGAGGCATACAGAAGAGCTTCGGGCCGGTGAGGGCGCTGAGCGGGGTCAGCTTTACCATCCCAGCTGGCCTGGTGACGGCGCTTTGCGGGGACAACGGTGCCGGCAAAAGTGTCACAATAAAGATAATTTCGGGCATACACCCGCCTGACGGGGGCCAGATTTTCTGGCGCGGGCACCCGGTATCGATCCGTACTCCGAAAGACTCGGCTGCTCTTGGTATTGCCACTGTGTACCAAGATCTGGCTTTGTGCGACAACCTTGACATAGTGCAGAACATGTTCCTTGGCCGAGAGCCGACGAAGTACACCGCTCTAGATGAGGGCCCGATGGAAAAGGCTGCTCGCCAGACCCTGGCTGACTTGCAGGTTACCACGGTCCGCTCTATCCGCCAACGTGTGGCGTCGCTCTCTGGTGGCCAGCGACAATCTGTAGCAGTGGCTCGTGCTGTGCTTTGGAACTCCCAGCTCATGATCCTCGATGAGCCGACTGCGGCGCTGGGAGTAGCTCAAACGACTATGGTGCTCCGCCTTGTGCGGCGTTTGGCCGAGCAAGGCTATGCGGTGCTGTTCGTGTCCCACAACCTGAACGACGTTTTCGAGGTGGCGGACCGTGTTGCTGTGCTGCGCCTCGGGCATTTGGTAGCCGAGGGCCCGGCGTCGGAATATGACCGCCAGAGCGTTGTGGAACTGATGACAACCGGCACTCGGCTCAGTGGTTCCACCGGCGGGCAGTTAGCAAAGGCGGCTGGCGGTAAAGGCGTGGAGAAAGGTTGAGAAATGGCTGTAGAACCAACTCGCACCGGTGACAAGGAGCCGCTTGAGGTCGGCGGGGTGGCGGTGACCGCCATGTCGGTGGCAGCTGAGACCGCAGAGGACGCCACGTCAGCGTCCGAGGCCGCCGTGCTGAGCTCAGAAGCAGTGGCCGGGACGCTTGGAGAGTACCTCGCGGCTTGGTGGCGGAGAGTGCGTTCAGGCGAAAGCGGCGTGTTGCCCGTAGTGGGCGCACTTGTCGCCATAGTTGTTATTTTCCAAGCCCAAAACTCCTTGTTCTTGTCCGGCCCGAACCTCGTGAACTTGCTACAGCAAGGCGTCGTCATAGTCATGTTCGGCATGGCCGAGGTGTTCGTCTTGCTGCTCGGCGAGATCGACTTGTCGGTCGTCTATGAGGCGGGCATCGGCGCAGGGATCATGGCTGCCCTTGTGGCCTCGCCAGCAAATTTACCGTGGTGGGTAGCTATTTTGGCGGGATTAGCCGCGACGGCATTAGCGGGCTTGATCCAAGGGGTCCTTATAACGCGGCTCGGTCTACCGTCGTTCATCGTGACCTTGGGAGGGTACATAGGCTTCGAAGGCTTGATGCTGTGGATGTTCGACCACATGAGCATCGCCGTTGGTGGTGTTATCGAAGTGTCCAACCACATCATGCTGGATCTGGTGGCCGGTGCTATTAGCCCGGTGGCGAGCTGGGTGCTCATGATCGCTTTAGTGGTGGTGTTCGGGACATATCTGGTGGTACGGGACATGCGCAGGCGCGCCAGTGGCCTTGTCACCCCGCCCTTCGGCCTGACTGTCATCAAGATCGCCTTCACAGCCGCGGCAGGTGTGCTCGTCGTTTTGGTATCCGACGTTAACAGGGGCGTAAAAGGGGGCGCTAGGGTCGAGGGCGTGCCGTGGGCAGTGCCCATTGTCTTGGCTATATTGGCCCTGGCCACATTTCTGCTGGGGCGGACGCGCTTCGGCCGTTACATTTATGCTGTCGGGGGCAACGCGGAGGCTGCTCGGCGTGCGGGCGTCAACCTGTACCGTATCCGCACCATCGCCTTTGCCTTGAGCGGGTTGATGGCGGGCTTTGCCGGGCTTATGTACCTCTCTTTGCTTGGGTCGATTGCCACCGACATTGACCCAGACTACGTGTTGTACGCCGTGGCGGCAGCCGTCATCGGAGGTACGAGCCTGTTCGGTGGGCGTGGCAAGGCGGTGCACGCCTTGCTGGGGGCACTGGTCATTGCTGCCATCGCCAACGGGCTCGGCTTGCTCGGCATGGGAGCAGCTGCCACCGACATGGTTACTGCTCTGGTGCTCATAGCGGCTATCACGGTGGACTCGGTGGCTCGCAGAGGCGAGCGAGCAAGATGACCTAAGACGTCGTCCAGACCGCCGGTTGTACACCGTGGGCCGGAACTGCAAAGTTTTGGCTAGCTGCGGGGCGGGACGCCCGCCCAGGTGCGCCTGTTACCGGAGAGCGTGCTGCCGGGAGCGTTTTGCGGCTCTCTGAAGGCGCTAGTCTTGCTGACGCGGGGGTGTAGCTCAGCCCGGAAGAGCGCTACGTTCGCATCGTAGAAGTCGCCGGTTCAAATCCGGTCACCTCCACTGTAAAGTCGCAGGTCAGGCTGGGTAAGTGCCAGGGCACCTCGTCTTCGCCGCCCGCCTGCACCACATCTGCACCACCGGAGCTGAGCCCCGCGCCACGGGACTGGGCCTTCTTTGCCGGGCGGAACATCTCGTCCAGCTTCTCGGCGACCGGCCGGTCCAGCCGCTCGGGTAGGGACCCGTAGATGTGGGCGGTCGTACGGATGGAAGAGTGGCCCAGCCGCTTCTGGATGACTTCCAGCGGGACCCGGAGCTCTCGGAGCATGTGCTTGGCCGGGTGGCAAAGGCGATGGAAACTGAGGCCTTCGAGATCCGCCCTGCGGAGGGCCGGGTCGTACACGCGGTTGCGAAAGTTGGCCGCCCGCACAGGTCCACCAACGGATGCCTGGAACACCAAGTCGTCGGGGCCGTTCCTGCCTGTCCTGGCCAGGTGGGCGGACAGCTCTTCGAGGACGCGGTCGGGCACGCAGATGGTCCAGCGAGACGAAAGGGTCTTGCCACTCCCTTCGGCGAAGTTGCCCTCGACTTCGTTGAGCCACGTTGGGCCACGCCCGGGCTGGCGCTAATGGGCACCGGGACCGGTGAGCAGGGGACGACGAGCACGGCGCGACCAGAGACGGCGACGAGGGCTCTGGGGCCGCCTGGGCCTGCAGTGACGACGCGGTCACCTGCAGAAGCCAAAGCGACCACGGTGGCTTCCACGGCGCCTTCGCGGTTGGCGCGCCCCAGGAGCATGCCCGCCTCCTGCCCAGGCCGAAGTCAACGGGCCTCACTTCGACCGCGCGGAGCAAGCTAGCCAGCACAGCCTGTCGGTCGGACGGGCTGTGCCAAACCTGCGCAACGACTGCCTTGTTGGCCCGCGGCTCGAGCCTACCGCGCTGAGCAGCGCGAAGGCGGGCGACCATTGCCCTGTCGGCACGCTCGACAGCGACGAACGCGGCGGTCCCGAGCACGAGGGCGCTCAGGCTGCTGGCACGGTCTTGGCGGTAGCTGTCAAGCCCAGTTCGGCGGTAGCTTTGGCTAGCTCCTCAGGGGTCAGCTCTCCATGCTCGGCTTCCCAACTGTCGAGGAGCTCAGCCAGCGCTTCGGCTCGTAAACGGGCTCTAGCCGCGTCCGCCAGCCACGCCGAAAGGCCCTGCTACTGCGCTCCGCCGCTGCCTCGCCCTCGTCATCGAACGGCCTTAGCGCCTTCAGGACCGCTGGCCGGCCTGCTGTTGTCAGCTCCTTCGAGACAAAGGTTGCCAGGAACGTCTTGGCGAAGTCGAGCGAGGGGCAAGCCGCCGCCACAACGCCAACCCGCCAGTTGCTTCAGGCCGTCGTCTTCAAGCTGCCGCAGCCTGCCCGTTCGGGAGCCGTCTTGGGCGCGAGCCAGCAGTTCACGGTGCTGTGGGGTGTACGCCAAGGCCCTGCTCACGGCGCAAGACGATCGCGGGCCGCAGTACCACAGTGCCGACTTCGGCTTTGGCTTCGAGTTACATCTCGGTCTCGCCTTGGAGCGCCGGCGCCTGATGATGAGCATGGCGGGGCTGGCCCTCTTCCGGCAGCCAGGGCCGTCTAGGGGCAGTTTCGAGCAACCAGCGACGGAAAGCATTGGAGGCGCCGGGGATCTCGCGCCGAGTGGCCCACGCCATGCCGATCGGCCGTTGTGCTCCCGCGTCTGCGATGGAAAGTCGGAGGACGGGAGCCGCTGCCATGGACCAGCGGGCCTCGGGCACTATGCCGACCCCGAGACCCGAAGCAACGAGCGCCCTGACCGTCGCGAGCTCCCCGCTTTCAAAGGCCACGACTGGGCGAAACCCTGCCCGAAGGCATAACTGGTCGGTTATCTGCCGGAACCCCGAGTCGGCCCCGAGGACTACGAACGGGTCCGAAGCCACTTCCCTCAAGCGGACGCGTCGTCGCTTGGCGAGGCGGTGCCCCGGCGGCACCGCCAGTTCGAGCCGCTCGCGTAGCAGCAGTTCCCAGCTCACCGGCTCGCCCAAGACCGGGCGTTGGCTAGTGAACAGCAGGTCGACCTCGCGGTCGTCCAGCAGCTGCGGCAACGCGTCTGAAGAGGCTTGCCGTAGCACGAACGTGGCGTTGGGGGCGACGCGGCGGAACTCTTGCACGAGGTTCGGGATGAACCAAGTCCCCAAGGAGGAAAGGAACCCCATTCTCACCGGCCCACCGTGCTCGTCGAGCAACGCGGCCAGTTCGGCTTGGGCCGCCTCCAGCTGAGCGAGAACGCGGCGCGCGTAGCCGGCAAACGTGCGGCCGTACACATTGAGGCAGACCCGGTGGCCAGGGCGGTCAAAGAGGCTTACGTCAAGCTCCTTTTCCAGTCTGCCTATGGCGCGCGTCACCGTTGGCTGGCTCATGTGGAGCTGGTCTGCCACGGCACCGACTCGTCCGGTTTCCGCTACTGCCAGGAAGGTCAGCAGGTCCTCTGAGCTGACCCGTGGGGCAGAGCTCATACCCTATGCGTATCAAGATCTTTCATATTTTTCATTTTACGTATGAGCTTAGCAGTGTGAAACTGGGAGCATGGCAGTAACGGCAACCATCCGATCAGCTTCCGTCGCTTACCACCAACCGGGCCAAGCTGGCTATCGTCGCCTTTTGGTGGCGGTGGTTGCCGCTGCCGTGCCCGTCTTTGCGGCTTTTTATAGCGCCCAACCGCTGATCGGGGTACTGGCCCGTCACTTTTCCATTTCGTCGGCTCAGTCGTCTTGGGCGGTCTCTGTGACCGCTCTGTTCCTTGGCATAGGCATGGTGGCTGCGGCCCCCCTGTCGGACCGCTGGGGAAAGGCCCCGTTGGTAAAGGTTTCCGTGACCACGACAGCAGTTCTTGCCACAGCCTCCGCTTTGGCACCAAGCTGGCCCGCCTTCCTCGCAGCGCGTGCCCTTCTGGGGCTTGCCGCGGCTGGCACCCCGGCCGTGGCACTGGCGCACCTGCATGAGGAAATCCATCCTGGCTTCCATGCCCGAGCCAGTGGCACTTACGTCGGAGGTGCTGGTCTTGGTGCCATGTCCGGGCGCGTCCTCGCAAGCGGGGTCGACAGCCTGTTCGGGTGGCGGTGGGGGTTGGGGGCGATCGCTGTCGTCAGCGCGTTTTGCGCGATCATTGTCGTCGTTTGCCTTCCCGAGCCTGTCTCAGTTGCTTACCGGACAGGCACTGAGCTACCCCCCTATAGCTGGAGCAGCTCTGCCCATGCCTATTGGCAAACGCTGCGTGACCGTCAGTTGCTTGCCCTATGCCTAATAGCTGCAGTGCTCATAGGTGCGGTCATGGCCGTTTACGACGTCCTTGCCCTGAGGCTGTCGGCTGCTCCCTATGGGCTTCCGTTGTTTGTTGCCAGCTTGGCTTTTTGCGACTTCCCGATCGGGTCTGCCGGGTCTGCTGCGGGGGGTCGCCTGGCTGAGCGCCTTGGCCGGCCCCGAGTAGTCCTGCTTGGGGCCCTGGTGGCCATTGGCGGCCTCATGGCCACCTTGTCGCGGTCGCTACCCGTGCTCGTACTAGGGACGGCCATATTCATCGGCGGCTTCTTCGCTGCCCACGGAGTCGCCAGCGGTTGGGCGGCTGCACGCGGCCAAGAGCGTCACGACGCAGCCTCGCAGGCGTCCACTTTGTACATGCTTTCGTATTACATGGGGGCTTCGTTGTTCGGGGCGATGGGCGCTGCACTATGGACTGTTGGCGGTTGGCCAGATGTGGTTGCCTTGGCCACTGCCCTTTTGCTTACAGCAGCAGCAATAGTGTCAGCGCTGCTAATTAGGGCTCAACGTGCGGGCTTCTTCAGCCTTTTTGCCAAACAACTGGCCTGGCACTTAAGCGACGACGGCCTGACCGTACCGGGCTCGTTGTACTACGACGAGGAGTTGCCGAGGGTTGTCGACGGTCCGGCCGAGGGGCGAGGTGTCGGACGTCGTGGCTCGCCAGTTTTGCGAGCGCGTGGGGCGCGCCGACCCGGGCAGTCGAGGCCAGCGCGGAGCAGCTTGGCCCAGCCTGCCCTCCAAGTGGGCGAACGGGCTCGACGCTTGTCACTGCATGCTCCAGACCCGAGCAGGCACTGCCCTGGGGCGGTGCCCTACGCAGAGCCCGTGACCACCACAAACGCAGGACCTGTCGAGCGAAGTCGCGCGACGTGCCTTGTCGCTGATCTGTGGGCCGGGCCCCCCTTTTCGAACGAGCACCGACCGGTGGGGCGGACGTGATTGAGCCCGTTCGCCTGCGCGGAGAAGCAACTGGAGCACGAAGGCGGTGGTCCTCTCGCGCTTTCAGGCCGACCCGGCTGGCGATGGCCGTAGGCAAAGCGTCTGGCGACGAGGTCCCGATGCGACTGACGAGGCGGACCAGCTAAAGGGCGCGGCAGAACGCCCGGCAAACGAAGACGAGGCGCAAAGACGGTTGCTTGGCGGGTGGGAGCCCAGAGGTCAAGGTGGACCTCACTTGCGGTGACGCGAAAGCTGGTTTAGCAACACGGCCTCTTGGATGAGGGCCTTGAAGGCCTTCTCGTCAATGTCCTCACCCTCGTGTACGTCGATTGCGCGGGTGCGGTTGCCTTCGAGGCTCGAATTGAACAGATGTGAGGGGTCCGCGAGCGACGCGCCCCTTGCGAAGGTGAGCTTCACGTGGTCCTTGAAGGTCTCGGCCGTGCAGATGGTGCCGTCGTGCGACCACACAGGGACACCGCCGGGATTGGTCGGCTTTCTCCATTTCCTCTCTTCGACTGCCTCAGGGTCGGCTTGCATGACCCATGAGCGCAGCCGAGACAACGTGGCGCGGCGCCAATCCCCCTGTTCTCTCAACGGGCCCGTGGTCGGGTGCTCGGCGTCGTTGTCGCGCTCGGCGCAGGAGCGGGTCCGGCGCTCATCGAGACGCTCAGGTGTCCTGGACGAGCCCGAGGACGTTGCCGTCGGGGTCGGTGACCGTGGCGACGAGGCGGTTGCCGCCGACGTTGCGCGGCGGGTCTTTAATAGTAGCGCCGGCATCGGTGACCTCGGCCAGCTTTCTGTCGATGTCGGCTACGGCCCAGTAAGAGACAGGTGAGGTCATTGCCTGAGGGCCGTTGGCGGGTACCAGGCCTACATGCTGGCCTGCGGTGTCATAACCCACGTAGTACTCCGTGTCAACCTGGGGCTCGGTACCGAGCAGCGCCGTGTAGGCAGCCTTGGCCTTGCCCAGGTCGGACACGGGGTGCAGTACGACCTTGATACCTTCGGTGGGCGATGTGGTCACAGATGCTCCCTTGCTCTTGGCGGGTTGGTCCTGCAGCCGCTCAGCTTATGGCGTGCCGGGCGGGCGAACTAGCCAGGGCGCTCCTAGTTTCTCTGGAGCGGGAAAGGCCTAACTGAGCGGTGACCGCACCAAAGGGGTGCGGGATCCGTTTAACGGCTCGGTACTGAAGCCTGCCGGGACGGGCAGCGTCTTGGGTCATCTCGATAGCGGGCTGCGGGCGCTAGACGCGCCTTGGTCCACACTGTCGCGGGCACTGGGCGGAGGGTGCCGGCCAGGTGCAGCGCAGCCAATCCCCGTATGGCCCACCAAGAAGGATCCAGTTCGAAGCGACCGAGCCCCTGGCGCGTGCTCGCAGGGAACCGGTGATGGTTGTTGTGCCACCCCTCGCCCAGGGTCAGGAGAGCGACCAGGCCATTGTTCCTGCTGGCGTCGGCCGTAGCGAAGCGTCGGCGCCCGAAGCGGTGGGCGACCGAGTTCACCGAGAAGGTGGCGTGGTAGAGCAAAGTAGTGGACACGAAGAAGCCCCAGACCATCATTTGCGGTCCCGACGTGTGCAGACCTCCGTCCAGTCTGCCGAGGGCTGCCCCGAAGCCAAACGTTGCCAAGGCGGTGACGATCGGGGCGATGTGGTGGTAGCGGTCTACGAGCCGCAGTTCAGGGAAGCGTGCCAGGTCTGCCACGTTGCCTGACGCTGCCGCCTGCTCCTTGAACAGCCATCCGACGTGGCTATGAAAGAAGCTGTCGATGACCGGCGAGTGGGGATCGCCGGG
>JBMFUG010000039.1:0-23843 GCA_049966695.1 Acidimicrobiales bacterium | reverse complement strand
GATGCTCCTATCGTTGTCAAGCCGCCACGGGAGCTTTCTTCAGGCCATTCGAGGCGAGTTGCTCGAGGAGGCTCTGATAGCGCGTGGCAAGGTCGTTGTCGAAGACTATGGCTCTCTCTAGGCGCGAGATCTGCTTGATAGAGGTGCGGAGCCGGCCAGCGATCGCGGCTAGCGAAAGGCCTGCTTGGAGCCTTGTGATGCGAAGTTCTGCCCCAGCGGGCACGCTGGCTGGTGGTACGAGGTGGCGGTAGGCCTCGCGTGCGACGTAGCGCTTCAGACAGCGCAGGATGTCTCGGTCAGTCTTGCCTTCGGCGCGTCTTCTGGCGGCGTAGGCCTTGGTACCAGGGTCGCAGGTGAGGCGCACCATGACGATCCTCCACAGGGCGTGGTTGGCCTGGCGGTTGCCGCCCCGGTTGAGCCGGTGCCGGGTGGTCTTGCCTGAGGAGGCCTCGATCGGCGAGACGCCGCAGAGGGCGGCGAACGCCGAGTCGCTTTTCAGCCGCTCGGGGCTGTCGCCGGCGGCGACCAGCAAGATGGAGGCGGTGCCTGGTCCAATGCCCTTCACTCCGCGCAGCGCCGGGTTAGCTCTGGCGGCGAGGGTGTCGATCGTGGCCACTAAGGCGGCCATCTCCTCGCTTAGGGCCACATAACGCCTCCCCAGGGCCCGCAGTGCTCTGCGCAGGCCTTCGAGGAGCTCGGCGGGGTCACCGCTGGTGCGGGAGCGGGCCACGTGCTCGGCACGTTCGGCCGAGCCGAGCGCGCCGAGCTCAGCCCGGAGGGCGTCGGGGGCGGTCACGACCAGGTCCCGGATCTGGTTGGCGACCCGGGCCCGGCTGTCCCGGGCCGAGCAGAACGCCACCCGCAGGACCCTGATGGGCTCCACGATCCCGGTCTGGGACTTGGGCACCACAGCGACCTCTCCGTTTAGCGCGGCGCGAGCGGCGGCCAAGGCTCGGGCGAAGGCAGAGCAAGCAGGTAGAAGTGCGGACGAGGTGGGAGAGGCCGCCACCGTGGCGGCCGAGAAGGCGACGCCGACCCCCTCCGAGCTCAGGTACCGGGCCAGTCCTGCGCCGTAGGCTCCGGTGCCCTCCACACCGACACAAGCCACCTGGCCGAAGCTGCGCATCCAGCCGAGCAGCTTGCGATAGCCGGCCGCAGTGGCGCCAAAGGCGGCAGTGCCAACGATCCTGCCGGTGGCGTCGACCACCGCGGCGACGTGGATGTCCTTATGGGTGTCGACCCCGCCGATGACGATCCGGGTTTTGCCTGGCATGCTGGTACCAGCCTTCCTTTCTCATCCGATGGGCATGGTCGGCACCACCGGCCGGGACGGCGGACAGGACTCCCAGCGTGGAGTCAAGGCTCCTATCAGGTCACGTCCGTCCGACCGGCTGGTGCGCGTCTGGGGCCGGGGACCTGGGCCGACAGATCAGCGGCAAGGCACAAGGCCAGTCACACATGGAGGGTCAGGCCCGCCCGGCTCGGCCCCAGACACATCGACACTTCCCCGAGCGTGTTGTGGGACACAAGAGGACAACACTGGGGATATCCACAACATCCACAGGCATCGCGCCCCTCCCCCCCCCGCCCCCCCCAGCTACTACCACCAGTAGTGCTACGCACCCTCTCATCATGAGAGTCGCACCAAGTCGGGGACGGTGACGCTCAGTTCCTCGGGCACACCGAACTCCTTGAGCCACCCGTCCAAGGCTTGACGCAGGTCTGCGACAGCTTCGCCACGGGTGCGGCCTTCGCCGTTCGCCCCCCCGCCTGGCAGCGGGGCATGAGCGCACCACCAACCCGTCTCGGCCTGTTCGACGGTGTACGGCATGTGCACGGTACGGGCCATCGGCCCCGAACTTAGCTTGGCGCACCGATGCCAGCTAGCACCCTGCCCGACCTGCCGCAAGGGCCGGGGACGACAAGCGTGAGGGAGGGCACTTCGGAGGCGAGGTTCTTGCGGCGGTGCTCGTCAAGTTCGCAGAAGCGCTGATCGTTAGCGACCTAGCGCAGCCGGCGATAGCGCTGGGCATCGCTCCAAGTCACCAGCTCCTCGCGACTTCGCACGCACAGCGCAGCGGGCACGAAGCCAACAAGCGCACGCCGCTCGCCGTCTTCTTCAGCGACGTAGCGCATTAGCTCGCCGACGAGGCCAGCGCTTGACCAATGCTGGCGCTCGAGGGTCTCATCGAAGCGGGCTCGGCCTCCTGGGAGGAGCGGTCGAACCGACAGCGTTGGCGACGACATCCCCGAGCTTGCAGCAGAGCAGGCAGCGTCAGCGCCAGTACCGCCGCGTCAGCTCAGGTCAGCCCTGCACGCGCTGACTTTGCCGAGGCCGTGGCCAAACACCCCCTCTGACCTGCTCTTTTCTTGGTAGCCCCAACGGGGTTCGAACCCGTGTCTCCACCTTGAGAGGGTGGTGTCCTGGGCCTCTAGACGATGGGGCCAAGCTCGGAGCAGTTTAGACCACTCTGGCCGAGGCGTCAGGTGTACCGACCGAAGCTGCCCCCGGAGCGGCGCACGACACCAGGCCCTCCCGAAGCGCTGACAGCATTATGCCTGCTGCAACGGCCGCTGTCTCGGCCCGCAGGACGTGTGGCCCAAGGCGTACCTTCACCGGGACGCAAGCCAGTTCGTCATCGCTCCAGCCACCCTCAGGCCCTACAAGCACGGTCGGCGTGCCCAGCGTAAGCGGGGCCCCGGAAATATGGGAAAGGGCAACACCGCCCTCGGTCGCCATCGTCTCGAACGGTACAGGCCCGCTGACCGACGGCAACCACAACCTGCGGCTCTGCATGGCCGCTTCACGCGCTACCACCCTCAGCCGTCCGAGCTGGCGCGCAGCACGCTCTGTGTGCCAACGGACCACACCCCTGGCAGAGGTCATGACGACGATGCGGTCAATTCCTGCTTCGGTCAGCTTCTGTACCGTCCACTCGGGCTTGGAACCCTTTGTGAGCACAAACGCGACCGTCAGCGCCGGCGCTGGGGCTCTGGCCCCGCCGACGACATCACCATCGGGACACAGCGATGCCGACCCGTCCCAATAGCAGAGCCGCCAGCTCCCACGGCCGTCTGCCACTGAAACCGCCTCCCCGGGGCGCAAACGCAGCACATGGGCGAGGTGATGGAAATCTTCGGCAGTCAAGGCCGGACGAACCAGGTCCTCGACGAACACATGAGCAGCCACCTGGCGTACCCTTTCCCCGGCCACGTGAGCAGGCGCCTGGGGCGCTTTCCCCCCTCCGGGCACCCGAGCTTGGACCGGGCCTGCGCTATTTGAAGGCACTGCGAATGCGGCCGACAAGCCCCACCGATTCAGGCGGTGCCACCTCCTCGTGGCGCTCGGCAGCAAAGCGGCGCAACAGCTCCTCTTGGGTTGGGGTGAGATCCGTAGGTGTCTTGACAACGATCGTCACGATCAAGTCGCCCCGCCCGCGCCGCTGCAAATGGGGCACGCCACGACCCCGCAAGCGCACCTCGTACCCGCTCTGGCAACCAGCAGGCACACTGATCTCTTCTGGGCCCTCTATGGTGTCGACCTTCAGCTGAGCCCCCAAAGCGGCCTGCGTCATCGTCGCCTCCAGCACCGTGCGCAGGTCGTAACCGTCGCGCGACAACGTCGGGTGAGGACGGACGCGCAGGTGAAGGTAAAGGTCTCCCGGGGGGCCGCCTCGGGCACCGGCCGCGCCACGGCCTGAAAGCCGCAAAGTAGAACCGTCGTCCACCCCCGCAGGGATCTCGACCTTGTAGGTCTTTTCGTCTAAACGCCGGCCCTGGCCTTTACATTCCGGGCAGGGCGACAAAATTTCCTCCCCAGTGCCACCGCAGTGAGGACAAGGGCTGGAGGTCACCATCTGGCCCAGAAGTGACTGGCGGACCCTGCGCACCTCGCCAAGGCCGTTGCAAACCGAACACGTCACCGGCGTCGTCCCGGCACGCGCCCCGCTACCAGAGCACGCCTCGCACACCACCCCGGCCCGCACAGTGACTTCCCGTTCAGTGCCCAGCACTGCCTCGGAGAACTCGAGATCCAGCACAGCTTCGACGTTCTCCCCTTGAGGCGGGCCGGCGCGTCTCCCACCTGGCCGCGCCCCAAAGGGGCTCCCACCAAAAAAGGCGTCGAAAATGTCGCCTAGGCCCGAGGCGGCCGTGAAGCCGGCAAATGGGTCACCCCCCCGCTCACCATCGGGGCCGAACATGTCGTACTGGCGTCGGCGCTCGGGGTCCCTCAACGTCTCGTAGGCCCGGTTGACCAACTTGAAGCGCTCCACCTTGGCCTCGTCTGGAGCGCCTGCATTGGTGTCAGGGTGCAGCTCCCGGGCTAGGCGGCGGTAAGCGCGCTTGATCTCATCGTCGGTGGCGTTGCGGCTCACGCCTAAAAGCTCATAGTAGTCCTGCTCAGCCACGTTCTTGCACCTCCCCGGGAGTTGCGGCCAAGGTACCACCTGGGCCAGGTCGGGCGAGCCTGCCACCACGGCCCGCTGAAGCTGGCTCGCCACCCAGCCCGCTGGGCCCGGGGCTCTCAGCTTTAGCAGACCCGGCGAGGCGACCGCCGCCATTAGGCAGCCCGGCCGCTGACAGACGCCTATGTGGGGGCTCGCTGGTGCCCTCGCTCAAGACCTCCGTCAGCTTTTTGGACACTACGGCCACCGCCGTCATTGCTTGGTCGTAGTGCATACGCGTCGGCCCAAGGACACCTACCGTGCCAGCGCGCTCGCCGTCCACTTCGTAGGGGGCCACAACGACAGAACAATCAGCCAAGGGGGCCAGCCCGTGCTCGGTGCCTATTGCCACAGACAGCCCGCGGTCGAGGACGTCCTTTAGCAACGTGACAAGCACGAACTGCTGCTCCAAGATGCCGAGGACCTGCCGGATGGTACCCACTGCGTCAAAGGCAACGGCCATGCGAGCGGCCCCGCCCACAAAGACTTGCTCCCCGTTGTCGTAGTCCGGCTTGCGCAGGGCATTTAAAGCCATCGTGGCTAAGTTGTCGACAGCCACGTCCCCAGTCCTCGCCAGCGAGCCCTGCTTCTCGAGGCTTGACCCAACGAGGAATGCCGCCAGCGCAGCAGAGGCCTGCTGGACCTGTCCTTCTCCGATGTCTGTCGGCAGCTCGAGAGCACGACGCTCTACTGCCCCGTTGCTTAGGACGGCCACAGCCAGCACAGCACCACGAGCCAGCTTTACAAGCTGCACAGAGCGAACCCGCCCTGGCTCGGGCACGTTCGGCGCGACAACCACTGCGGCATAGTCGGTCAGCTTTGACAAAAGCTCGCTCGTCTCGTGCAGTAGGTGCTCAAGTTCGCCATGGGTCCTAGCGAAGAACATCCGGACCAGTTCGGCCTGTGCCTGGCCCAACGGGGCGGGACCAGCTAGCGAGTCGACGAAGAAACGGTAGCCCTTGTCAGTCGGGACCCGGCCAGCGCTGGCGTGCGGCTGCAAAAGGTAGCCCTCCTGCTCCAGCACCGCCATCTCGTTACGCACTGTCGCTGGAGACACCCCGAGGTTGCCAAACTGGGTGACGTACGCGGAACTTACCGGTTGTGCTTCGCGGATGTAGCATTCCACTACAGCGCGCAGTATCGCTGCTTTACGATCGTCCAGCATCTCTGGCAATCAAGGTTACCGACTGCCAGGGTCCTCGGGGTGGCCGCGGCGTCTCCCATTTGTGCAGCTTGCCAATTATTACTAGTTTGGTCGTGTTTTACGACAAGACTTGGAGGACACAGTGACCGGACAGCTCGTAAGCCCCCACGGCGGGGCTCTGGTGGACTTGGTCGTCAGCCCCGAACGCGCGGCCCAACTGAAGCAGGAGTCGCGAGGCTGGCCCTCCTGGGACCTCAACCCACGCCAGCTTTGCGACCTCGAGCTGCTCGTCAACGGCGGCTTCTCGCCTCTTCGGGGTTTCTTGGGCCAAGAGGACTACGAGTCCGTATGCGGCACGATGCGCTTGGCTGACGGGACACTGTGGCCCATACCGGTCAACCTCGACCTCCCAGAGGAAAAGGCGGCCGAGCTCGGCCCAGGCACCAGTCTGGCCCTGCGGGACCCAGAGGGCGTCATGTTGGCGGTGCTCCACGTATCCGAGCTGTACAGGC
Organism: Acidimicrobiales bacterium; assembly: GCA_049966695.1. Taxonomy (GTDB): domain Bacteria; phylum Actinomycetota; class Acidimicrobiia; order Acidimicrobiales; family Palsa-688; genus JAKAWM01. Next base: position 17,742 of record JBMFUG010000039.1, on the reverse strand, counting down.
CCGACCTTGAGCGCGAGGCAAAGCTGGTCTTTGGCACCACTGACCGTGCCCACCCCGGCGTGGCTTACCTGTTCGAGCGTTCCGGTCGTATCTACGCTGCTGGCAAGTTGGAAGCGCTGTCGCTCCCCGTCCACTACGACTACAAGGCCCTGCGCCTTACCCCTGCGCAGTTAAGAGCCCGTTTCGAAGAGCTGGGCTGGGAAAGGGTCGTCGCCTTTCAGACCCGCAACCCCATGCACCGGGCCCATGTCGAGCTCACCCTGCGCGCTGCCCGTCAGCTCGAGGCCAACCTGCTCGTTCACCCGACAGTCGGGATGACCAAGCCAGGCGACGTTGACCACCACACCCGCGTGCGGTGCTACCAAGCGGTGATGAAGAGCTACCCCCACTCCACGGCCACCCTGTCGCTTCTGCCCCTGGCGATGCGGATGGGTGGCCCGCGAGAAGCAGTCTGGCACGCGATCATCCGTAAGAACTACGGTGCCAGCCATTTCATCGTCGGGCGAGACCACGCTGGCCCTGGCAAAGACAGCAACGGCAAGCCCTTCTATGGGCCTTACGACGCTCAAGAACTGCTCGGAGAGCACGCCGACGAGCTGGGCGTCGGGATGGTGCCTTTCCAGCAGATGGTGTACGTCGAAGACAGGGACGAGTACATGCCCATCGACGAAGTGCCCCCGGGGGCACGGGTGCTCGACATTTCTGGCACCGAACTGCGCCGGCGCCTAGCGGAAGGCCGAGAGGTGCCAGCCTGGTTCACCTACCCAGAAGTGGCGGCCGAGCTGCGTCGCAGCTACCCGCCACGCGCCCGTCAAGGCTTCACGGTGTTCTTTACCGGGCTGTCGGGCTCCGGCAAGTCGACCATAGCCAGCATCTTGCTCACAAAACTGCTAGAGGAGGGCGGACGGCCGGTCACCCTCCTAGACGGTGACATCGTGCGCAAGCACCTGTCGTCGGAACTTGGCTTCTCCAAGGAGCACCGGGACATCAACATCCGCCGTATCGGCTGGGTAGCCTCAGAGATAACCAAGAACGGCGGGATAGCGATCTGCGCCCCCATCGCCCCCTACGAGTCCGTGCGCCAGGAGGTACGGCACATGGTCGAAGCCGTAGGCGGGTTCGTCCTGGTCCACCTTTCCACTCCACTAGCGGTCTGCGAAGCGCGTGACCGCAAGGGCCTGTACGCCAAGGCCCGGGCCGGCATCGTAAAGGAGTTCACTGGCATATCGGACCCCTACGAGGTCCCCGAACAAGCCGAAGTCCGCATAGATACGAGCCAGGAAACAGCAGAGGCCGCGGCACAACGGATCATCCTCCACCTACAGCGTGAGGGCTACTTCGGGACGACCGCCTAGCCCGCCGGCTCTCGCTCGCGTTCGGCCCGGCCACCACCCCAGCCCAGCCGCGCCCTAAGCCCTGCCCCTTGAGCCCTCAGCCCTGCAGACGGAGGGCCTCTATAAAGGCCTCTTGCGGCACTTCGACCCGCCCGATGCTCTTCATCCGCTTTTTGCCCTCTTTTTGCTTCTCCAAAAGCTTGCGCTTGCGGGTTATATCCCCTCCGTAGCACTTGGCCAGCACGTCTTTACGCTTGGCCTTGACTGTCTCCCGGGCGATTATGCGCCCGCCCGCAGCGGCCTGGATGGGCACGTCGAACAACTGGCGAGGTATAAGCTCGCGCAGTTTTTCTGTCATACGCCGGCCGTACTCGACCACGTCCGAGCGGTGCACTATGGCACTGAAGGCGTCGACCGGCACCCCGTTCAGCAGCACCTCGACCTTTTGAAGGTCCCCTGGGACAAAACCAGCCGGTTCGTAGTCGAGGCTTGCGTAACCGCGAGTGCGGCTTTTCAAGGCGTCGAAGAAGTCCATGACGACCTCGGAGAGCGGCAATTTGTAAACTAGCTCGACCCTTTCCGGCGACAGGTACTCCATGCGCAGCATCTCGCCACGTCGCGCTTGGCACAGCTCCATCACCGTGCCCGTGCTCTCGGCGGGCAAGAGCATGGTGGCCTGTACGTAAGGCTCTTCGATCTGAGCGATCCGCTGCGGAGGGGGCATCTCGGCCGGGCTGTGCAAGCGAACAGTCGTGCCATCGGTCAGGCGGGCTAAGTACTCGACGCTGGGGGCAGTCGCTATAAGCGACAGGCCGAACTCTCTTTCTAGGCGCTCCCTCACGATGTCCATGTGCAGCAGGCCAAGGAACCCACAGCGGAACCCAAAACCGAGCGCCGCTGATGTTTCAGGCGCAAACGATATCGACGCATCGGAAAGCCGCAACTTCTCCAACGAGTCCCTAAGCGCCTCGAACTCGTCCCCTTCAGTCGGGTAGATACCGCAAAAAACCATTGGTTTTGGTTCCTCGTAGCCCGCCAGCGCCTCGTCTGCTGGCCGAACGGCTTCAGTGACCGTTTCCCCGCTACGGGCCTCGCCGACGTCCTTGATGCCAGCGATCAGGTAGCCCACTTCTCCGGGGCCGAGCAAGCCAACTTCGCTCTGCGCAGGTAGGCGGACACCGATCTCTTCGGCTTCGTGCGTGCGGCCCGTCTGCATGAAGCGGAGCTTGGAGCCAGCACTTAGTGTCCCGTTCACCACCCGGACCGAGCTCACGACCCCCCTGTACTGGTCATAATAAGAATCGAAGATGAGAGCCTGCAGAGGCGCCAGCGGGTCGCCAGCCGGAGGCGGGATGCGTTCGCACACGGCGTCAAGCAGCGCCGGCACACCCTCGCCCGTCTTGGCAGAGACCCGTAAGATCTGTTCCCTTGGGATACCAAGCACGGCCTCGATCTCGGCTGCGCACCGGTCAGGGTCAGCTGCGGGGAGGTCGATCTTGTTGAGGACTGCCAGTATCTCCAAGTCGTGCTCTAGGGCCAAGTACGCGTGCGCCAGGGTCTGGGCCTCTATGCCCTGGGCGGCGTCCACCAGGAGGACAACGCCCTCACAGGCAGCCAGGCTGCGGCTCACCTCGTAGCTGAAATCGACGTGGCCGGGGGTATCGATCAGGTGGACCGTGCAACCTTTCCAGTGCACTCTCACGTTTTGGGCTTTGATGGTTATCCCCCGCTCGCGCTCTATGTCCATCGAGTCCAAGTACTGGTCGCGCATTTCACGAGGGCTCACCGCCCCCGTGAGCTCCAAGATGCGGTCCGACAGCGTCGATTTGCCGTGGTCGATATGGGCCACGATCGACAAGTTGCGGATCTTGGCAGGGTCCAAGGTCGTCTGGACAGGGCGTGTCTCACTCATCCGGCTACCCAGTCTGGCGCACGCGGGCGAACCTTCCAGCCCGCGACCGGATCTGCTATCATTTTTGTTCCTGTGGCGAACATCAAGAGCCAGATAAAGCGTAACAAGACCAACGAGAAGCGCCGCCAACGCAACAAGGCTGCCAGGTCCGAGCTGAAGACCCGCATCAAAAACGCGCTTCAGGCGGTCGAGCAGGGTAGCGAGGCGGCAACCGAGCAACTGCGTACAGCGGTGAAGAGGTTGGACAAGGCCGCGGCCCGTGGGATCATACATCCCAACCAAGCGGCGAACCGCAAGTCAGCGCTCATGCGCGTTGCCGCTCGTTCTGCTGCCAGCCGCCACCCCTAGCACCGGCGCTCCTAGCGCTGCCGTACCTGGTGCCCCTGCCGGCGGTCCCCGGTGCTGCAGAAAGCGCACGCTTTAGGGCCGTTGACCTCCCGAGGCCCTGGACGAGGCCCTGGCCAGCCTGCACAGGCGCGCGACCAAGACCTCGAGCACCAGTTCTGGCGGCCAGTCGATCTTGCCTTTTAGCTGCAGCTCCGCTTCGGCCAGCGCCACTACGGCATCCCCTGTCCCGCGTGCCCCAAGCCGCCGGGCTACGCCCAGAGCCTTGCGTGCTGGGAAAGTACTGCGCCCCTTGGCTATCCCCAAGATCTCAGCCGCTTGAGCTTCGCTTCTCAATGCAGGCGACTGGACCGCGAGAGCGTTGGTGAAGTGCCGCTGCAGAGTGGCCAGGACGACTAGCGGGTGGCGGCCACCGGCTTCGAGCATCCTGTGGAGCGACTGAACAGCCTTTTCGGCGTGCCCGGCATCGATGGCGTCCGTAAGCTCCCATGGAGGAACGGGACCAGGGCTCCCCAAATAAGGTACGAGCTCCTCTGGCCCCAGCCTGGCCCCTGGACCGTAGGCGGACTGCAAGGCTGCCAACAACCCGCCCAGCCGGCTGACATCCTCTCCTAAATGGGACTCCAAAAGGGCAGCAGCTGACGGGGCGAGCTTGACTGGCGCTTGAGCAAGCTTCTCGCTCAACCATGTGTGCACCTGCTTACCGCTCACATCGGTGCTTATGACCGTCCCCACCTGCTTCACCGCACTGACCAGCTTGGCGGGCACCTGCCCCCCTCCTCCGACCAAGACAAGGCGGGTGCTGGCCAATGGCTCTCCCAGGTACGTCAAGAGGGGCTGGACCTGCTCAAGGCTGAAGCGACCTATGTCGTGGACCACCACAACACGTCGGTCGGACAAAAACGGGGGCGTACGGCAAGCATCAGCCACCTGGGCCAGGTCAAGCTCCTCTGAGTCCATGTGCTCCAAGGCCAGAGAAGGCTCAGCCCCGCCCAAGAGGTCCTTCACCAAGCCGCTTACAGCCTCGCGCACCAAAGACGCGTCATCGCCTTGTACGAGCCAGACGCCGCCTTCGGCTCCTGTGGCGTTTTGCCCGGTCAACGTGCCTCCAGCACCGCTGCCATCATGTCCCGGGCACGGCACGTGCCGCGCACATCGTGAGCACGCAGTACCCGGCAGCCCAGGGCTATGCCAAATGCATGGGCAGCGACACTCGCCAGCTGGCGCTGGTCGACCTCTAAGTCGAGCACCCGGCCCAAGAAGGTCTTGTTGGACGCAGACAGCAAAAGCGGGTAGCCCAAAGCAGCCAGACGACCCGAAGCCCGGAGCAGGGCGAGAGACTGTTCGGCCGTCTTGCCCAGGTCAAGGCCGGCATCCAAAATAACCCGGGAAGGGGGGATACCAGCCACGTGGCAGCGCCTCGCTCGTTCTAATAAGAACGAGCTGACATCACCTACCAGGTCCCTATAGACAGGTTCTGGGTCGGCGACCCTTGGTGCCAAGCGGATATGCGTGGCGACCACCGAGGCGCCGGCGCTAGCAGCGACCTCAAGGTAGCGGGGATCTGCGAACCCGCTGATGTCGTTGCCCAGCACGGCACCTGCTCGGAACGCCTCGTCGGCCACGGTGGACCTCCATGTGTCCACTGAAACCGGTACGTCAAAACGGGCCACCAGACCTTGCACCGCCGGCAAGACCCTGTCGAGCTCCTCCGCCTCGCTCACTTCGGGGCCAGGGCCGGCCTTGACGCCGCCCACGTCCAAGATGTCTGCCCCCTCTGTTACCACCTGCTCGGCCCTCCTCCAAAAGGCGTCCATTGACCAAGTGGCACCCTTGTCAAAGAACGAGTCGGGGGTCCGGTTGAGGATAGCCATTACCAAAGCACGCACGCTCAAGTCGTAGCGGCGGTCCCCAAGCTCGAGCAGCATGGCGCTGACGAGGTTAACCCATGTCCGTGCGCAGTTTGAAAACGGCCAGGCACGAGCCAGCCCAGGTGCTCAGAACAGGCGCGCGGTCAGGGCTTTCCTGTAACTGGCCACCCGGGGGTCATCAGGGCCCATCACCTCCAGCAGGTCAAGGTACTCCTGGCGAGCTGCAGCGTCTTGCTTCACTCGGCCGAGCAAAGCATCAAGGCGTTCGGCCGGGTCCTGCTCAGCTCCTACACGGGCGAGAGCCAGTAGGTGGCGCACTTCGGGGGTCTCGGGGAGCCTCGCCAGTAGGCCCAGAGCCTCCTGCTTTTCGTCATCGCCGCCCTTGTCGACAAGGAGCGAGGCCAGGGCGAGCACGGCCTTTTCGTTGCCAGGCTCTAGCTCGACCGCTTTGCGCAAAGAAGCCTCGTCCCCGGTCGCGATGAGGTCGTCTACTTCGGTAGGAGCAGGTGCCACCTGGTCCAGCCACGCTCTTACCGCGGGCTCTGGCTGGGCCCCCAGGAAACCGCTCACTACCTGCCTGTCCTTGAGAGCGTAAACGGCTGGGATGGACTGCACCTGGAACATCGCAGCCACCTGCGGGTTGGCATCCACGTCGACTTTGGCGAGGGCTACGGTCCCGTTACGTTCGGCTACGACTTTTTCCAAAATTGGCCCGATCATGCGGCAGGGTGCGCACCAAGCGGCCCACAGGTCCACTACCACAGGCACCTGTACGGAGCGCTCCAGCACCTCGGCTTGAAAGGTCGCGTCTGTGACATCTATAGCAAGAGGCATCAATAGGTATAGCGTCGCGAAGCAGAATGACATTCCCTAACTCGTTGCCGCAGGTGATGGTGTGACATTTGCCACAGTGCGCAGCTGGCCAGCGCTTGAGCACCCGGTGCTCGTAATAAGCCTCCAAGGATGGGTGGACGCGGGGTTCGCAGCGACCACAGCGATCGACACCTTGCTTGGCTCCCTCGACCACGAGGTCATCGCGACCTTCGACACTGACGCCCTGATCGACTACCGGTCCCGGCGTCCCATGCTGAAACTATCGAACGGCCGCCACCAAGGGCTCACTTGGCCCGAAATGCGCCTCGCTGCCGCCGTCCGCACCGACGGCCGCAGCTTGCTGGTGCTAAACGGCCCCGAGCCCGACATGCGTTGGCACGAATGGAGCACAGAAGTCGTGGCCCTCGGGCTACGCCTCGGAGTGGAGCTCGTCGTGGGCTTGGGAGCCTTTCCGGCACCCGTGCCCCACACGAGGCCCGTGCGCCTCACGGCTACCTCAAACAGCGACGAGCTGGCCGGTCAAGTCGGCTTCCTGCCCGTGACCATGGAAGTGCCCGCAGGTGCACAAGCGGTGCTTGAAGTGGCTTTTGCCGACGCGGGCGTGCCGTCGGTGGGGTTGTGGGCGCGCGTCCCGCACTACGCCTCGGGCATGCCCTACCCCGAGGCATCGGCAGCTCTTTTGGACGAGCTTGCCCGGCTCACAGGTACAAGGCTCAACACCGACGACCTCCACCAAGCAGGCCGCAAGGCTCGCGACCAGATCCAAGAGCTCATCGCTGCCAGCGAGGAGCACTCAGCCATGGTCCGCCAGCTCGAAGCCCAGCACGACGCCGAAGTTGGCCTGTCGGCCACCGAGTTCACCCACCTGCCAACAGGAGACGAGATCGCGGCCGAGCTTGAAAAATACCTGCGAGGCGAAACGCACTAGGAGAGCGCCAGCGCGACGGGCCGGTCCTCGTGCCCCGTGCAAGGTGCTCTCCTCGTGCCCCGTGCTCAGATCACAATGTTGACCAGGTGCGGCGGCCTGGCGATAACACGGCGGGGCGAGCGCCCCTCCAGCTGAGCTGCGACTTTAGCGCTGCCGAGCGCAAGCGCCACCACCTCGTCCTCGCTAGCCTCCGGACGTACCGCTAGCCGCTCGCGCAGCTTGCCGTTGACCTGTACGACCAACGTCACCAGCTCTTCTTCTAGCATGGCCGGGTCAGGCACCGGCCAGGGCTGCGCATGCACATCGGCGCTCGCCTCGTTCCGACGCGACCAAAGCTCAGCGGTCAGGTGCGGCGCCATAGGCGCCAACAGCAAAACGAGCGTGTCGAGGGCGTGGTCCAGGGTCGCCCGGCGAGCTCCCCCCGGAGACTGGACATAGCGGTACAGGAGGTTGGTGTGCTCCCTGAGCGCGGCCACCGCGGTGTTGTAAGACCAGCGTTCGAAGTCTTGGGTCACCTTTGCGACCAGGCGGTGAGTGGCCCGAGTGACCGCGGCATCCTCGGCTGCCTCGTCTCTTTCCACCACACTGGCCCGCTCGACGTTACCGGTGCCCAAGCGCCAGACGCGGTCCAAGAAGTGCCGGCAACCGTCAATTACCTCGTCAGTTTGCTCCGTCCAGTCGAAGTCGTCGGCCGGTGGCCCCACGAACAAATGAAATATCCGCAGCGAGTCTGCCCCAACTGTCCGGTAGTACTTTTCAGGCGCTATCAGGTTGCCTTTTGACTTCGACATCTTGGTCCCGCCCATGCGGATCATGCCTTGGGTGAACAGCCTCTTGAAAGGCTCCCTGAGCTCCTTGGGAGAAAGCCCGACGTCCCCCAGCGCCCGGGTGTAAAACCGGGCGTAAAGCAGGTGCAAAATGGCGTGCTCGATGCCGCCTATGTACTGGTCGACCGGCATCCAGCGGCGCACCGCGTTTTGGTTGACCGGGGCCGACCGTTCCCAGGGGTCGCAGAACCTGAGGTAGTACCAAGAGGAGTCAACGAAGGTGTCCATGGTGTCGGTCTCACGTTCGGCCCGTCCGCCACATTTCGGGCAAGTCGTCCAGCGGAACCCCTCGTGATAGCGCAGCGGCGACTCGCCAGTTGGCCGGAACTGCACGTCGTCGGGCAGCAAAACCGGTAACTGCTCCTCGGGGACGGGGACTATGCCGTCCTTGGGGCAGTACACCACCGGTATGGGGCAACCCCAGTAGCGCTGACGTGAAACCAGCCAGTCCCGCAGGCGGTACTGCACGCTAGCCCGCCCAGTGCCGGTGCTTTCCAACCAGGCTATGGCTTTTTTCTTTGCTTCTGCCACGTTCAGCCCGTCAAGCCACTCGCTGTTGATAGCCGGGCCGTCCCCGGTGTAGGCCTCGCCCTCCCAGCCATCAGGAGGCCGGACAGTGCGGACCACTGGCAAGCCATGAGCCTGGGCAAAGTCCCAGTCGCGCTGGTCTTCGCCCGGCACAGCCATGACCGCCCCCGTCCCGTACGACATTAGCACGTAATCTGCCAGGTAAATTGGGACCCTTTTATTGTTGAACGGGTTAATGGCGTGGGCGCCGGTGAAAATACCACGCTTTTCCAAAGAGGCCTCAGTCGATTGACGCTCGACCTCCGGCTCGGAGCGCACGCGCTCCACAAAAGCTTGCACTTGGTCTTTTCGCTCGTCGGGCACTATCGAGCTTACGAGAGGGTGCTCTGGGGCCAGCACCACGAAGGTCATGCCGAACGCCGTGTCTGGGCGGGTGGTGAAGACCTCGATACGCTCGTCCGAGCCCACGACAGCCATTTCGAACTGTGCCCCTTCGGAACGGCCGATCCAGTTGCGCTGCATCGTCTTTACCCTCTCGGGCCATTCAAGGCCTTCGAGGTCCGCCAGTAGCTCATCGGCGTAGGCGGTGATACGGAAGAACCACTGCTCCAGGTCCCTCTTCGTGACAAGGTCGCCGCTGCGCTCGCATGTGCCGTCTGGGCGGACCTGTTCGTTGGCTAGCACAGTGGCGCACCCAGGGCACCAGTTGACAGGCGCTTTTTTACGGTAGGCGAGCCCAGCCTCCAAAAAACGCAAGAAGATGACCTGGTTGAAGCGGATGTACTCGGGGTCGTGGCTACGCAGGGTGCGCCTCCAGTCGTAACCAGCCCCGAGACGACGAAGCGAGCGCTGCAGCTCTGCGATGCGCTCCTCAGTGAAAAGGCGCGGGTGGGTACCTCCCTTGATGGCCGCATTTTCAGCAGGCAAGCCGAAGCTGTCGAAGCCTATGGGGCTCAGGACGCAGTAGCCCTGCATCGTGCGCCAGCGGACGTTCAAGTCGCCAAAGGTGTAGTTGCGCACGTGACCTTGGTGAGCGGCACCGCTCGGGTAGGGGTACATGCACAGCACATAGAACGGTGGCCTTGGGTCGTCATTGCTGACCTCGTTCGCGTGCTGAGCAGACCAGCGAGCCTGCCAGCGTTCCTCGAGTTCCTGAGCGTCGTACGCGTAGCTCATGGCCCCAGGCTATGTGATCGCCGGCCTTGGCCCAGCCGTAGGGCCCTGTCGGAGCGCGAGACGCCGGCCCGGCCCAGCCCAGCCAGCATTGTGCCAGTGGGCACGCCTTGGCGCAGCACTGCCAGGCGAGCGGTGTTGAGCTACCGTGCCAAGTGTGGCAGCAGGCAGGCTTACGGTGCGCTTGGGCGACCGTCGCATAGAGCTGACCGAGGGCCAGGAGCTGACCTTCGGCCGCTCTAGGCAGGCCACTTTGTGCCTAGACCCGAGCGACCTCGGTATTTCCAGATTTGCAGGATCTGTCAAGGTTGAGTCGGGGGTGTGGTGGCTCGTCAACCGAAGTACCGTGCGGCCGCTCGAGGTGGTCGACGACGTCGGCATCCGGACGGTGCTCCCGCCCGAACGCCGGTTGGCCCTGGTGGGGCCGATCACTGTGATCGTTGAGGGAGCTACCCGACGCCACGCGCTCGCGATCGACATGCCGGAGCTAGCGTCCCGCCCCGGCGAAAGCTCCTCGCCTGTCCCGGCGGTCGAAGAAAGCCCGACTAGGGCTGCGACTGACGTGTCGATCACCCCTGCTGACAAGCTGGCGCTGGTAGCGCTGTTCTCTGGCTACCTAGAGAGCTTCCCTCGTTATGACCCTCATCCCAAGAGCTACGCGGACGCGGCGGCCCGGCTCGCCTGGCCTCGTACCACGCTAATCAAGCGGGTCGAGTACCTGCGCACACGTCTCACAAACGCTGGCGTGCCCAACCTCTTGGGCGATAACGCGCTCCAGCACCTTGCTGAATGGGCGCTAGCTACCGGCCTGATCAGCCGGGCCGACCTAGACCTGCTCCCTCCCCGCTGAGCATGGCCAAATTGCCGCGGCCAGAGCCAGGAAGCGCCCATTGGACGGCGTGCGCCCCGAACTTGTGGGCCCCAGGGGCCGTCATGTCGCGCACAGCTCAACTTCGTCGCTGAGAGGCATGCCGCCTGGTGCCAAACCTGACAAGTAAAGCCCATAGCAGCCCCGCTTGGCGTCCCGAGGAAGCACAAACGTGCCTTGGAGCGTGCCGCTCACTGAAGCTCGAGAGAAACCAAGCTCATATACAGCACGTGAGCCACCCAGCCCCCTCAGGCTGGCACCGACCCTGTCCGCGGGTTTGAAACCCGCAGCAACCACGCCAAACGTCGAACCGGGGGCAACCGCGCCCCCAGTTGGCGTCGCTCCGAACAGCGCGGGAGCACCGCTGGCGCGCCCCCCGAGAAGCCCTGGGGTTGCCGAGGGGCAGACCCGAGCTGGCCCCCAGTACGACAAGGCGGTCAGCGCAGCAACAATGCCGGCTGCGGCCACCCACAGCCTCGCCCTCCCGCGACTGGCCTGGCGAGCACCAAGGCCAACGCCGAGGCCACGCCTTCGCTGACCACCGCTACCTATCCCGCCGGCCCCAACAGTGCCGCTGTCGGCCGCGCCAGCCATGACCACCGCGTTATGAGTGCTCATCCAGGCCTCCCTCTTGCACGGGCGCTAGGCCGTTTCGCGCTCGTTCACAGTGTCGGCAGCCAGTGGTCACTACTGTAAGTGTTGGACGACCGCTCTTCGTTATCTTCCGGTCGCCGCGATTAGAGCTGAGGTCTTCGAGCAGCACGGTCGAGATCTCCCGCACCTGCGCCAGGGCCGCTCGCTCTGCTAGCCTTAGTGCAGCTGGGGGCGTAGCTCAGTTGGTAGAGCGCTTGCATGGCATGCAAGAGGTCCGGGAGTTCGATTCTCCTCGCCTCCACTAAAAAATCCCAGGTCAGAGGGGTGTGGCGGACGTTCGGCGTACAGCTGTTCGGGTCGTCGTGCCCGATCCGTGCCAGATAGTGCCCGATCCGCGGGCGAGACTGCCTTGGGTTTAGTGCTGTAGACGAGCGCTATGACCAGCCAATACGTGTTGCATCAGCAACCCCGCGTCGGCCCCAGCTGCACGCGGAAGGCGGCGTGCCCGCCAATGCCCCAAAGTTGTTGTGCCAATGCCCCAACAAGTAGGGCCATCACAGCTCTGTCCCCACGTGCCGAGCGCTATTGCGCTGCAACGAGACCTGCGTTAGGCGAAGAGCGTTAGGCAAAAGCAGTGAGCCATGCCCCTGCGAGGACCGTCGACGCGAGCACCAACGTCTCGAAAAGCCGCGCCGACGCTCTCGTGGAGAACACCTCTCCAAGCGCCAGCCCGGCGGCAAGCCCTGGCAGGAGCACCGCACTGGCCACCAGGCTGTGCGGCGTGATCAGGCCGAGAGCCACCGAAAGGGGCACCTTCAAGAGGTTGACCGCTAGGAAGAAGCAGGCCGAAGTGCCAAGAAAAGAAGAGGTGGGCAAGGCCTGGCGCATAAGGAAAAGGCTCATCATCGGCCCGCCAGCGTTTGCCACCATCGTAGAAAAACCGGCCCCCGTGCCAAGGACGACGTTCACAGCCCCTCGGCCCGCCACTGGAGCCGCCAGAGCCCGCCGTCGTGCTTGTCGGCGCCAAAGCTCCCCAGTACCGGCGAGGAAAACCATCAGGCCGAGGGCCCGGCCCGTTATGCTCTCGGGCAGAAAACGCATAACAGCGTAGCCACTGCCGAGCCCGACGGCCGTCTCAGGGACAAGGCGCAACAGCATCCGGGGCTTGGCGGAGCGCCCGTACATCGCCACCGCTACCATCGCGCCTACAACCAGCACGGGGAGGGCAAGGCCTGAGGACTGGACCGGGGGGGCCACCGTAGCTAGCAGGGCGGCGGCGAAGGCGCCCATCGGCGGCACCCCCGTGAAGGACATGCCGAACAGCAACGCCGCGCACGTCCCAACGGTCGCGTAAACAGCCGTAACCTCGACCATGCTGTTCACATTGCCCGCGACGTTCTGACCGCAACCGGCCAACTGGCTAACGACATCGCCCAGTTGCGCACGTACCCACCGCCTTATGGTCCTCGCAACCACCGTTTGAGGCGCGCCTCCACTGGGGCTGCCGATGGGCCTCGGCTCTGCCGCTTGGCATAGGCGGTCGCCACCAGCACAGCAAAACGCCCCGGGCCAGGCGCGCTTGGGACCACCATTTGGGGCACTCCGTGCGACCAGAGCTCTGCACGGGTGCCAGCACCAAGTCCCACAGGCTCAACTCCAGGCCTCGCCAGTTCCGACCACGCGCCAAGGTTAGTGGTGAGCTCTCGAGCGCTGCTCGAGACGCGCGTGCACGTACGTCTAGTGGCGCCGCTGCGAACATGCGCGGGAGGGCCAACAGAACCTTGTGCCCTCATGATGTAGCGCTAAGCCGTGCCTGGCCTGTAGGTTCCGGTCATGGAGTACGCGCATCTCGGCCGCACAGGCCTCTTGGTCAGCCGCTTGTGCTTGGGCACAATGAACTTTGGACCGCTCACAGACGAGCCAACGTCCTTCACCATCATGGACCGCGCTCACGAAGTCGGCATCAACTTCTTTGACACGGCCAACGTCTATGGCCGTGCCGTGAGCCTGGGAGCGACCGAGGAGATCGTCGGGCGGTGGTTCGCCCAGGGCGGTGGTCGGCGCGAGCGAACTGTGCTGGCCACAAAGCTCTATGGCGACATGGGCAAATGGCCCAACGAGGGCAAGCTCTCCGCGCTCAATATCAAGCGTGCCTGCGAGGCTTCGCTGCGCCGTCTGCAGACAGACTACATCGACTTGTACCAGATGCACCATGTCGACCGGGCGACCCCTTGGGAAGAGATCTGGGAAGCCATGGAGGTCCTACGCCACCAGGGGAAGATCCTGTACGTCGGCTCGTCCAACTTCGCTGGCTGGCACATTGCCAAAGCGCAGGAGGCAGCCCAGCGTCGCAATTTCATGGGACTGGTGAGCGAGCAATCTGTCTACAACCTCCTCTTGCGGGACATCGAGAGAGAGGTGCTACCCGCCGCCGAGGACTACGGGCTCGGCGTCATCCCATGGTCACCACTTAGAGGCGGGCTTCTTGGCGGCGTGGCCCGCAAGCAGGCCGAGGGGAAGCGCCGCCTAGAGACGGGTGCTCAAGAGGCTTTAGAGGCTCGCCGACCACAGATCGAAGCCTACGAAGACCTCTGCGCCGAGCTTGGCGCAGAGCCGTCTGCCGTGGCACTTGCCTGGCTCCTGACGCGCCCGGCCGTTACGGCCCCGATCATCGGCCCGCGCACACCAGGGCAGCTCGACAGCGCCCTCAATGCGCTCGACGTCAAGCTGGAAGACAAAGTGCTCGGCAGGCTCGACGAACTGTTCCCGGGCTACAAGACGGCTCCAGAAGACTACGCCTGGTAGCCCAACGGCCTGGCGCACCGCCGCTTAAGTGAACAAGGACTCGGGCAAAAGCGCACGCCCCGCGCCCGTTGGTGGGGCCCCACCAACGGCCACCAGACGGCACCGCCCATGGGCTTGCGCTCCCGAGGCAAGCAGCCAGGCCCTGAGCAAAGCAAACAGACGGCCACGACTAGTCGCACGGCCCATGGCATGCGCGTCTCGTGCTTTACGCTGCCAACCTAGCCTGCTCGAACTCCTTCAGTGCCTGCCAAGCCTCGCAACCGTACACGACTGACGGGCCTCCACCCATCATGATCGCCACACCTATCGTCTCTGCGACCTCCTCGGGCGTGGCGCCGGCCTTCAGCGCATCGTGGACATGGAACGCTATGCAGCCGTCGCAACGAACGGTGATCCCGATCGCCAACGCGATCAGCTCCTTTATTTTTGAGCTGAGGGCCCCGTTTGCGACGGAAGCTGAGTGCAAACGGGAAAACCCCTCCATAACGCCGGAAGCCTCGGGGCCGAAGTTCCTCATCATCTCGACCACTTCGTTGTACCGCTTGGGATAGTTGTCCGTCACCTTGCTCGCTCTCCTTGCCTTATGGTGCGCAAACGTCGGTTTTACATAACTTGGCGCGTTGCCAATGGCCCTTGGCAACGTGCACAGCGCCGCACCGTTACGAAAAAGACGCCCGCATTATGCCAAGGGGACAACGCCTGTATTTCATCGCATATAGTTGACGCTAACCGTCTTGGTTTATGAGCCGTTTAGGCCATTAGTCCGCGCGGTTATGGGCCTTCAGCACTTAACGGTCTTCAGCAACGCTCGGCTTGCACCGGGGCCAAGTGCACCCTTCAGCCCCGCCATGTCCCCTTATGCCTGGACGTGGGGAGCGTCGCCACGACTTTCGACGAACAGGGGCCAAGCCTGCTCGGCGTCCGGCCCTCTCATGGGCCAAGGTCGAGGTTCGTGACAGGTGAGCTCCGCACCTGGCAGCTGCGTGCCATCGGCCAGCAAAATATATAAAGGCAAAAATACTTGCATAGGGTTGCCACATGCACTAAGGTCGGCTTGCCAGATACTTTGAGGCGGGCTTGCCAAACATACTGAAAGGCCTGGAGGTCGCCACATCCTGTGTAGTGGTACCACCTCAACCAACCGACCAGCGACAAGCTGAGCGAGGAGCTGTTGTGCACCCTTATCTGATCGAGCAGCTTGCCACTGGGCACAGGAGCGACTTGCTAAGACAGGCCACGCTCAAGCACACGGTGAGCCTAGGTCGCCCAAAGACAGGCCCAAAGCTGAAATGGTGGTACCTGCGCCGCCGCGCCCACGTGCTGATGTTGACCGTTGGCGAGCTGCCGACAGTCGGGAGCCCCTAAACGGTCGCACAGCCCCATGTCACGACCAGAGAGCGTTTTTACGCGGCGCGGTTGTTTGGGCTCCAAAGGCTGCCTGGATCAACTGATTTCGATGTAGGATCTTTTCAGGTGGTGACAATGCGTGACCAACCTGGTAATGAGCTTGACCAAGCCCGGCGCGAGAGCCCCGAGGTCGGTGGCCGCCGAGGGGACCAACCAGACCTGGGAGAGGTTGTCAGCGTCTCCCGAGCCTTGGGGCATCCCCTGCGGGCCCGCTTGGTCGCCTTTTTGTGCTCAGCGCCTCGTGGCGGTGCCTACGTCTACGAGCTCGTCTCGCACCTGCAACGCGCCCAGCCCACGGTGAGCCATCACCTGAAAGTGCTGGCCCGAGCTGGTGTCGTCAGGTGCGAAGCGCGCGGCACTTGGGGGTGGTACCAAGTGGTGCCCGAGGTCCTGGCGAAGTTGAGCCAACAGCTATCGGCCCTTGTCGCCACCCCCGTAAACCCCGCGACAGCGGGATAACACCTGGGCAAGCGCTCGCTGTCGTAGTCACAAAACGCTGTCTCACTTACAAGAAAGGAGGTGAAGACGGTGAGCACCAGGTACTTGACGAACTTGGCGGTGGCCCTTTTGGGGGGCTTCGTCGTAGTGGAGAGCCTAACCTTCAGCCACCCCGCTGAACGCTGGGTCGCTTTCGCTGTGGCGATCGTCGTCGCCGGCATATCGGTACTCGCCCAGCTGGACCACAACAGGGGCTTGGTACAGCGAGCCCTGGACGGGGCCATCGTGGCAGTAGCTGGCACTGCGATGGCTGTTTCTGTCGTCTACACAGGTACAGCGCCGCAATGGACTGACTTTGCCCTAGCCCTGGGGCTGGTCGGCACTGCGGTCAGCGGCATGACGCTGAACGAGGTGGAGTCCTGGAGGGTCGAGCACGGGCTGGCCGAGCTGCGGCCCTTTCTTCGCACGCCTCGTCTCCGGGCTCACCCGGCACCTGCCCAAGAGGCGTCGGCGTCTCGTGCTGCCTCCTGAGGCCTGAGCACGACAAGAGCCGCCAACAACCTGCACGGCTATTTTGCCGTGCACCCTAACCCCAAAAAGGCCAGAGGGGCCGTTTGGCCCTCTGGCCTTTTTGCCTTTTTGCCCTTGCGACATGAGCACTTGCGCGACGCGCTAGGCTCCCACGGTGGGGGCACAGCCGCACCCCGTTGGGGAGCCGCACAACGCAGATGCGAGGCGTGGTCCTTGCACAGCACCGGAAAGGCAGCTGGACGTGGGCACTACGCGAGGACGCCAAAGGGCTCTCGGGACTTGCCAAGCGCAATGAACTGGCAGGCCGAGACCTATGACAGCTGGTTTGACGAGCCATGGGGGAAGTACGCGTACTCGGTCGAGCTCGCCAGTGCTTTACACGCCCTCGGTGACTTGGCCGGCTGCCGGGTGCTCGACGCAGGCTGCGGCACAGGCCGTCTGCTCGCGTCTCTGAGCAGCGCAACGACCGAGGCCGCCATTGTGGGCGTCGACCGAGGCTCGGCGATGCTGGGGGTCGCCTTAGGGAAAAAACTGGGGCCTCTGGTACAAGGCGACATAATGGCGCTCCCGTTCCCCCGAGCAGAAGGACCCTCACGGCGACATGGGCCCAGTCATTGAAAGCGGCCAGCTGGTGGGGGTCCCAGTCGATGGTGACCATGGGCACTGGCCCGTCCATGGTTCCACGTTGTCTACGACACCGCTAGCCACCATGTCGGGGTCGCGCCTTCTGTGGGCACCGCAGCAAGGAAGCTACGGCGCCTACAGCGAAAGCTGGACCGCCAGCACCGAGCAGCTAGCCTCGGGCTTCGACGAGGCAGGGCGGCACCTGCCAGGTGCCTGCCGCTGGAAGGCCCGTTCCAAGGCAGCCAAGCGCACAGGGGTGCTCATAAGCGAGGCCTACCGGGTCATGACGGCAAGGCGCAGCTCGGACCACGGGCACCTAGCCAACGAGCTCGTTACCCTGTCCCCCCATGTGCGTGCTGAGGACCACGGCGTGAAGGCATGGCAAAGAGGCCTTTTCTCTAAGCAGGTGCAGAGACGTGCCCCAGGCAGCCAGCTGGCGAGGATCGGCGCTGCTGCCAAGCGGGCCAGCGGGGAGCTGACAGACGTCAGCCCCCGCCTAGGGCTGTCGCAGCTTTGCACCGAAGGGGAGCGGAAGAAAAAGCCGCTGTCGGAGCGCCGGCACCGCTGCAAGGAGCACGGCTTGGACTTGGACCGGGACCTGTTCCCGGCTTTCTTGGAGCGCCACGTTGTCTTTGGCAGCGCTGGCCAAGTAGTCAGTGTGCCGGGGGCGCCGGGCCCGCGTGAAAATGGCGTCCGAGTGAGCTTCGGGACTGCGTCCCGAGC
>JBMFUG010000038.1:0-23894 GCA_049966695.1 Acidimicrobiales bacterium | reverse complement strand
CGAGCCTTAGACAGTTGGCCGACAGCGTCGTAACCTTTCAGGTAACCGGTGAAAAGCCCTGCCAGGCGGCCGACCAAATAGGTGGCTGCACTGACAACCACCACGTCCAGGGCCCACCAGCGGGGAGCGCCGGCCCTTTGGGCAATTTTCACCAGTACTACATCGGCAGCGACAGCTAACGGCTGTACGTCGGCAGTTACAAGACGGCCTGGTGGAGCGCTGGGCGCAGAAAAAAAGCGCGAGTGACGGCGATGGGCAAAGCTCTAGGCGCAGATGGGGAGCGGGCGCCAGTGGTGCCCAAGCCCTCGGTTTGCAGCCCCCTAAAAGGCAAGCTGAAAAGTTGTCATATGCCCTGGCCTGAGGTCAGAGCATCGTTGTAGCCGCCTGCGGCGGGGCGGGTGCTCTCAATCTAGGGAAGTGGCCTCGAAGGTGCGCACCTTGTCGTCAAGTGGCAAGACCATGGTCGGTTGGGGATGGGTGTGCTGCTTGGCCAGCATCTTGACGGCAGTGCCGTAGGCAACGAACTCGACGACGTGGCGGGCAAAATGCACTGGCCGGTCGACGACCTTCACGTCTACCAGGCCACTGCCTCCGGCTTGGGTTATGTGGCTTTGCAGCTCTTCCATGGCAGCTTCTCTTGCCTGGTACAGCGACTGGGTGAAGTTGGCCAGCTCGACATTTTGCATTGACTGGCCGATCGCTGCGCCAACGGCACGGCGCGGTGCGTGGACGTACGAAGCCCCAGCCACCAAGTCAAGCGGGTACCATCCCGCTGAGCTCAGCACTGCGAAATCTCGTGCCGACAGGTCGCACAAAAAAGGTGTGCGGTAGTGGACGGGGAAAGCCTCCTGGCCGGTCGAGTCCGTGAACGAGCGCACCGCCGTGCCGGTAAGGATGACCGTAAAGCGGTGATAGGAGCACTCGATCTCGACGTCGACGCCAAGCACGCCAACCGCCCCAGCTGCGTGGGCCCCCGAGCGCATCGACTCCTTGGCTTCGCTCAACGCCCGGTGAAAGGCCTCGTGGGCGTCTGTTACCGGCCCGGTGCCCCATACCCATGCTCCCGAGATAACCGAGATGCAACCGATACCGAAGACGACTTGCGCAGGCTCAAGGCCCACCGAGTGCATCAGGAGTATCTCGTCCAACGAGAGGTCAGAAGTGGTGCCGCCCGGGCCCATCGTGCGGGCGTTCTGGCCGGTGCCGAGGGCTTGGCCGAGCTGCCGGAGGTCGGCTTCCTTGCTCCCCCCGCCCAGTGCTGTCCCGTCGCTGCTCATGACGCGAGGTTCACGGTCGGGACGGGGGCGCTCAAAGGCAAGGTGGGCCGGACCCGCCGGACCAGCGAGCCCAAGAGCGCACAGGTGACATATGTAGCGGAGCCGCCAAGAGCTTGGCCGAGGCCGCCCACCTGGCTCAAGGCGCTCCTCCCGCCTGAGCCCTCCGTTTCGTGGACCTGCATCCGCACGTCGTACAAGGAGGACTCGGGGGACACTTGCCTGGCCGCCCTGATCGCCCCTGAGCGCGCAAGTTCGTGAGCGTCTTGCAACGGGCTTATCACGTAGCCTGTGCCGCAACGGCCGGAGCCGTAGTACTCCATGTAGCAGCCCTCGACTATCATCGCCGTGCAGCGGGCGTAAACAACCGAGCTGGGGACAAAGCCGATCTCGATGAGCTTGGCCAGCTTGTGCCCGGCTAGCTGAGTTGACCAGGGCTGTGACGGGGCAGTGGCGCCCTCTACTTCGACGGCTGTGCCGTAAAGATGGACATCGCAGCTGTTCTGGTTGGTCGGGTGCCCCATCTCGGTCGTGACGCCTACGACCCCGTGCGCCCCAAGCGCCGCAGCTTCCTGCAGCATGCGCTGCAAGGCGGTCTGATGGGCGCTCATCCAGGCGGCGTCTAAAGCTTGCACCTCGCCTAGCCAGCCGGAGGTGTGCGGGGCGGTTTCCATGCAAACGCAGGGGTAGTTACGGGCGACGGTGGCCGAGTAGCTGGACCAACCCGAGATTTGCCCGTAGAAGAAGCCCTGTACCAGGCCCAGGGGCCGTAGCCCCATCGACAGGCAGCCGGCGAAGTCTGGGATCGTCAAGCCAGAGTCGAACGCTTTCGGCTGGGGCGCCGTGACCTCGCTCAATTGTCGAACGAGATGATCGTGGTCGGACGGGGCGGTACCACTCCGTCCGAGCCAGGTCTCCGGGCCACTGCGGTCCCAAGGGACAGGAACTCGATCGTGTGCTCCCCCCACTGGTGGCTTTTCTCTTCGAGGCGCATGCCGACCACTCCGGCTGCGCCCAGGTTGTTCGCTTCGTCCTGCATGCGCTTCATCGCGAGCTCCCGGGCGTCGTACATCGCTTGGGTAAAGTTTGCCAGCTCAGAGTTTTGGCCAAGTTGGCCCAAGGCCTGGCCGATGCTGCGGTGGGCGATGTGGTAAACGCAGGTGCCCATTACGAGCGCCTGGGGCATGTAGCCAGTTTGCACCAGGGTCCAGAAATCTTGGCCGCTCAGGTCGCTTGTGAAAGGCTTGCCGAGCTTGTTGCGGTAGGAGGCGCCGTCTTCGGACTTTACCGCCGTGCCAACAGCAATGAACTCGGCTGAGTCGTGCCCCCACTCGTAAAACCTGACGTCAAGGCGCACGCCCACGACGCCGTCGGCGCCCAGCTGGTCGGCCTCCTCTTCCATCCGGTTCATGGCCAGCTCGCGTGCGTTGTACATCGCAGAAGTGAGCTTCACCATTTCTTGCGAGGAGCCCCAGGTGCCCTTTTGTAGCCCTATATGGTAAATGGAGCTGCCCATTACCAAGCCGAGCGGGTGGAACCCGGCCTGCTTTACCAACAAGAACTCGTTTACGGACAAGTCGCTAGTAAAAAGGCCGTGCTCCAGCTCCTGGAGCCTTGCCCCAGCATCTTTGGGCAGGTCCGAGGGGGTAGTGCTACTGCTCATGTGTTGCCTCCGAGTATCACGTTTTGGAGAGCGGTCCTGGCGCTCTGGTTGTTTGCGGCTTCTTTTTGCAGAGCGCCGAGGAGCCGGCTCAGCCATTGCTCCACCGGCAGTTGCTCGTTGCGGATGCGGATACCCCCCGAGCTACGGGCGACGCTGCACTGGACCGAACGGCCGTCCAGTTGGGCCTCGTAGTCGTCGGGGCCCAAGTGGACGGTGATCTTCTTTACGTCTTCGGGCTGTCTGTGAAGGAGCCCGCCGCCCTGGCGGACGATCTCCACACGGTCGCCTACGCTGTCTTGGAGCGTCTTGCCCAGGACCCGCAGCATCATCTTGACGTCTTTGTTGTTGGCCAACAGGGCGGCGGCTGCCATCTCCAGGTCCACCGGGCCGTCTTGGCCAAGTTGGCTAACCTCGCTCATTGGGTTGGCTGGTCACCAGTCGGTTCGGTAGAGGCAGCTGCTGGCGCGGGGCCAAGCTCGGCAGGCGGAGGGACAGAGGCGATGCCGGCTTGGGCCTTGAGGGCGGCCAGTTCGTTTTGGACCTGGGCCGAGGCACTGAGCTCGTTGAGCTGCTTGGCGATGTCATCTCCCTGGTTGGCCCCCACGGCGTCCAGGACGCCGGACTCCAAGAGCTCGTCCAGCGCACCGGCATGGGCCTGAGCTGCGGCGATCTTGTCCTGAGCTCGTTGCAAGGCCGCTGTCGAGTCGTGGAACGTGCCGGCGATCCCTGCAACTTGGTCGTTCACCGACGAAGAGGCCTTGGCTGCAGCGTACTGCGCTTTCATGACCTCTTTCTGGGTTCGGAACTGGTTGACCCGGGCCTGTAGTGCCTGGAGGGTCTCGGTCATCTTGTGCTCCTGGTCCACCAGCTGCTGGTGCTGCGGTTGCAGAGCTGCTATTTGCTCTTGGGCGCTCGCTTTGCGGCTCAGAGCTTCGGCCGCCAGGTCGTCGCGGCCTAGTTTGACCGCTTGTGCAGCCTGTTGGGTGAGGTGCTCGATAGTGCTGTTGAACTGGTCTTCTTGGAGCTCGAGCTGCTTGCGGGCTGCTGCGATCTGCACCAGGGCCGTCCTCACCTTGGTGATCTGCTCGAGCATCTGCTCGTAGCTAAGGTCCAGCATCTCGCTGGGGTTTTCGGCCGCGTCAAGCGCCCGGTTCGCTTTGGCCTCGATGATGTCATGGGCACGCTTGAAAAAGCTCATCTGGCCTCCATCGCTTAGACGGTCGCCGACCAGTCTAGACGACACTTGCGCAGTGGCCTTTGCGCCTCTGGGTTGCCCCTTGCGCCTGACCGGCCGGGACCTTGACCTGGCATGCAGAGCGTGCCTGTGCCTCGGTACCTGGCTATGGTGGGTTGAGGTCAAAAAGAGCTTTTACTGTGCCGCGCGCGTACCTTCGGTCTTCGGTCCCTGCTAAAAAAGTCGCAACGCAGCCAGTTGCTGCCCAGGTAGTTGGACGTGCCGGAGGGGCGACGGCACGGGAGGGCTGGAAGTTCCTCCTCCGCTCGGTCGGTGGCTATTGGGTGCCTCTCGCCGCGTCCTTCGCCGCAGCCCTTATCTGGACGAGCTGTGTAGTCGTAGTCCCGGAACTGCTGGCACGAGCAGTCAACGCCGGGATCTTGGGCCACGATGAGGCTAGGCTCAGCGTCCTCGCAGCGCTGATAGCGCTCTTGGGCGTGGTCCAGGCCGGGGCCTCGGGGGCGCGGCGCTGGACGAACGCCGTGGCGTCGCGTCGGCTCGAGGCCGACCTGCGGCAGCGGTTCTTCGCAAAGCTCATCAGCCTGGAGGTCGCTTACCACGACCGCGTCAACCGTGGCCAATTGCTGTCGCGGGTCACGAGCGACCTGTTCCAGATCCAGGCATTTGTCTCGTCAAGCCCATGGTGGGGCTCGAACATCGTCACCGTGCTCGCGGTGGCCGTGGTGCTGGTGCTGACAAGCCCGCTCCTGGGTGCAGTGACCCTTGCCGGCCTGCCCTTTGTTGCAGTGTGCTCCAAGTCCTTTGCCACCCGCGTGCGGGCGTCTGTCTCCGAGCTACAGGTCGAGCGGGGCAACCTGGCTGGGGTCGTCGAGGAGACGACAGCCGGGATCAGGACGGTGAAGGGTTTTGGCAGTGAGGCCCTGTTCGAAGGCCGGCTAGGTGACCAGGCTGACCGAGTCCGTGCAAGGGCCTTAGACGTAGTCGCTCTGCGCACCCGTTTCGTCCCGTTGATGAGCACGGTCCCCCTGCTGGAGCTGACGGTCCTCAACACCTTGGGGGGCGACCTGGTCTTGCGGCACAAATTGACAGTGGGGATGCTGCTTGCCTTCAACGCTTACGTGGCCCTCATCGGGCCTCCGGTGCAATCTGTAGGCGGTTACGTCGTCCTCGCACAACGTGCCGTGGTTTCCTCCCACCGCATCCGGTCGGTCTTGCGCAGGGTGCCGGCCATTGCCGACCCGCCCGCTCCTGTAGCTCTCAGGCCCGGCAACGGGGAGATCCGCTTCGAAGCCGTGAGCTTTAGTTACCCGGGGGCCACGCGGGCTGTTTTCGAAGGGCTGGACCTTTACGTGAGCGGAGGGGAGGTTGTGGCGCTCGTCGGCCCGACGGGCTGTGGCAAGAGCACGCTTGTCGCTTTATTGTCCCGCCTCTACGACCCGAGCTCTGGTGCCGTGTCCCTCGACGGTAGCGACTTGCGCCACCTGTCGCTCAAGCAACTACGGGCCCAAGTGGCAGTCGTGTTCGAGGAGAACTTCCTTTTCGAGGACAGCGTCCGGGCCAACTTGGCCCTTGGCCGCACCGACCTCGGGGACGACGAGCTACGCAGCGCACTTGAACTGGCCCAAGCGAAGGAGTTCGTGGACGCCCTGCCCGATGGCATGGAGACCGTGCTAGGGGAGAGGGGCATGTCGCTTTCAGGAGGCCAGCGCCAGCGGCTCGCCTTGGCCCGGGCGTTGCTGGGCGACCCTCGTGTGCTTGTGCTGGACGACGCGACGTCGGCTATCGACGCGGCCACGGAGCAAAAAATAGTCGCCGGCCTAGCGTGCTCTCGTCGTGGCCGCACCACCATCATCGTCTCGCACCGCCCCGCTACCGTCGCGAGCGCAGACCGCGTCATTTTCCTTGACAACGGCGTCGTCGTGGCAAACGGCACCCATGAGGAGCTTGCCCGCAGCTGCCCGCGTTACGTCGCAGTCCTGGCTGGTGACGGCGCACGTGCCCAGACGAGTGAGCCGGGCAAGCTGACCTGTGCGCTGGGACTTGGGCGAAGTTGTGAGCCTGGTGGCAAGGAGCCTGCGCCGTGAACGACGCTCTCGTCCCGAAGGGGGCCTCAGTCTGGCGCCCTGCCCTGGCAATGCTGCACCCCTACCGCAAGTCCCTCGCACTCGCGTTCGCCACGCTGCTGGGCTCCCTCGGCGCTACCTTGGCTGGGCCGGCTCTTGTCAGTTACGCGCTCAACCATGGCCTCGTCCACCACCACGACCTGCACGTGGTGGAGGTGGCCGGCGCGGCTTACTTAGCTGTTGCGGCCGCGTTCTTTGTCTTTACCCGGGCCCAGACGCGGATGTTCTCAGGGACCGGCGAGCTCGTCCTGAACGACTTGCGCAAGCGCGTGTTCAACCACTTGGTCTCTCAGTCTCTTGAGTTCTTCGACGCCGAAAGCTCGGGGCAGTTGCTCACCCGCATGACGGCTGACATAGACGTGCTGGAGTCCCTGGTGCAAAGCGGTATCGGCAGTTTTCTTACGAGCGTCGGCCTGTTTTTTACCTCGTTGGTGGTCCTGGCGGTGATGTCGCCAATTTTGTTCGGGGTGACGCTGGCTTGCCTGGCACCAGTCCTGGTCGCGGCCGCCCGTTACCGAGTCAGCTCCTCGCGCGCGTACCGAGCAGTTCGCTTACGGATCGGCGACACGCTTGCCACCTTGGACGAAGGCCTGGCCGGCGTGCGGGTCGTGCAAGCCTTCCGGCAGGAACGGCGCATGGAGCACATGTTCCATAGGCGTAACACCGAGCAGCTGGAGGCCACTCTAGAAACGGCGCGCATCGCCACGTTCTTCTTTCCCAAAGTAGAGGGGACAGGGGTCGTCACCACTGCTCTTTTGCTCTTGGTAGGAGGGTTCTTCGTGCACCTGGGCTTGACTTCGGTGGGGGCGGTGGCCGCCTTCGTCTTGTACACGTCGAACCTCTTTGGAGCCGTGAACAGCGTGAGCCAGCTTTTCGACCTGCTCCAGTCGTCGGGCGCTGCTCTCAGTACGGTGTTCACCCTCCTCGGGACGGACATGGCCATGAAGAGCCCGATTGACCCCGTGCCACTGCCCAGCCAAGGCGAGCTTGTCCTGTCTCACGTGAGCTTTGCTTACAGGGCGGCCCGTGCAAGTGACGCCGAGGGCGGCAAGGGCGAGGGCAACTGCGGCGGTGGTGACAGAAGTGTCCTGAGCGGTGTCAATTTGACCATCGAGCCTGGCGAGCACCTGGTGCTTGTTGGCCCGACCGGAGCAGGCAAGTCCACCCTGGCGAAGCTGATCGGGAGGCTGTACGACCCAATTGCCGGTTCGGTCCGCTTCGGTGGAGTTGACCTGCGCCAAGCGAGTCTCGACGACCTCCGCCGTCGCATAGTTGTCGTACCACAGGAGGGGTTCTTGTTCAGGGGGACGGTGCTTGACAACATCCGTATAGGGCGTCCCGAAGCCAGTGAAGAAGAGGTCATGGACGTGCTAAGGCGCCTGGGTAGCGACCGGCACCTCCTTGGTGTCGAAGGAGGGCTCCAAGCGCAGGTAGGCGAGCGGGGCTCACGGCTTTCAGCTGGCGAGCGCCAGCTTGTCTCTCTCGGGCGGGCTGCCCTCATGGCCCCAGCCGCGCTTGTGCTCGACGAGGCCACCTCCAGCCTGGACCCAGGCACCGAGCTCGAGGTGGAACAGGCGGTGGCAGCGCTGTCAGCCGACCGCACGACCGTGACCGTGGCCCATCGCTTGAGCACGGCGCAGCGCGCTGACCGGGTGGCCGTGGTCATGGCTGGCCGGGTGGTCGAAGTTGGGCCCCACGATGAGCTGGTGGCCAAAGGCGGGCATTATGCAGCGCTCTTCAGAGCCTGGGCGGCAGGTGCCGTCGCGACGGGCGGCGTCCCCGCAAAGCCATAGGCGCTGTCCCAAGGCTAGGTGGCTTGCAGCGATGTCGTGGCTGTAAGCCATGTCGTGGCCGTGCGCAAGGCGGGCCTGGGCCGCGATTGGGCCAGAACTATATCTCCGGTTGGTCCTCCTTCGTATGTACATTAGGTAGACCGACTACAAGCGCTCGGACAGGAGGAACTATGCACTTGAGAAGGCTTATGGGAACCAACCCCGTACAGGGCAAACGCTCCACGAGTTTGCGACCGGCGAAGTGGGGCACCATAGCGGTTGGCGCCCTTGTGGGAGTGGGGTCGTTGGCTGTCACAGCTTTACCGGCCAACGCTGCCGAGCACCTTGTGGCGAGGCACCAAGCTGTGCGTGCTGGCCAAGTCGTGGTGAGCGTCGCAACGTTGCCCAAGTACGGCAAGGTCCTGGTCGACCAAAAGGGCCTGGCTTTGTACTACGACACGGCGAACAAACCAGGGCATTGGGCCTGCAAGGGCACATGCCTCACCGTGTGGCCGCCTTTGGTGCTGCCGAAGGGACAAGCTGGCGCGGTGGCGGGCAGCGGTGTTAGCGGTCTTGGTGTCGTGGACGGCCCTTCCGGGCGGCAGGTCACCTGGTATGGCAAGCCCTTGTACACCTATGTACGCGACAGCAAGGGCAAGGCTTTTGGCCAGGGGTTGTTCCACATCTGGTACCTAGCTCAAACCACGGCCGTCAAGCATGTCACCACGACGGCTAAGGCCAAGGTGGCAACCGCCGGGGCCAAGGCCACCACGACTAGCCATAGGGCAACCGGGGCGACGACCAGCACTAAGACCTCTTCAACTTGGGCCTAGCACCTCCTTCCCGGCCGGAGCGGGTAGGCCCGAGCGGGGTAGGAAAGGCCGGGCCGCGAGGGCGAAGGGAGGAGCCAACCGGGCTGTCACAGCGGCTTTGAGGGCGATGAGAAAGGTGAAGTCGGTGCTAAGTGAGCCCAGCCCTAACGGCGTGCACGACCGTGGGGCAGCTAAGTCGCCCGGCTTGGTGCGACTGGCGCTCAACGCGGCTGTTGGGGCGGGCTCCGTGCTCGTGGCGGGGTCCGCTGCTTTGCACTTCTACCTTTGGGACAGCCAGGGGTTCCGCAACATACCCACGATCGGGCCTCTTTTTTTGGCCCAGGCGGTCATTGGCTGGTTGCTGGCCCTTGCCACGGTGGCAACGCGCAAATTGCTCTTCGTCGTAGCGGCGTCCGGCTACGGGGTGGTGAGCGCCTTCGCCTTGGTCTATTCAATGCTGTTTGGCTTGTTCGGTTGGCAGGAGAGGCTGGGTGCTCCCTACGTGAGCTTGGCTTTGGCCATTGAGCTCGCTGCCGCCGCCGTGCTGCTCGCTGCGGCGTGGGTTATGGCACAACAGTGGCTGCGAAGCAGCCGCCAAGGGGGCCAACAGGCCGAATAGGCCAAGGGGACGAACAGGCCGATAGGGCAACAGGCTGTTGCTGTTAAGGTATATGGATGAGCCTGCTAGGCGCACTGCTGCACTGCACGCTGAAATGACCGGACCTGCAAGCCCGGTTGCCCATTTCGCGTCAGGGCCAGTACTGGTGATCGATTACGGTGCGCAGTACGCCCAGCTGATCGCTAGGCGGGTGCGGGAAGCCCACGTCTACAGCGAGATCTTGCCCCATACCACGCCTGCCGGTGCGGTCCTTGCCCGCCGGCCAGCAGCCTTGATCTTGTCGGGCGGGCCTGAGAGCGTTTACGCCGACGGTGCGCCCCGGGTCGACCCAGTCCTGCTCAGCGGCGAGGTGCCGGTCCTTGGCATCTGCTACGGCCTTCAGGCGATGGCGGTTGCCCTTGGGGGCCAGGTTGAGCCTGCCGAGGGGAGCGAGTTCGGGCGGTCGGAGGCGCTAGTCGACCTGACCTCTGTGCTGTTCCAGGGGCAACCGGAGCGCCAATCAGTGTGGATGTCCCACGGCGATGCCGTCGTCCGCCTGCCGGCTGGCTTCCGCCGTACTGCTAGCACGGCCTCGGCCGAGCTGGCAGCCTTTGAGGACGCTGCTCGGCGGCTTTACGCCGTCCAGTGGCACCCCGAGGTGGCCCATTCACAATATGGCCAAAGACTGATCGAGAACTTTCTCTACCGTGTCGCCGGAGCCCAGCCCAATTGGACCACGGGGAGCATCATCGACGACGCCGTCAAGGCCGTCGCCGACCAGGTCGGCACCCATCAGGTGATCGCTGGCCTGTCGGGAGGCGTCGATTCGGCGGTCGCTGCGGCGCTCGTGCAGCGTGCTGTAGGTGACCAGCTCACGTGCGTGTTCGTGGACCATGGGCTCCTCCGAGAGGGCGAGCGCGAGCAGGTTGAACAAGGTTATGTCAAAGCGACCGGCGTCAAGCTGAAGGTGGTACATGCCGA
This sequence comes from Acidimicrobiales bacterium, assembly GCA_049966695.1. GTDB lineage: Bacteria > Actinomycetota > Acidimicrobiia > Acidimicrobiales > Palsa-688 > JAKAWM01. Next base: position 13,476 of record JBMFUG010000038.1, on the reverse strand, counting down.
GCGGCAGTTCCTGGACGCGTTGAGCTCGCTTGCCGACCCTGCTGACCCTGAGGCCAAGCGCAAGGCTATCGGTAGGGAGTTCATCCGCGCTTTTGAGGCTGCAGCAGCCGAGCTGGCCGGGGCCAACGGCGGCATAAGGTTCTTGGTGCAGGGGACCCTCTACCCAGATGTTGTGGAGTCGGGTGGGGGAGAGGGGGCGGCGAACATAAAAAGCCACCACAATGTGGGCGGCTTGCCAGAAGACCTTCGTTTCGAGCTGGTCGAGCCGTTGCGGAGGCTCTTCAAGGACGAGGTGCGGGCAGTGGGCGAGGAGTTGGGCCTACCGCACGAGATCGTTTGGCGGCAGCCCTTCCCAGGACCTGGTCTTGCTATCCGCATAGTGGGCGCGGTGACAGAGCAACGCCTGCAGATCTTGCGACGGGCCGACGCCATCGTCCGCAGCGAGCTTTCCGCGGCCGGTCTTGACCGGGAAATCTGGCAGTGCCCCGTGGTACTGCTGGCGGAAGTGCGCTCGGTTGGAGTGCAAGGAGACGGGCGCACTTATGGCCACCCGGTGGTGCTCCGGCCGGTGAGCAGCGAGGACGCCATGACGGCTGACTTCTCTAGGGTCCCCTACGAGGTACTGGCGCGGATCTCCACCCGCATCACCAACGAGGTGAGGGAGGTCAACCGTGTCGTGCTCGACATAACCAGCAAGCCGCCGGGCACAATAGAGTGGGAGTGAGCTCCCGGCGTGGCATGCGCGGTTTTTTATGTGCTGTGCAGCCCTTTTACATGCCAGGTCGTTACTACCTGCCACGAAGCGGTACCTGTGGGCTGTCACCTTGCACTAGTGGCGTCCCCGAGGAAGACGGCGTCCCCGAAGGCGAAAACTTTGCCTGATGAGCCCATTAGGTAGTAGCCCCGGTAGTCCGGGCTTGGCGAGATGGACACTATGGGCGCCGAGAGGGGCTTGCCGCCCAGGCTGCCGTACAAGTGCGCCCCGAAATCTAAGACTGTGCCGCTAGCGGTGGCCAAGCGGTAGCCGGTGCCCTGCCTGCCGGCACTGATGCCGACGACGCGAGTCTCGGGCGTCAATTCGTTAGCGCTGGTCGGCCCTCGGTAGCGGACGTCCCCGAAAGCGAAAACCCCTCCGTCCGAAGCCGCCAGCCAGTACCCATGGCCGTCTGGGGACGCTGCGATGCCGACCACCGGCTTGTCCAGGTGCAGCTTGCCGGTGCTGCCGTAAAACTTTGCGTCCCCGAAAGCGAAAACCCCTCCGTCCGACGCCGCCAGCCAGTACCCATGGCCGTCTGGGGACGCTGCGATGCCGACCACCGGCGACTTCAAGTGCAGGGGCGTGGCTGAGCCGTAAAACTTTGCGTCCCCGAAAGCGAAAACCCCTCCGTCCGACGCCGCCAGCCAGTAACCCTGCCCGTCAGCCGTAGCCGCCATTGCCACTATGGGAGCGTTCAAACGAACGTGGCCGAGCGAGCCATAGTTGGTGGCTGACCCGAAAACTGCCACATCGCCGCTTTTGGTGGCTACCCAATAACCGGCGCACCCGTTGACGCCCTCGGTGGCCGCAAGGGCCACCGGCTCGCCTTGGACGACCCTGGTCGTCGTTTTAGAGCAGGCATAAGCCGGAGGGGTCGGCACCAGGGCCCCGATGCCGGCCCCTGGGAGGCTAGTGACGACGGCGGGCGTCCCGGCGGTGCTCGGTGGGCCGCACAGGGCGCCCGTCGACAGGTCGGTGCCCCCGAGGTAACCGAGGCCGGTCGCCATTGAGAAGCCGCCGGTGGGCGAAGCCGGGTACTGCCCAGCGTTGGAACCGGTCAGGTCGTTGTTACCCGAAGTGACAGGGCCGGTCAACTTGCGAGGCTCGCTGTAAAGAAGCGGGTTGAGGAAGCCCACTTTGGTCGTGCACATGTTGTCGGACAACAACGCGACCGCTCCCCATGACGGGGCAGCCAGGCTCGTACCTCCGAAGCCAAGCCAGCCATTGCCCCCGCACACGCTTGGGGAACAGTACTGGCCGTAGGGGTCTCCGGCCAGTGCCGACACGTCTGGTACTTCTCGGCAGCCCTCGGAGCCACCATCGCAGGGGGGGGCAGGCACCTGGGCGGCTGCCTGGTAGGCCGGCTCGGGCCAGACCACGCTTGCCCCGCCTCCGCTGGCGCCGTGGCCGCACCCGGTGCCGAGGCAAGCGCTTTGCGCTGCTCCGTAGCTGTTCCAAACGTACTGGGGGCCGGTAACTGTGGTACTGCCGGTGCCTCCGACCGCTGTGACGTCCGGGGCGGACGCGGGGTCTACCACGGCTAGAGCCTTGCTGCCGGTTTCCCCGAGGCAACCCTCCGAGCCGTCGTCGCCTGAGGCGACGAAAATGCTCTGGCCCTGGGTAGCGGCTTCCTCGAAGATGACCTGCTCCTCTTGGTAGTAAGCAGTGCCCATGTCGGTAGCTGGCTCGCACGACCCCCATGACGACGTGATGACCGAGGGCAGGCCTCCGGGTGCCTGTCCTGAAACAGCGAGCTGCCAAGGTGCCAGGCCGGTGCCGTTCTGCGAGGACTCGTAAACCGCGACGGTCGCCTTTGGCGCCAAAGCGGCGATGACCTCGACGTCAGCGGCTACTTCGGGGTCTACGTTGGTGGGCGGGGAGCTGGTCGGGTCGTAGTCCACCGTGAGCGAGGCACCGACGCATGCTTCAAAGGTGTTGATAGCGACTGTGTCTGCTAAGGCGTACTCTATGAACCCGATCGTTTCGCCCTGGCCTTCATACCCCTTGGCGTAAAAGCCGGACAACCCGTAGGCGCTAGCCAGGGCGGCCGGGCTGAGCCCGACGAGAGCGCTTTGCGGGCAAGCTGCCGAGCTGGCTGTCGAAGCGGGAGCCTCATGCACCGGGGCCGGGGCGTGCCTGGCCGGCGGAGGGAGCCTGACCAAGTCGTTAGACTCGCTCACCCAAGGATCGAGACCCCCAATGAAGCTGATACCGCCTGCCAATGAGGCAGGCAACCGGGGCGCTGCCGTGGACCCGACCACGAGAGCACCGTGGCCGGTGCGCAGCTGCAGCAGAGGTACGCGGAACGCGGCTTCAGCCTGGCCGGCAGTCCCTCTCACGTCTTGCGCCAGGTGGTTTGCTTGCAGGGGGCCCACTGCGAGGCCCTGGGAGCTCAGGTACTGGTCGACGCCCTCCACCTCGGCCGCGCTCGCCCCGAACAAAGTGGCAAACTGCGAGACGCTCAAGTAGTGATGGTAGTAAGAGTTGCCCGGGGTGGAGACGGCGCTAGCCAGCGCGCTGAGCTCAGCGGGGGCTGACGGCTGGAAGTAAACCTGCAGTTCGACCGGAGCGCTGGCCGGTGCAGGCTTCACCGGCGTAGCACCGAAGCGGGCCGGCGGGGGTGGGGTGTTCCCGGGAAGGGCCACCCAGCCGCTAGTTGGCGAGGGGCTTGCCTGGGCGACGCTCGCCAAGGGGACGAGCAGGGCCAGTACGGCCGGCCCTGTAGCCAAAGCGGCTATGTGCTTACGCCGTCGTGGTGCCTTCAAAGCGCTGCATCTTTGTCTTGTACAGCATCTGTACCGCTGCGTTTTGGCCTTTACGGTCTTTATGTCGCCGCATCTTGGCACCAGGTTACGTACAGGTTGCGGCCGACAGCACGTCCGGCCGTGGGCTGGCGTTGAGCGCGGGCGGGTGCTGGTGGCCCTCTTGCTGCGGCCGTAACGCCGAGCCTCTATACTGGCTCGTGCCGACCGGCTCTATTGGTTCGGCAGTGCACCGAGTAACAATCGGGACCTGTGGTGCAGCCTGGAGTGCACGCCGGCCTGTCAAGCCGGAGGCCGCGGGTTCAAATCCCGTCAGGTCCGCGGTCGGATAGCTCAGTTGGTAGAGCGCGCGCCTGAAAAGTGCGAGGTCGCCGGATCGATGCCGGCTCCGACCACAACCATTGTCTACGGCCCGCGTACGGCGTGTCTACGGCCTGCATATTGCGACGGCCTGGCCAACTTGGCTCAAGCGTGGCTTGTTGGCCGGGCCTCGTGCAATACTGGCCGGGTGCCAGATATTGCCAAGTCGGGGCTGCCTAGGCCGGGTTTGCTCGCCCTCGTCGGGGGCGGGGAGTGGACTGCAGGTTGTGAGGAGATCGACTCCGGGTTGCTCGCCGCAGCCGGCACTACGCAGGTGCTCGTGCTCCCGACAGCCGCCGCCTACTGGCACCCTGAGCGCTCAGTCGAGGCTGCTTCGGCCTATTTTTCTCGCCTCGGGGCGTCTGCCAAGGCATGCATGGTGCTAAAGCGCCCTGACGCAGAGGACTCAGAGCTTGCTAGCACGGTGCGAGCGGCCAGGTTCGTCTACGTGGCCGGGGGCTCGGTGCTGCACCTTCGGTCGGTCCTGAAGTCATCGGCCGTGTGGGCAGCCATGGTCGACGCGTGGGCAGCCGGTGCCGTGGTCGCTGCGTCGTCGGCAGGGGCAATGGTGCTCGGCGACACGATGGTCGACCCGCGAGGCGGGGCGCTCACTCTCGGCCTGGGCATGCTGTCGCAGTTGGCGGTGCTGCCTCACGCCGACGACTGGACTGAAGAAAAGACGCGTCGCACTGTGAAGCTGGCCTCCGGGGGGCTTTGCATAGCAGCCGTTGACGAGCGCACGGCACTTTTACGTAGCCCTGAGGGCACTTGGAGCGTTGCCGGGGCCGGCAAGGTCAACGTTTGGCTGGACGGCCGTCCCGTCGGGCTGGACGCCCTCAACAACGTCCAACCCAACTTCTCTACGGGCACCGTTAGTCCCCAGTCCTGAGAGGGTAGTCCCCAGTCCTGAGAGGGCCGTCGCTACTGGGTTCCTAAGGGGCGGGCGGTCATCTCCAAGCCAAGCCGCTCTATGGGCGTGCGGGCGCCGTGTGCCGGCCGACCACAGGCCGTGCCGGATATGTCTGCCGCCGGGCTCAAGACTCGGTGATCGTGACGTTCAGCACCTTGTGGACGACCCTTGGAGGGCAAGAGCCTCCTGTTGCATCGGCAGACGTGCCGTCCTGGTTGATCTTGTCGAGGACGCTCATCCCCCCAGTGACCTGGCCGAAGTAGCTGTAGTCCGGGGACAGTTGCTGGCCCCCGTTGCCGATGACGAAGAAGAACTGGCTCCCGTCGCTACTTGGCGTGCCCGAGTTGGCCATTGCCAGGGCTCCAGCCTTGTAGACGCTCGCGCTTTTAGGAGCGCCGCCGTTAAAGGAATAGCCTGGCCCGCCCGAGCCGGTCCCGGTCGGGTCGCCACCTTGGTCCACGAAGCCCGTGCAGACGCGGTGGAAGGCCGTCCCGTTGTAGAAGTGGTACCCCGCCAGGAACACGAAGTTGTTGACCGTCTTTGGGTTCTCTGAAGCCAAAAGCTTGACCGTTACGGTGCCGATGTCGGTCACTATCTTGGCGGTATAGGTCTTGGCGGGGTTGATGCACATCGGCGGAGCAGCCGAGAACCTCGTGTAGTGCGGTGAAGTGCCGTTCAGGTTAGGGCAGCCGACGTGCGCAGGGGCGGCAAGCAGTGGCACCGACACGGGAGGGGACGTGGTGGTGGTGGTCGTCCTCCTCGTTGTGGAGGTGGTGGCCCCTGTCGTTTTGGCGCTCGAGGCGACATGTTTGGTCTTACCGCCCGAGAGGACCGAGATCAGGACGGCCGCCACGACGACCACCACGACCCCGGCGCCTGCTATGGACCAGAACTGCAGCCTCCGACGCCGCTGCATCTGAGAGCGACGGAGCTGCTCCATGCTCCTTTTGCGGGCTTGCTGGCGCATTCGCTTTTCTGATGGCACGGCGCCGCAGCGTAGCGCAATTGACGAAGTGCTGTGGAGCCAGGCGGCACGGAGGGGGGCTAGGCGACATGGAGGTGTCCCCTGGTAGCGTTGGTGGTGTGGCACTAGTCGTACAGAAGTTCGGGGGCACGTCTGTTGCCGATGCCGAGCGGATGCGCAACGTAGCCGACTACGTGGCCCGCGTCCGCCGCCGCGGTGACCAACCGGTGGTCGTGATCTCGGCTATGGGCAAGGAGACAGACGAGCTGCTGCACGTGGCTAGCCAGGTGTCCAAGACGCTCCCAGGCCGGGAGCTGGACATGCTGATCACAGCAGGGGAGCGCAAGGCCATGGCCTTGTTCTGCATGGCCCTGCACGACTTGGGGGTACCCGCCGACAGCTTCACCGGTAGCCAGGCAGGGGTGATAACGAACGGGGAGCACACCAAGGCCAAGATCGTCGAGGTGAGGCCCGGCCGTATCTTGGATGCCTTGGCCAACGGCAGGGTCCCGGTGGTGGGTGGTGCTCAGGGGGTCTCGCTAGAGCGCGAGATCACCTTCCTCGGCCGGGGCGGGTCAGACACGACCGCGGTCGCCTTGGCCAAGGCCCTCGGGGCGGACGCCTGTGAGCTGTACACCGACGTGCCGGGGGTCTTCAGCGCGGACCCAAGGGTAGTGCCCGGTGCCCGGCGCATAGCTCGGTTGAGCTATGAGGAGATGTTGGAAATGAACGCGGCTGGCTGCCCCAAGCCGGCCATGCGTTCGGTTGAGTTCGCGCGTACCCACGGGGTGCGCCTGCACGTGCGCTCGAGTTTTACCTGGGAGCCCGGCACGTGGATAGTAGAGGAGAGCAACGTCATGGAGCAGCCCATCATTTCAGCTGTGGTCTCCGACCAGTCCGAGGCCAAGGTGACCGTCACGGGCGTCCCCGACCGTCCGGGCATCGCAGCAAAACTGTTCCGCGCCCTGGCGGACCGGTTGGTAAACGTGGACATGATCGAGCAGAACATCTCCCTCGATGGCAAGACGGACATCTCTTTTACGGTCGCGCGCGACGAGCTCCCCATTGCGGACGAGGTGGCAGGTTGGCTTGCCGACGAGATCGGGGCCGGCCAGGTGATAGCCGACCCGGACATAGCCACAGTGTCGATAATCGGCGCCGGTATGCGCACCAACCCAGGGGTGTCGGCGACCATGTTCGAGGTACTGGCCGCCGAAGGCATCAACATCGAGATGATCTCTACGTCTGCGATCCGGCTGACATGTGTAGTACGCGCCGACGCCTCTGACCGAGCGGTTATAGCGCTGCACAAGGCTTTCGGCCTGGAGGACTGATATGGGCCTTTGCGTGGGTATATACGGTGCCACTGGCCAGGTGGGCGGGGTCATGCGGCGAGTCGTGCGTGAGCGCAAGCTACCAGTCACCAAGTTGCGCCTTTTTGCTTCAGAGCGCTCCGCTGGAGCGGAAATTGACGGGACCGTCGTGGAAGACGTGGCGCGCTCAGACCACAGGGGCATCGACATAGCGCTGTTTTCCATGGGAGCTCCTGCCTCGCGCCAATGGGCACCAGTCGTGGCTGAGGCTGGTGCAATTGTGGTCGACAACTCTTCAGCTTGGCGGATGGACCCAGAAGTGCCCTTGGTGGTGCCAGAAGTCAACGGTGAGGACCTGGCAGACATACCCAAGGGGATAGTTGCCAACCCGAACTGCACGACGATGGTGTGCATGCCGGTGCTGAAGCCGCTCCACGACGAAGCCGGCCTGCAGCGTGTCATCGCTTCGACGTACCAAGCAACCTCGGGCGCAGGTAGGCGCGGGGTAGAGGAGCTGGCTAGGCAAGTGAGCGCGGCAGGCGAAAAGGCCAAGGGGCTCACTTTCGACGGCTCGGCTATTTCCTTCCCGCCTCACGAGGTCTTTGCCGGCCCCATTGCGTTCAACGTCTTGCCGGTGGCGGGTAGCTTCGTTGACGACGAGACCAACGAGGAGCACAAGTTCCGCGACGAAAGCCGCAAGATCTTGCACTTGCCTGATTTGCCGGTCACAGTCACTTGCGCCCGGGTCCCCGTTTTTACTGGTCACTCTGTCTCCTTGGTGGCCCACTTCGAGCGCCCGGTACCCGCTGAGCGAGCAAGGCAAGTGCTGAGCTCGGCCGCCGGTGTCAAGCTGGTCGACATGCCCACGCCGCTGGCGTGCGCCGGCGTAGATGACTGCCTTGTGGGGAGGGTCCGCGAGGACAAAGGCCGGGACGATGGCCGCGGGCTCGTCATGTTCGTCTCGGGGGACAACTTGCTGAAAGGTGCGGCGCTCAACGCCGTGCAGATCGCTGAAGCCGTGCTCGCCCGGCGGGCCAAGGGCTAGGGCACCTGAGGGAGGTCGTCGAGTGCGAGCTGCCATTTACAGGACCACGGGCCCATCGAGCGTGCTGTCCGTCGAGGACGTGGCAGTGCCAGGACCAGGCCCAGGCGAGGTTAGGGTGCGAATTGCTTGCTCGGGCGTCAACCCGACCGATTGGAAAACGCGCTCGGGCCTCACAGGTGCCGCCCCTGAAGACTTTCAAGTGCCACATCATGACGGCTCTGGGTTTGTCGATGCGCTCGGGGAGGGGGTCAGCGGTCTAGTACCCGGCCAGCGGGTGTGGCTGTACTTAGCTGCTATGGCCAACCGCTGGGGGACAGCTGCCGAGTACTGCTTGGTGCCGGCCGAGCGGGCCGTCCCGTTGCCTCCTGGTGCGTCCTTGGAGCTTGGGGCTAGCTTGGGCGTCCCGGCTGTTACCGCTGCACATTGCCTTGCCTGCCAAGGCGGGGGCAAGCAAGCCCTGAGGGGCGCCACCGTGCTCGTGGCCGGGGGAGCCGGTGCGGTGGGCCACTTCGCTATCGAACTTGCCAAGCATGCTGGGGCACGGGTTGTGAGCACGGTCAGCTCAGACGAAAAGGCGGCTCTGGCCCGGGCTGCAGGCGCAGACTTAGTAGTCAACTACCGAGATGCAGGGGCTATCGAAGCGGTAAAGTCGTTTGCCCCTCGCGTCGACCGAGTGGTTGAAGTGGCCCTCGGCGCCAACCTCCAGCTTGACTTGGCCGTGAGCGGCCCGGGCACGGTCATCGTAGTCTACGCAAGCGAGCCAAGCGACCCAGTCGTACCCACGCGTCAGCTGATGAACGCTAACGCGACGCTTCACTATGTGCTGTTGTACGGTGTACCGAAGGGCGAGCTGGAGCAAGCCGTAGCTTGGGCCCAAGAAGCTTTGAGCGAGAGGGCCCTGACCGAGCTGCCCGTGCACAGGTTTCCCTTGGAACAGGTGGCGGCAGCTCAAGACTCAGTCCAACAAGGTGCCGTCGGCAAGGTGCTTGTGCTCCCTTCGGCAAACTCCGCTCCGTCGACGACATGAACGAGCCTGCGCGAGCGCGACGACCTTATAAGCCAGTTGCTCGGCTGGTACCGCCTGCGCACGGTCGACCTGCGACCTGAAGATGCAGTCGTCCCGGGGGGCCTGGTTGAGGGACGTCCGCTTCGCCTTGGCGGCGGTGTGCGCTGTCCTTTTCCTCACCTTCCTCGACACCACGATCGTGAGCGTCGCACTGGCAGACGTGCAATCGCGGCTGCACGCCGGGGTTGTCCAGCTCCAGTGGGTCGTGAACGGCTACGCCCTCACCTTTGCCGGCCTCATGATGACCGCCGGGTCGCTGTCAGACCGCTTCGGGCGAAAGCGGGTCATGCTGTCTGGCCTGGCTGTTTTTGCCGCCGGTTCACTGCTTGGAGCCCTTGCGCCCAACCCGGCAGTGTTGATCGTGGCCCGCGTCATTATGGGGACGGGCGCTGCCGCATCAGAGCCGGGGACGCTTTCGGTTATCCGCCATCTCTACCCGGACCAACAAGAGCGCGCCCATGCGCTCGGCGCGTGGGCTGCCGTGTCGGGCCTTGCGCTTGCTCTTGGCCCAGTGCTCGGGGGGCTGCTCGTGAGCGTCGGTACCTGGAGGGCGGTGTTCTGGTTCAATGTCGCAGCAGCGGTGGCGATCATCGTGCTGGCGGCGCTGGCCGTCCCCGAGTCCGCCGACCCCGCCTCGGGGCGTCTTGACTTCGCCGGTTTCGGGACCGGGGCAGCCGGGCTGAGCGCGCTCACATTTGCCACCATCTTCGGTGAGACCAACGGGTACCGTTCGGCCACAGTTATCGTCTTGTTCATCGTCGGCCTCGTGCTGCTGGTCGGTTTCGTCAGGGCCGAGCGCAAAGTGCGCTACCCGATGCTCGAGCTCAGCTATTTCAGGTCGGCCCCCTTCTCAGGCGCCTTGGTAGTGGTCTTCGTGCTGTTCTTCGGCGTGTTCTCGATTTTTTTCTTTACGGCGCTGTACCTGGCGGCCGTCGTCGGCTACTCCGCCTCGCGCATAGCAGTGGAGTTCCTGCCTATGACGGTGGCCATGATCGTGGCTTCTGGTTTGTCCGGCCGAAGAGTAGCGGTCGCTGGCCCGCGGGTGTCGATGGCAGAAGGCTGCGTGATGGCAGGAGTGGGCATCTTGCTCTCAGAGCTTTTGCTGAGCGGCCCGTCGGCTCCGTCCACGTGGCTCCTGCTGACGCTGGCAGTGGCCGGGTTCGGTTTTGGTACGAGCGTGGTGCCGGTGACCTCGGTCGTGCTGGCCGTGGTACCACCACAGCGTTCCGGCATGGCCGCGTCGGCGACCAACACGAGCCGTGAGCTTGGCGCCGTTTTTGGCGTCGCTGTGCTCGGGGCGCTCGTGAACGCGCACCTGAACGCTGACCTCATCCATCGCCTCAGCGCCATCGGTGTCCCAAAGGGGTTTTTCGGGATCATCATCGACGCGATCGAGACCGGCCTTGTGCCAAAGGGTGTCAGCGGTGGTGGGTCCATCGAGACGAAGGTCTTTGAAGCCGCGTACAGTGCGTTCCGGGACGGGCTGGACGTGGCGTTGCTCACTTCCGGCATCGCCATGTTGGTCGCTGCCATAGTCGCCGCTGTGACGCTACGCGGCAAAAGCGAGCCGGAAGGCTTGTAGCAACGGCAAGGCGAGCGCCGTGGGGGCCCTCCTGTCCCGTCACGTCCTGTGAGGGGGCCGTCCTGCGAGCGGGCGGGGTAGGCTAATTAGCCATGACTAGGCACATAGCTCTGATGGGGCGGACAATCGTGGCTGTTGGAGTGGCGGCAACTCTGCTGATGGGTACCGCCGTCACGGCGTCGGCCAGTCGCAAGGTGGCCAGCACGTCGAGCCAGGCCTCTGCACGGGCGAAGATAATAACTGATTGGCAGGCCTTTTTTTCTGGCCGTACTCCAGCCGACCGCAAGGTCCAGCTCGTCCAAGATGGCCCGCAGTTCGCGCCGGTGATAAAAGCTCAGGCAAGCTCGCCCCTTGCCAAGAGCACGGCGGCTAAGGTATCCAAGGTCACTTTGGCCCGGACGGCCAAGACAGCGGTCGTTGTCTACTCGGTCACATTGGGGGGCAAGACAGCTCTGGCTGGCCAAAAGGGCGAAGCGGTGCTCCTCGGGGGCACTTGGAAAGTCGGGGCTGAGAGCTTTTGCACGTTGCTCAAGCTCGAGGGTACGGCTCCGCCTATTTGCAAGGCCCTCGCAAAATAGCGGGCCAAGCGGACCTATAAGAGCGAGGAGCTGACCAGCTCTTGGGGAGCTCCTGGAGGCTTGCGCAGGAGCCACGTCATGACGAGGTTTTCGTAGTGGCCAGGTTTAGGAGCAGTTAGGGCAGCGCCGGGCCGTTGGTGCGCCTTGCAGGTAGCTCGTCGGTACCTGCTGCCCGCAGGACTCACAGCGGCCGTACGTGCCATCGTCCATGCGACGTATGCACGATTCGACTTCGTCAAGTTCGGCCGTTAGCTGGGCCAGAAGGGAGCGGGGGTCGTCTTGCACCACCAAAGAGGTTACTAGCGTCGGGGTCATGGAGCTACCCGCAATGGTCCTCGTCGTGGTTGGCGCAGAAGGGCCACAGCTTTGTAGCGACCCTCGCGCCCCGTTCCTGCGGGCCGACGACCTGGGGGTGCTCCGCGGCGATGGTGTCTTCGAGCGGTTCTTGGTGGTCGCCGGGCGGTCTCAGCACCTGGGACCGCACTTGGAGCGGCTTTACCGTTCTGCTCGACAAGTTGACCTCGAGGTCCCTGGTGAGCAGGCCTGGCGAGCAGCTGTCGGCACCGCGATCAGGGCTTGGCAGGGTAGCGAAGAGTGGGAGATGCGCCTCGTGTGCACACGAGGCCCGGAGGAAGGCGGGCTGCCGAGCGCTTACGTGCTCGGGCAGGAGCTGGCGCCGGCCGTGCGGGAGCAGCGAAAAGGTGGCATAAGAGCGGTTACCTTAGAGCGTGGTTTCGCGAGCGGTCTCGGAGCGGGCGCCCCCTGGCTCTTGCTCGGGGCGAAGACGCTTTCGTACGCTGTGAACGTGGCCTCGCGACGTTGGGCACGACGCCTAGGTGCTGACGAGGTGGTCTTCGTAGGGCCGGACGGGTTTGTGTGGGAGTCGGGCACCTCCTCGGTCGTGGTGGCGTTCGGGAAGCGGCTGGTGAGCCCATCCCCCTCCATCGGGATATTGGACAGCATTAGCGTGGCCCAGTTGTTCGCAGCAGCCGAGGCGGTCGGGTGGGAGACGGCCCGGGACAACCTTGAGGTGGCGGACTTGTTCGCTGCGGACGGGTTGTGGCTGTGTTCCAGCTTGCGTTTCGCTCGGGTGCACACCCTTGATGGCAAGGCATTGCCGGCTGCTGCAGCCAACGAGGAACTGGCCCGGTTGGCGGTTGGCGGCTAAAGCGGCACCCGCCTAGACCAGCCGTTGCATACAGGCGACGTCGAGCCATTGCCCGAACTTACGGCCGACCTCTCGTTCGACCCCGATCATTTCGAAGCCACAGGCCCGGTGCAAGGCGATGGATGCCACGTTGTCTCCGGCGATGCGGGCGATCACTGCGTGGAAACCATGGGCCTCGGCCAGCTCGAGCAGATGTTCGAGCAAAGCTCGGCCCACTCCCTGGCGCTGGAACTTCTCGGCCACGTAGACAGAGTCTTCGACCGTTGTGCTGTACGCGGCTCGGGGCCGGTAAGGGGACAGGGAGCCAAAACCGGCAACCTGCCCGTCAGGTGCCAGCGCGACTATTGCTGGGTAGGCGCCTGTGTGCTCTTGCACCCAAGCTAGCTGCTCCTCAATGGTGCGGGGCCTGATCTCGAACGTAGCCGTGGTGGTCTCCACGGCGTGGTTGTAAATCGCGCGCGTACCCTCGGCATGAGCGGCAGTGGCCATGCAGATGTCGACCTTCAGACGTGCGCCTGGTTGCATGAGACGAGGCTAGGACATCGTGAACGGGCTCAGCGGCCCTTGCCAGCTTGCTTCTATTATGATGAGGCCGGCTCACCGGCTCCGGCCGGTCCGCCCCCTTAGCTCAGTCGGTAGAGCACAGCCATGGTAAGGCTGGTGTCGTCGGTTCGATTCCGACAGGGGGCTCCAGTAAACATCCTGGTCAGGTGGGGTTTTTTGTCATCTCAGGGACAGGCAGAAAAGCCCTCGCCGCGATTGCGCCGCGATGACCGCGGCGAAGGTGGCAGTCCGTGCTCCAGCCGGCATAGGTAAATGCGTGGAGCAACTGCCGGAGCTGTTGGGGGTAGACGACCTCGCTGCCTACCTCAAGGTCAGTCATCACTTCGTCTACAGGCTCACACGTGAGCACAAAATCCGCTTCGTCCGGGTAGGCAAGGAACTGCGCTTCCAACGCTCGGACGTGGTGG
>JBMFUG010000037.1:0-23910 GCA_049966695.1 Acidimicrobiales bacterium | reverse complement strand
ACCGATCGAGCATGTCCTGCCACACGAGCGTCGCCGGGCCGTAGATCCCTAAATCGACCCACATCCATGCCGGGAGGGCCAGTTTTCTTTGATGTCGGTGACCAACCAGTACCGCCACCAAGCTCAACAACGACGACCACAGCGTCAACGACCACTACCGCCCCGACGACGGTCACCACTGCTCCTGCCACCACGACCACGACGGCTCAGCCGACCACGACGGTGCCGAAGACGGTCGCGCCGATAGAGACGACGACCACTACCGCCCCGACGACGGTCACCACTGCTCCTGCTACCACGACCACGACGGCTCAGCCGACCACGACGGTGCCGAAGAGCATCAACAAGGGCGACTTTTCGCTGACCTACGTCACGCCGAACCAGTTGCCAACAAGCGGTGGGGAAGTGCAGATTTTCGGCAACAACCTACCAGTCAACCCCATCGTCTACGTTGGCAACCAAGGCGAACCAGTCAGCATGTCAAGCACTAGCGAGATCGACGCGACAGTGCCAGCAATGCAATCTGGCACCTACAACGTCACCGTTTACAACGCCGCACAGAGCCAATCGGCGACCTTGACTGACGCCCTGGTTATCGGCTCCGGTACGAACGTTACGACAACAACCACGGCCCCGGCTACCACGACCACGACGGTGCCGAAGACGGTCGCGCCAATAGAGACGACGACCACTACCGTCCCGACGACGGTCACCACTGCTCCTGCCACCACGACCACGACGGCTCAGCCGACCACGACCACAACCACGATCGCTACCACTATCACTACCACTACAGTGGCAACCACCACGACGACCTTGCCCGGCTTCGTAGACGGCCCTGACGGCACGATCGATGAAACAGATGGCGTAGTACTGGTACCCGCAGCTTCGGGCTCATCTATAACGTCGGTCAACACCGGTGGGTGGGCAGCGATCACCGCTAATCAGGTTGTCTCTGATAACAACGAAAAACCTGGGTCATCTGTCCTCGGGACAGACCTGTAGGTAGGTACTGGTAAACAGCAAACCAAACAGGCTGTCAAACGATTGTCTGGCAGACCGGGGCTTAATTGACCAGGCCCGTCCCATTTGGCTAGGGCCGAAGGCAGCCGAAGTAGTTGCTTTAGGCCAGCTTTGGTGGAGCTTGCTTAGGCATCACGACTTGTAGGTGCAGTTCGGCCAACTGCTCGGGCGTGACCGGTGCCGGTGCCCCCATAAGCAGGTCACGAGCCATCTGGTTGAGCGGGAACGCTATGACCTCGCGGATGTTTGGCTGGTCCTCCAGCAGCATGAGGAGCCGGTCGACCCCGGGAGCTATACCGGCGTGCGGAGGAGCGCCGTAATGGAAAGCGCTCCATAGTGCTGGGAACGAACGCTCGATGCGCTGCCGAGAATAACCGGCTATGGCAAAGGCTTTTTCCATCACGTCGGGCAGGTGGTTGCGGACGGCGCCAGAAGAAAGTTCGACGCCGTTGCAAACCACGTCGTACTGCCACGCCAGCACCTCGCCCGGGTCTTTGCTCTCCAGCGCCTCTAGTCCCCCCTGAGGCATGGAGAACGGGTTGTGCGAGAAATCCCAGGTGCCGGTGTCAGGGTTGCGCTCGTACATGGGGAAGTCGACTACCCAGCAGAAGGCCAGCCTGTCGGGGTCAGCCAAGCCCAGTTCACGGCCAAGCGCAGCCCGCACTTGGCCCAGCGGGATGCTGGGCGCGGACCCATAGGCTGGCCCCACACAAGTGAGGACGGCGTCCCCGGGCGCTGCACCAGTTGCTTTAACCAGGACGGAGATCTCCTCCGGTGTCAGTTTTTTAGCCAACGGTCCTCGCGGCTCGGCTTGCTCGGGACCGCGTGGTGCCAGTGCAAGCCAGCTGCCTATCGTCCCGGCCTCCTTGGCCGCTTCGATGAAGGAATCGAACCAGCTACGGGCCCGCGCGTTGCCCTGAGGCACGGCCAGCGCTCGGACAGCGTTGGATTTCGCGCGTGCTTGGGCGAACATCGGCAGGTCGGTGCGACCCCCGAGCGATCCTGTAAGCTCGGCGATCTCCAAGCCAAAGCGCAGGTCGGGCTTGTCCGTCCCATAGCGGGCGAGGGCGTCAGCATAGGAAATGCGGGGGAACGGTACCATCGCAGTTTTGTTGGACAGCTGGGAGACGAGCTCGCCGAAGAGCAGCTCGACCTCTCGGAAGACGTCTTCTTGCTCGGCGAAGGCCATCTCAATGTCGATCTGGTAGAACTCGCCGGGGCTGCGGTCTGCTCTTGATGCCTCGTCGCGAAAGCAGGGAGCTATCTGGAAATAGCGTTCGACCCCGCCTGCCATCAGTAGTTGTTTGAACTGCTGGGGAGCCTGGGGCAGGGCATAGAACTCGCCTGGGTACAGGCGGCTCGGCACCAAGTAGTCTCGGGCCCCCTCGGGGGAGGACGCTGTGAGGACCGGTGTCTGCACCTCGAGGAACCCGCGTGCTGAGAGGTGGTTGCGCACAAGCTGGCAGAAGCGCGCCCGCTTGGCCAGGCGCTCCACGAGCGGGCCTCGCCTCATGTCGAGGTAGCGGTAGGTGAGCCTCGCTTCTTCTCCGATCTCGCTGTCTTGCTCGACGGGGAATGGGAGCACCCCGGCGGACGACAGCACCTCGACAGAGCTCAAGCGCACCTCAACCTCGCCCGTGGCGAGCTTGGGGTTGACTGTCTCGGGCGGGCGCGCAACCACTTCGCCTGTTACGGATATGACACTTTCGGGCCGTAGCCGGCTGAGCACGTCGAAGGCCTGGTCGCCAGGGTGGGACACTAGCTGGACGATGCAGGCGTAGTGGCTGCCCCGGTTGACGGGGCTGCCAGCGCCGACGGGCTCACCGAGCGGGAGGTCCGCGTCTGGCCCAACTGGGTCGCGCAGGTCGACGAAGAGCAGGCCCCCGTGGTCGCGCTTGGCTGCCACCCAGCCGGCCAAGCGCACTTGGTGGCCGATGTCAGCGGGGCGCAATGACCCACATCGGGCGTCGCGGTAGCGGTTAGGGACCAAGGTGACAGCCATCTCGGTAAAGAGGTTAGCTCTCGGCCTCATGACTCTCTGCTCTTACCTTGTCGCCCTGGCCGTAGTTAGGCTGAGCATGATGAGCACGCACAACACCTTCGGGTCGCGGGCCACGGTAAAGCTGGCTGGCCGGGACCTCACCATTCACCGTTTAGAGGCCCTCGCTGGTAGCTACGACGTGGCTCGCCTGCCGTTCTCTCTCAAGGTCTTGCTTGAGAACCTGCTCCGGCACGAGGACGGCCGGTCCGTCACGGCGGCCAGCGTGCAGGCCCTGGCATCTTGGCCGTCTGGGCCGCGAGCCCAGGTCGCGTTCTCGCCTGCCCGTATCCTCATGCAGGACCTGACCGGCGTCCCTGTCGTCGCAGACCTGGCGGCGATGCGTGAAGCTGTGGCGGCTTTGGGAGGCGACCCTCTAGTTGTGCAACCTCAGGTGCCGGCAGAGCTTGTCATCGACCACTCCGTAGTCGCGGACTTCTCGGGCCGGCCTGACGCCCTGCTTCGCAACATGGAGGTCGAGTACCGCCGCAACGCCGAGCGTTACCGCTTCCTGCGGTGGGGCCAGGCTGCTTTCGGCACGTTGCGGGTTGTACCTCCTGGCGCAGGGATATGCCATCAGGTCAACCTGGAGCACCTGGCGCGGGTCGTATTTGTGACCGACGACGGGGAGGCTTACCCCGACACTGTCGTTGGCACCGATTCTCACACGACTATGGTGAACGGGCTTGGGGTCCTTGGCTGGGGCGTCGGCGGCATCGAGGCAGAGGCGGCCATGCTCGGCCAGCCCATCCCGATGCTTTTGCCCGACGTGGTCGGCTTCAAGTTGACAGGCGAGCTGCCAGAGGGCTCGACCGCGACTGACCTTGTCCTTACCATCACCGAGCTGCTCCGCAAGCACGGCGTCGTGGGCAAGTTCGTTGAGTTTTATGGCGAGGGGGTTGGTCGTCTCGCCTTGCCCAACCGGGCGACCATCGGCAACATGTCCCCCGAGTACGGCTCAACGTGCGCCATTTTCCCGATCGATGAGGAGACGCTGCGGTACTTGCGGCTAACCGGCCGGCCCAGCGAACAGGTCGCGTTGGTGGAGGCGTACGCGAAAGCCCAGGGGCTGTGGCATGACCCGACGGCTGAGCCTGTTTATAACGAGCGACTAGAGCTCGACCTGGCTTCGGTGGCGCCTAGCTTGGCCGGCCCGGCGCGGCCACAAGACCGTGTGCCGCTGCGGCGCTCCAAGGCGGCTTTTTCTGAGTCCTTGGCGAAATTGTTGGGGAAAGGTGCAGCCGCTTCTTCGTCGAGCCAGGCGGTGGTAGCTGGCGACGGCGGCCCAAGCCTCGAGCTGCGCCATGGGCACGTTGTCATCGCTGCAATAACGAGCTGTACCAACACTTCCAACCCCGACGTTATGGTCGCTGCTGGCCTTTTGGCCAAGCACGCGGTCGAGCGCGGGCTGTCCGCTAAGCCCTGGGTAAAGACATCGCTCGCGCCCGGCTCCAAAGTGGTCATCGACTACTACGAGCGGGCCGGGCTCCTGGCTTACCTTGAGAAGCTGGGCTTTAACTTGGTCGGCTTCGGGTGCACGACCTGCATCGGCAATAGCGGTCCTTTGCTTGCCGGCATATCTGAGGCGGTGGCGCAGGGAGGCTTGGCGGTAGTTTCCGTGCTCTCGGGTAACCGCAATTTCGAGGCGCGGGTCCACCCAGACGTGCGCATGAACTACCTGGCGTCGCCGCCGTTGGTGGTCGCCTATGCGATCGCCGGCACGATGGACTTTGACATGGATAGTGAGCCTCTCGGCACAGATAGCGCAGGTGCGCCTGTTTACCTGCGGGACATCTGGCCGAGCTCGGAAGAGGTCGCTGGGGTAATAGGCGAAGCCATTTCTGCGGACATGTTCGAAAAGAGCTACTCGGAGGTGTTCGGCGGGGACGAGCGGTGGGTATCGCTGCCGGTGCCAAAAGGACAGAAGTACGAATGGCCTGAGTCCACTTACGTACGGCGCCCGCCCTTCCTGGAGGGCATGCCGAGCGTCCCGGCGCCGCTGTCCGACGTGCGTTCTGCTCGGGTGCTAGCGAAGCTGGGCGACTCAGTCACGACAGACCACATTTCGCCAGCGGGTACCATCAAGCGAGACAGCCCCGCTGGCCGTTGGCTTTCCGAGCAGGGCGTTGACCCAGCCGACTTCAACTCGTACGGGTCGCGGCGGGGCAACCACGAGGTGCTGGTGCGAGGGACGCTGGCCAACGTTCGGCTGCGCAACCAGCTTGTCCCTGGCACCGAGGGTGGTTTTACCCGGTACCTGCCCAGTGGCGAGGTGACCACCATTTACGACGCCGCCATGCGCTACGCGGAGCAGGGCACGCCATTGTTGGTGCTGGCTGGCAAGGAGTACGGCTCGGGCTCGTCGCGCGACTGGGCGGCAAAGGGGGTCAAGTTGCTCGGGGTAAGGGCCGTTTTGGCCGAGAGCTTCGAGCGCATCCACCGTAGCAACCTGGTGGGCATGGGCGTGCTGCCTTTGCAGTTCTTGCCGGGCCAGTCCGCGCAGTCGCTGGGCCTGAGCGGGGAGGAGGTCTATGACATCACGGGCCTGGAGGCCTCTGCTAGCGGGCCGCTGCCTGCCAGGCTCCAGGTGAAGGCGAAGACGCCTGCCAGGGAACTTGACTTCGAGGTGGCATTGCGTATCGACACTCCCGTGGAGGCTGACTACTACCGCCATGGGGGCATCTTGCCCTTCGTAGTGCGCCAATTGGTGGTTCGCCACTGAAGCCGGCCAGGTCAGCCCTTTACCGCTCCCGCGGTGAGGCCGGACACGACCGCCTTGCGGAACACTAGGACCAAAGCGGCGATCGGGACGACTGCTATGACGCTGGCGGCGAAATAGGCGCCGTAGGGCACGGTGAACTGAGCACCAAAAGACGCGATCCCGACAGGGATGGTCTTTTTCTCAAAATCGAACGACAGCGCCATCAAGAACTCGGTCCAACAGGCAGTGAAGGTGAAAACACCGGCTGTAAATATGCCCGGCGTCACCTGGGGCACTATGATCGCCACGAGTGTCCGTAGCGGGCCGGCACCGTCTATGCGTGCGCTCTCCTCCATGGACATCGATATCCCAAGGAAGTAGTTGCGGAGGATCCAGATCGCGAACGGTAAGTTGAAGGCCGTATAGGGGAATATGAGGGCTTGGTAGGTGTTGAGCCAGCCGATGTCACGCATGACTAGGTAAAGCGGCGGGACCACTGCGATCGTCGGGAAGACGGAGATCATGAGAAGGGTGACCATTATCGGGAACTTTCCCCTGACCGGCAGGCGGCCAAGGGCGTAACCGGCAAGCGTACCGAGCAAGAGCACCAAGGCGGTCGAGCAGGTGGCGACTATGAGCGAGTTAAGCACAAAGCCGCCGAAGCCGTCGTTGAAGGCAGCCGTGTAGCTTGAAGTGCTGAGCGGGTCGGGGAAGCCCTGGGGCGGCGTGGCGCTTACGTTGTTTAGCGTCTTAAAACTGGACGCCAGCATCCAGTAAAGCGGTAGGAGCACGAAAAGGGCTATCAGTAACGAACCGATCGTTGCGCCGTTGACCCAGCGCCTCCAACCGTGGTGGTTACGCACTTATCTCCTCCTTGCCTACTTGTTGTTTAAAGGCGCGTAAGAAGACGAGGCACATGATGAGCACGATAACTGCGGTGCTGACGGCGACTGCTGCCCCGGGGCCGAAGTCAATGTCTGTGAACATCGTGTTATAGGACAAGATCGCCAGTGATTGCGTGGACGTCCCGGGCCCACCATTGGTGAGCACGTAGGGCAGGTCGAACAGGCCGAAGGCCTGCAGGACTCGGAACAGCACTGCGATCCCTATAGTTGGCCGCAAAAGGGGCAAGGTCACCCGCCAGAACGTCTTCCAGCTTGAGGCGCCGTCAACGTCGGCTGCCTCGAAAAGGTCCGTAGGTATCATGACCAGCCCGGCGAGCACGATTATTGTCACAAATGGGGTCGTCTTCCAGATGTCCGCGACCATGAGCGAGATGGTCGCGTCGAGCGGGTAGCCGAGGAACTGCGGTGCAGCGCCCCCGGTCACCAGGTGCCACAGGTACTGGAGCACGCCGTAGGTGGGGTTATAGATATAGCTCCACAGTTCTGCCGATATAACGGTGATGAGCGACCACGGTATGAGCAGGAGGGCCATCATGAGCCCCCGTCCAGCGGTGAGGCGCCGCAGTACCAGAGCAAATACTGTGCCGAGGGCAAGTTCTGCCGTGACAGTGACGACCGTGTACACGGTCGTCCACCAAAGGGCATGGTGCCAGAGGCCGGCGGTGACGACGGTGCGGTAGTTGGAGATGGTGGCCCCGTTGAGGCTAAAGCCGTTGGAGGTGACGTTGACCTTTTCGAAAGACAGAACTACCGCGAAAACGATGGGAAAGATCGTAAAGGCAGCGATTACCACGAACGCTGGGGCGGAAAACCCCCAGCCCAAACGGGCGTAAGTGCGGCGTATAAGCCCAGGGCCGGTCCTGGGCTGCAACCCAGGGCCTTTTAGGATGCCGACCCCTTCAGGTGCCAAGTCGGTAGGTGCCATGGCGCTCCTTTACTGCGCAGGCTTTGTTATGAACCAGTGCTGGTGGCCTTGGGGCCACCAGCACTGTAGCTGCTCAGTTTCGTGTCGTCACTTGGCCTGTGGCGTCAATGCGTCACAGCCCGCTCGACGTGAGCGCGGCCTTCAACTGGCTGGCCATCTCGTTGGCCGCAGCGGCAGGGCTCTTGGAGCCGGTGAGGGCCGAGTTCATGTTGGTATAGATCGCCTGTGAGATCTGTGGGTAATTGGGGTTCTGTGCAGGCCTCGGGACGAGCTTGGTCTGCGAGAGCACGGCGAAGGGCGGGTTCAGTGCCTTGATGGAGGGGTTGGCTCGGACGGCCTCATTGGTCGGGATCTCCGAGAAGGGCGGGTGTGCCTCGATCGTCTGTGCCTCAGTGCCGGTGATGAAGTTAATAAAGGCGAGGTCGGCCTTTATGTTGACGGAGTGAGGGTTGATGTAGAGGTTCCAGCCTCCGATGTTGGAGTAACCAGGGTAAGGCTGACCGGCAAAGGTAGGCAGCGGAGAGACCCCGACCTTACCCTTGGACGCCATACCGGGCGTGTTGGCAACAGCCCATGCGTAGTCCCAGTTGCGCATGAAAGCCGCTTGGCCGTTTTGGAACGCGGCCATGGCCTGGGGCTCTTCGAAGGTCCCGACCGCTGCCGGGGAGGCTCCGGAGGTGACCAGGCTGCGCATAAAGCTGAGGGCCTTGGTGGCGTCGGCGACGTTGAACACCGACTGGGTATCGGTTGAGTTGAGCACTTGGCCTCCGGTGTCGGCGTAGTACTCCATGAAGTCGCAGGTGCCACCCTCGTACGAACCGCCCTCGAAGACGAAGCCGTACTTGACTTTGCCCTGCTTCACCAAAGTGGCGGCCTCAGACTCAAGTTGCTCCCAAGTCTTGGGCACTGCCATGTGGTCGGCAGCAAGAAGGTCCTTGCGGTAGTACAAGAAGCCCTGGTCCTGGAAGAACGGCGCGCCGTAGACCTGGCCCTTGTAGCTCGCGCCTGCGACCAAGCCCGGGGCGAAACGGCTGAAGAAGCTCTTGGGCAAGTACTTGGACAGGGGCAGGGCAAGCTGGTGCGCCCCGAACTGGCCAGGCCAGATGACGTCGCCCATAAAAACGTCGGGAGTCTTGGCGCCGCCGGAGATCGTCGTGACCAGGTCGGCGCGGTTGGTGTCGGTATTGGTGGGGGCAGTTTGCAACTTCACGTGGATGTCAGGGTTAGCCTTTTCAAACGCATTGATCAGTGTTTGGCGTAGGTCAGGCCCGCTCGTCGAGATCGGGCTGGCCCACCAAGTGATCGTCGTCACTGCCGGGGCGTTGCTGAGCGCCGAAGCGGCCGGTACAGAGACGGTACCTGCCACGCACAAAGCCGCTGTTGCGGCACCGAGAGCCTTTGCCCATGTTTTGGGCGGGCTCAGTTGCGTGAGCCTTGCCCGGCTCAGGGGGAGTAAGAGCTTCATTAGTTATGTTCTCCTTTCTTGTTTAACGCGGGGAGGCGCCAGCGGCCGTCAAAGCTGCCTTTGCGCCACCCAGTTGTGCCTCATCAGCGCCGGACGGGCTTATGCCAGAGGGCTGGTTATCGTCGGCCTGCGCCTGTACGAAGCGTCGCCGGCGGCTAGTTCTGCTGGCCCCGGGGGACTGGGTGGTCCGCCGGACGATGAGACGAGTCGGCGCGCTGAGACGGACAACTGTGCTGTCCGTGCCCTGTGCAGCGCTGACAAGGTGCTCGGCGATGAGCCGTCCCTGTTGGCGGACGTTCTGCTCGATCGTCGTAAGGCCGAAGTAGCTCGCCATCGGGTGGTTGTCGAACCCGATGACAGAAACATCAGAGGGGACGCGCAGGCCAACTCGGTGCAGTACGCGCAGCGCGCCAAAAGCCATCTCGTCGCACTCGGCGAATATGGCAGTCGGAGGCTCGGCTCGCCCAAGCAGCTCTGCGGTTGCCTCCTCTCCGCCCTCTACCGTGAAAGCCCCGTGAGCCTCCAGCTCGAGGCTAACCGGTAGGTGGGCCGCTTTTAAGGCGGCTTCGTAACCGGCCCTACGCTGGAGCGGGACAGTAAAGTGCATCGGCTCGTGAGGGTCGCCGGCTATGAGAGCTATGCGTTCGTGCCCCAAGTTGATGAGGTGCTGGACGGCCAGCCGCGCGCTTGCAACGTCGTCTATGCAGATGCTCGAGAAGCCGTCGACCTGGGCACCCACCATGCACACGGGCACGTCAAGCGAGTGCAGCGCGTGGACCTCCGGCTCGGTGAGCGCCAAGGTGACGAGCAGCACCCCGTCCACACGCTTTCGGAGGATCCCGGACGAGAAGTACTTCTGGCGCATCTCCGGGTCACCGACGTGGCAGAGCAAAAGGTCAAGGCCAGCTTGTCTGATGACCTCTTCGGCCCCACCCAGCACTTCGGCAAAGAACCATCTCGTGAGGTAGGGCATGACGACAGCGACGGTGCCCGTACGACCGGTCGCCAAACGGTACGCGGCAGGCGAAACGCTATAGCCGAGGCGCTCTGCCGCCGCCTGGATGCGCTCGGTGGTGGCTTTGGAGACCCCCCCAACGCCCCGCAGGGAGCGCGACACGCTTGAAGGTGATACGCCGGCCAGGTTGGCCACGTCCTTGATGGTCGCCTTGCTCATCCCTTGGCTCGCTCTCGGCACGGCACTTGTTGCGCACCTCCCCTGATGCCCCGGCTTGACGGACGACCAGCGAAGCGCATAGTAGCTTCAGCGTCACCGTTACGCAAGCGGTTGCGTGCAACGTTTTGTGCCGGCCGCCATGTGAAAGCTTTCGCGATGAAGCCAGCTGTAGAGAGGCATTGCCCAAGCGGTTGAGCACGTCAGCCGACAGCTCGTCTACGGCCGTGGTGTACGCCAGCCCCACTTGTGCGCTTTGGTGCTAGCTCGGGCAACCAGCGCGAGCTCAAACCAGGGTGTGCCTCAAACCGGGTATCGTCTATTGCCAGTGGGCGTTGGCGGTGCCATGGGGCATTGGTAGGGCTCGGCCAGCTGGCTGAAAGAAACTGCGGTCAGCCGCCGTAACCGGGAGGCCACTTTTTATGGCCGGCCGGCGGAGACTTGCGCCGGGCCCTGTCCTTAGGCGATGGGCCGAGCGCCCAGGCCCTGCGCCAAGAGGAAGCTTCAGGCCCAGTCAGCGCGGGTGTGGTGCCTTGTACGGCGCGGCGGCGCGCTGACCACCAGCCAGTAGCCGCCTCGTCGGCCAGCTCAGCTATGGCGCGCTCTAGGTGGCCCACGAGCTCGCGTGCCGGTAGGTCGGGGGACAGCGGTCTACCGAATGTGACCTTGGTCTTGCCTATGTACGGGCGCTTGGCGCCGCGCGGCAGGAGCCTGCCAGTGCCCTGGATGTGGACAGGCACTACCGGTCGCCCGCTGCGCACAGCCAGCCACGCCGCGCCGCCTCGGTGCGGCTGGGCCCAGCCGTCGGGGCTGCGCCCGCCCTCGGGGAAAATCAGAAGGTTCCAGCCAGCTTTGATCAGGGCTTCAGCCCGCTCTGCCGAGTCGCGGCTCACCTTCACGCGTTCGATCGGTACCGCGTTGACGGAAAAAGCGAAGTAAGCGGCTTTTAGGCGCGAGTCGAAGAAGTAGTCAGCCGCTCCGAGCGTAACCACCTTGTGGCGGAAGCGGCTGGGCAGTACAGACAACAATAGCGGCGTGTCGAGGTGGCTCGAGTGGTTGGCGGCGAAGATGACCGGTGCCTCGGTACCCTCGAAGCGGTCGAGGCCTTCGACGCTGGGCTGTGCCGCTGCTGCTATGAGCGGACGGGTGACCAGCTCGGTAAAGGCGGCGCGCGCCAAGCGCACCGGGTAGCGGCGCGCCCAGTCGGTGCGGTAGTGGACGCCGAGGTCGGGACGCGGCAGCGGCCGGGGGACGGCAGAGGGCCAGTGGGGTGCACCGAGCGGGAACGGCAGGGGCACCCGCATTGAGGTCTTGAGGGGGTGCAGGCTCTTTCGGAGGCGCTCTAGAGGTGCACCTTCACTACCCCGCCCGGAGGAGCCCTTTTGGCTGCTCTTGGGTGCAGGGGCGAAGCCAAAGGGGCCCAAGAGCTGGCTAATGGACATGGGCGAGCATGAGCGGCGGAGCGTGAAAGTAAGTAATTGTCGGGTCTCTGCCAACGATGTCCTCGGCCATTTCCAAGGCGTCGGCCAGGGTGGTGGCAGGCTTAAAACCCATACGGCGCACTGCGCTTCGGTTACCTCCGACGATTATCGTCCCGGCGGCGTGCTCCAAGGCGTGAGCCCCCCAGTACCACATGAACATGGCATGGACGCCGTGGTAGGCATAACTAGTGCGGTAGAGGTGCCGGTACCATTCGTCGGTGGCGTAGCGCTCCTCGAAAGTCTTTTGGATCTCTGCTGGGTCAGTCGTCGTGCTGAGCACCTCTTCGAAAAAGTCTATGTACGAGGGGTGGTGGACAGGGTGGAACGCCCACGGTGTCGGGTGCGAAATGATCACCACGCCACCCGGCCGGACCAGCGGCTTTCCCAGGTACATGTTAAAGAAGTAGCCCAGCCCTAGGCAGTGCACGAGGAGCGGGTTCATTATCGAGTTGACGTTGTAGGGACCAATGTAGGGCAGCCCAAAAATGACAACGTCGCTCTGGCCCTCAACGTCCACCAACTGCTGGCGGTGGATATTGGCGATGGTCACTTCGTGCACTGGCTCGACTTCGCCGGCTTGGACGCTCGTCATGGCGTGCGGCGCCACGGTGGACTGGAAAACGGCGCGGCGCGCCGCCGGGCTCAACAACGCGGAGCCCTTGCTGGTGGCCAGGAAGGTGGCGCGGTCACGAATGCCCCACTCCCACTCTCGCTTTTGCAAGAACGCCATTTGTGAGGGGAAGGCGTCGTTGTTGAGCGTGGTCTCGACCTGGAAGATTTTCACGTGCTTTGCTAACAACCGCCCAATGCGCCAAGCCGACGAGTGCAGTTGGGAGTTTGGCCGGTCCATGAGGGAACGGCTGTGCTGCAAAGAGCGCACGTTGTGGTGGTGGCGGATGCTCCGGTAGGTCATGAGCCCGGTGCTCGTGGACTTGTGCCCCCCGTCCATGGCTACGAGGTTGATGTTCACGTACACGAGGAGGTCAGATTCCGCCACGCGACGGTTTACTTCGACGTCTTCGCCTTTTTCGGTCTTGCCCAAGTACACCAACCCGGTAGGGTCCTCGGCGTCGTGCTGGAGCAATTTGCCGTAGGGGGCGAACGCGTCGAACACCCGGTCCCCGAGGGCGTGGCGTAGTTCGGCATCGGTCATGCGCCGGTGCAAGCCCAACGCTGCGATCAGCACCACGTCGTCCACGCCGGCCTCGGCTGCCATGTCGAGCACGGCTTCGATGATGCGCTGGCGGTTGTCTGGCCGGCGCATGGGGGGCAGTGGGAGGGAGAGGTCGTCGAACGCGATTGTTAGGCGCATGCCGGCGTGCAGCAGATGGGGGAGGGGGGCGATGTCGCCTAGCGGGTGGAGCAGGGCATGGCGAATGGCTGCATCGGGGTCGGGGAGGGGGTCAAGAGGTTCAGGGGCGTAGACCACCCGGCTGCGCTCTGGCGGGAGCCGCTCCAGCCGGAAGCCTTCTCCGTGCCAGATGAGCACGGGTGGTGTGTCACGGTCTACTTCTAGGACAAACCCTGGACGGGGCATTAGGCTGTCAGTTCTCTCCAGCTAGAGCGCTTGTAACGATCTTCTCTTTTCGCCCCGCATGTCAAAGGCGATCTTTATTGCGCCGCGGCGCCCGGCAGCGGCCGCGTGCTCGATGGCTTCGGCCGACCGCTCAAGGGGGTACGTCGCTGAGAGCAAGCGTTGCAGTTGGGCAACCTCGGCTAGTTCGAATGCTAGGTCAAAACTGTGCCGCCCGCCTGCTAGGGGCTCAGGGCCGTACGTGTAAGCACCAACAAGGTGGAGCTCGCGTTGCCATAGAGGGGTGAGGTCGATCGTTGAAGGTGCCGGCATGCCAACCAAAACGATGGTGCCGCCGGGCATCGTGACTGACATGGCGTCAGTGACCGAACTGGCTGTACCCACACAGTCCAGCACGAGTTGAGCGCCTCCGGAAAGTTGCCCGTTGTCTAGCAGCCAGGAGCCAGTCGCCCGGCGGACGGCGCGGCGCAAGTCAGCTGGCTCGACGACCGTCGTGGCGCCGAGGGACCGGGCCAGCCGGCGCTGGAGCGGGTGCTTGGCGACGGACACGATGCGGCCCACGTCTTCGCGGAAGCGGGCGAGCGCGGCGATAGTACAAAGACCGAGGGTGCCGGCCCCGATGACAACGGCTGTAAGCTCACCGTCGCCGTGAGAGGCAAATGGCGCTGCGAGGGCCGCATGGGCACCACAGGCTGCGGGTTCGATCAGTACAGCGGCTTCGTCTGGCAGCTCGTCGGGTACGGCGTGGAGCTGGCTTTCGTGAGCGACCATAGCGAGCGACCAGCCCCCGCCCGTGTCTTTGCAATAGCCGGTCTGTAGCCCCGGGGCGATGTCCCCCCCGGTCAGGTTTAAGCAGTGGCGGCTCCTGCCGGCGGCACAGGAGGGGCAGGGGGGATCGATGCCGCGCGCTTGGCAACCCAGCACCGGTTCTATGACCACTCGCTTGCCTTCGGCCGTGTCAGCCACCACCTCATGCCCGGGGACGAACGGGAAGCTCACGAGCGGCTCGAACCAGCGCGACGAACGTCCGTCGACCAGGGCGAGGTCGCTCCCGCAGATGCCGGCCAGGCGGGGGAACAGCCGTTGCCAACCGGGGCCAGGCGGGTCGGGGGGGGCCACGTCCACGAGGCGCAGAGGCCCGAAGCGCCCACCAGCCCCAGACTTGTACTGAGAGGTGATACGGGCCATGGCGAAGCGGAAGACCGACCGGTCGACCTGGAGCGCCTTCATATGTCTTTTAGACCCGACCGTTGTGGTTTTTGTCTCGCCTGCGGCCCGATGGGCAGACGGAGGCGTTTGTAGCCCCTTGCCAGCGGCCAGTGCTCGACGTGCCAACCACGTTTGCGGGCTATTGCAGCGAGCTTGGTTTCCGGGTTGACAGCAACGGGGTAGCCGACCGCCTCGAGCATTGGGAGGTCGCTCGTTGAGTCGGCATAAGCTACGCACTCGGCGAGGTCCAGGCCTCGCTCTCGGGCGTACTCCTGCATTATGAGCGCCCTCGCCTCGCCGGTAGGCGGTGCCTTGTCAAGTTCACCAGAAAGTTCGCCGTTGTTTTCTCCCATGTGGGCGCAGACCATGTCGTCGAACAACGGGCGGAAAGGCTCGAGCACGAAATCGAGTGCCCCGGTTATAAGCAGCGTTCGGTGCCCAAGGGCGCGGTGCTCGCGCACGCGGCGTATGCCGGCCGGGAAGGACCTGGCCAACAGGAGGTCGCTTGTGAGCTCCCAGGCGTCTTGTTGTAGCTGGTCCAACGGGGCGTCTTCGTAACGGCGGTAGAACCAGCGCAGGAAGTCCCCGCGGTCCGCCATGTCGAGAGACAGCATCCGGGGTGCCTCGACCAGCGTGCGCAAGGTGAAACGGGCCCGGTCAGCCAGGCTCAGGTGGCGAGTAGCCAGCCAGGCGTACGAGTCGACGACGTTAGTGGCTATGAGCGTGTTCTCGAGGTCGAACACCGCCAGCTGGCGCTCAGGTGACAGGACGGCCCGGCGGCCCCGCTGCTCGCGCGTGAGGCCAGTGGAGCCGTGGCGTGGCCGGCGACCCGTTGCCAGGCGCACCCTTGCGTGAGCTACCACGGCTGGCAGGTAGACGTCATGGCTAAAGCGCGGCCAGTTGAGCACGGCCGGGTCCAGGCAGAACTCCTCTCGCTCGGCAGGGCTCAGCTGGTCCTGGAGCCTGAGGAGGTTGTCCACCTGGAAAACGGCCTCGGTCTCTGTGTATGCCCCGTACAGCTCTACATAACCAAGGGCGCGTTCGGCGTCTTCCCGACGTTCTTCGACGCGAGCCGCAAGGTCGGCCTGGTCTCCCCGCAACGGGAGGGCTTGTAAGGCGCGTTCGGCCCCTCTTAGCGCGCGGGTGGCCTGCTGGAGCTGACGCTGGACCCTGCGCCGGCCAGGGAAGGACCACTCCGGGACCTCGATCGGCTGGCCCTTGTCATCGGCCAGCGGGTGCTGGGAGAACCAGTCCCTTACCAGGCGGACGAGCTCCCCGTAGCGCAGCGGGTTGCGCGAACCGGAGGCGGCATGGACGACATCAGGCTCTTTTTGCGGGCCGCGGGCTGCTATTGCCAAGATCGCCGCTACAACGAGGTCAACGGGGATGACGTCGATGATGCCCTCGGGTATCCCGGGGAACTCTTTTAGCAAGCCTCGGGCATAGCTGATGATGACCGGGTCTGCCATCCGGAACCCGCGTATCCACCCTGGACGGGGTTGGGAAAGTGAGGCCTCGATGATGGACGGGCGCACCACGGTCAAAGGCAGGTCGCCGCGGCCGTCAAGCAAGGCCCATTCGCCTAGGGCCTTCGAGTAAGCGTAAGCGTCGGGCCAGCCGAGCGACTGCGCGCGCGCCTTGCCCAGCGCGACCATGCGGTCCTCAACCCACTCGGCGCGCAGCTTTTCTGTGCGTTCTGCGAGAAGAGGCGCCCCAGCCGCGCCTAGCTCGGAGCGGGCTTTAGCTCGCAGGCGGGCTAGCTGTTTGGGCTCGCGGCTAGCCGCCTCTGCGTCGGAACGGGCACGGCGCGCAGCGTCCACCTCCGCCCGCCAGGGGATCCGGGCCGAGAACGGTGTCGCGTTTAGCAGTTCCTCGGGGGCGTCACCTCTGCGCATGCCCGCAACGTACGCAGTTGAAACAGCGATCAGGTGGGGCAGCGCTGGATGTGGTGCGGGCTCTACGGCTCCTTGGCCTGTGCGGGCTGGTGCCTGCAGTTTTGGCTCGAGCAGCGTCTGCGCCACGCGGCGTGGGCCGAGCAGGTTGACCTCGACAGCTGCGTCGAGGGGGGCATCGAAGCTGACAGTAGCTGCCGAGTGGACAACAGCCCGGCAACTGGCCAGCACCCGGCGGCTCTCTTCGTCCAAGCCGAGGCCGTCGACGGAGACGTCGCCCCCCAGCGGTATGATGCGCCGGGCCGCCTCAGCTTCGAACTTGTCGCCCAGCTCGTGGCGGAGCCGGTCGAAGCAGTCGTTGCGCAGGATGTCTCGCTGCACCCGCTCGGCTGCCGTTCGCCTCCCGGGGCGGACGAGGACCACCAACTCGGTTTCCGGTAGGCAACGCAGCACCCGTTCGACCAATGCGGTGCCCAAGAACCCAGTACCACCGGTGACGGCGATGCGTTGGCCAGCTAGAGCTTCTCGGAGCACTCCTTGTGTTTACCACGCTCGCTTCTCCCTCCGGGTGGCCCGGTCAAGCCAGGCTCTTCTAGCTGGGGGTTAGCGTTTGCGTTGGCCCGTTCGCGGCCTCGCTTGAGGGCGGGTGTAGCGACCGCTGCTCGGAGGAAGTGGCCGTCCAGTGGGGGCAAAGACCTGGGCCTCATTTTTTCTCTTGGTGCGCGAGGTGGGAGCGTTAGCCCGGGACGCCTGCGGACGGCGGCTATTGCCGCTGCTGCTCGTAGCACTTTGCGCAGGTGCCTGCCTGCCCGCGTTGGCTGTCGCTAGCAACGTCTTTTGGGCCTTGTTCTGCCGCCAGAACACCCACATGGCGTAACCCAGAGGCACCAAGTACAGGCCCCATCTGAGGTCTGCCAAACTTTTCGGTAGCGGTAGCGAAATGCTGAGAGCGGCAGTGAGCATGAAGGCCATCATCGTGACTAGGCGCCTGCGCCAGTAGATGGTGACAGCGCTGGCCGAGACGAGGACGAGGACGGCAATGGCGGCCGGCACTACTTGGTAGTGCGGCACCACCTGCCACACAGTCGTGGTCGTTTTGCCGACCTTCTTGGTGACCTCTTCGGAATCGGTACTTACCAGGGAGATGACGGCTACCGCGACCATGAACGCTGCCACGTAGAGGCCGTAGCGTGGCTCCGGCGGCTCCATTTGGGAAGTGGCCTTTCGAGCTTGCCTCACTGACTGCATCCGGGCCGCGCGAGCAGCTGCGCGCTCCTGCTTGGCGCTGGTGGCCCCGTTGCCCCGGCCGTTTGCCTGGGCGTCTTGCCTGGCTAGCTGTTTGCCTGGGGTCGCGGCGCTCGTCTGTTCGGGATCGCTGCCGTCATCTACTGCAGAGCGGGTTGCGGGGGCTCGCCGCAGTAAGTTCACTTGTCCTCCGCGTCGGTACCCGAGCGGTCATGGGGCGTCTGGTTGCCCAGCAGCCAGGGGCGCACACTGATCGTGCTTTGGCGAGGCCCGAGCTGTTCGAGCTGCGCTTCGACCGGTAGGTCTTTGGGAGGGTCACCTGAAGTCTGCATGACGATCGCTGGCTCTTTGCGCTCAGGCTCAAGCGCCTCCTGTAACCCGAGGGCAAAAGCAGTCAGCACGGCACCTGTGGCACTGCGCCGCCGCCACGCCTCGATCTTGTCGGGTAGGCCGGTCGTGCGAGGCTGGTCGGCCTCAAGGATGTCCTGGGTGCCCTCAGGTGCGGCTCGCCGCACGTGACGGCGGCCTTGCTCGTCTACCGTTTCGGCATCTGAGAGGGCTTTACCCTCCTCCTCCTCCTCGTAGTCGTAGTCTTCCGGCGACCGGTACTGCCCGCTTGCCTCTTCGGCGGCGTTTTGGTCGCTCTCGGCGGTCGTCATGTCCCGAGGATCGTCTCCTGCCACCCTTATACCGTACCTCTCCAAGCGGGTTGCTAACCTTCGGCCGGTCCCCGCGGGCGTTGTAGGGGCCGCTTTTGCCTATCGCGCGCCACGTCAGCGTTGCGCTGAGCGGTCCTGGCTTTGCCCAAAGTCTGGCCCGGCTGCGCTACGTTGTGGTCCTGGGGACTGCGCTCAGGAGCGCCGTTCCCTCGGTACTCTAAGGGCGCTTGGCTCAGTTGGTTAGAGCGCAGCCTTCACACGGCTGAGGTCGGGAGTTCAAGTCTCCCAGCGCCCACTACAAAAGCCCTGGTCAGAGGCAGTATTTGGGCCGGCGCCACGGAAGACGGCGGCATTAAGTACCAAATGCGTACCAAACCGTTGGTACGAAACCCGCCGAGCCGGCATAGGTACCGGCATGAGCACAACCGCACTGCTGCGACCGGAAGAGGTCGCAGAAGCACTGGCCGTCAGCAAAGTTACCGTCTACCGCCTGGCTCGCTCGGGCGAGCTGGCGTCTCTCCGTATCCGCGGCCATGTCCGCTTCCGTCCAGAAGCTGTCGACAAGTTCCTAGCCAAGGCCGAGGCCCCTCGCCCCAAGCTGGCCAACCCCACGCGTGGACGGCCTCGCAAGCAGTGGGTGCCCTATGACGTCGCGTAACGGGACAAACGGCGTCGACAGACGCGTCTGGCCCTCAGGGCGGGTCACTTGGCGGGCCAGGTGGAACGACATCTCTGGGAAGAGACAGTGCGCTAGCTTCAACACGAAGGCCGAAGCCGAAACTTGGCTGGCGGGGCGGGTCGTGGAAATGCACCGCGGCGGGACCGGCAGCATGGACGGCAAGCGCACGACGCTGTCAGAGTGGTGGGAGACGTGGCAGGCCGGGCGGCAAGTGTCGATGCTGGCTGCTCGGCGAGAGCAGAGCACCTGGGGGTGCTGGATTGCCTCTCAGTTGGGCGATATCAAGCTGGCCGACTTGCGGCGGTCCACTGTCCAAAGATGGGTTGCTTGGCAGGTACGGGCTGGCTTAGCGTCGTCGACGGTAATCCGGCACGTCGGCATACTGCACGCTTGCCTGTCGGCTGCCGTAATGGACGGGCTCATCGCCTCCAACCCGGCGTCCAACGTCGACCTCCCACGAGCGTCCAAGACAGAGCAGCGCTTCCTGTCGGTCGAAGAGGTACGCCGGCTGACGGAAGCCGTCGAGCCAGAGCGCCTGCGTTCCATGGTCGCTGTCGGCGTGGCGTGCGGCCTGCGTATAGGAGAGCTGGTGGCGTTGCGGGCCGGTGACTTCGACCTTGTCCGCAAGACTGTGACGGTCCGGCGCACGGCGTTGGCGGGCTCAGGGCGCTACGGCCCGGTGAAGTCCCGCGCTGGCGAGGGGCGCGTCGTGCCTGTGCCGGAGACGTTGGCTCAGCAGCTCGCTCGCGAGCTGGCCGACAGGCTGCCAGCAGCGCCGGTTTGGCCGGCCGGCCATGGCAGGGAGTGGAAACCAGGCAATTGGCGACGCGACGTGTGGCGGCCGGCGGTGAAGCGCGCGGGCCTCGTGCCGCCGCCGACGCCTCACGCCATGCGGCACACCGCCGTGGCCCTTTGGCTGCGGGCCGGGGCGAGCATGTACGAAGCGTCCAGGTGGGCTGGCCACGCTTCGACTTCGACCACTGAGCGGATCTACAGCCACTTGTTGGAACAAGACGGCCGGGTGAGCGCGGAGCTCGACAGGCTGCTGTGGCCATCTGAACCGACTAGTCTGGAAGACCGGCGACGCCGAAAGCAGTAGCAAGAGCGCGCGGAGGTGCATGGCTTGGCCCTGCAGGGTAACCTGTAAGCTGAGCGAACTGGGAGAGGACCTCAGACAGTGCGACCGCCATTAGCCCCTACTCATCGTTCTTGTGCGCTTCACCGTCGTGGTGCGAAGCCGGTCGTCTCCTCGACTTGGGCAGTACGTTCGACGACTACAACCGGTCCTCACGTCCCGATGCAATGGCCTTGAGGATGGACTGGCTTGCCGTCGGCGCGGCCCTTTGGGTGGCCTTTGCAGAACGGTTGAGACAAGGTGAGCGAAGCGTCGCCTGAGGCAGGCCCGAGCGAACCAGAGCATCCCTTAGGCGAGGCTGGTACTGGAGCTGCCCCACAGAGCGGCAAGCCGA
This sequence comes from Acidimicrobiales bacterium, assembly GCA_049966695.1. Classification (GTDB taxonomy): domain Bacteria; phylum Actinomycetota; class Acidimicrobiia; order Acidimicrobiales; family Palsa-688; genus JAKAWM01. Next base: position 3,514 of record JBMFUG010000037.1, on the reverse strand, counting down.
CCGATGGCCTTGGTCTGTCGTCCCAACTCCTACAGGGTTTACCCCAGAGTTACAACATGTTCTCACTTCACCAGGCGGCCCGAGTCTGTTCGCCGCCGGCATCTTCCAGGGCACGTCAGGCTGGGCACCTCCACCAGTCATGCTCCGCGAGTACCAGGAGATCGTGCCTGGCTTCAGTAGGGAAGTCCTGGAGATGGCCAAGCGACAGGGGTCGCATCGCCAAGAGCTTGAGATAATGACGGCCAAGGGCAACGAAAGACGGGCAAACTGGGGTATATGGGCCGGCGCTGGCCTGTCGGGGCTGTGTATCGTGGCAGCACTGGTGTTGGGGCTCAACGGCGACCAGGCAGTAGCTAGTGTACCGACACTTAAATAGCCGCGCGGTTGAGGTAGTCTCGGGCATGGCCTGACGTCCTGCAGCTCCTCTCCCGTTGTCGAGCGCTGAGCGAGGTGCGCCCCAGGAGATCCCCGAGAGCGTCTCGCGACCGTACTGGGCAGTTCGCGAGGCGAGAGGCCTGTTGATGGCCGCTGACGGCACCGCCAACACGCGCATCGCCGCGGCGCTCGGCGTGCCGCGCTCGACGGTGATCGAGTGGCGCAAGCACTTCGAGAGAGACGGCGTCGACTGGGTTGGCAAGGTCCACGAGGGTCGTGGTCGCAAGCCGGTGATCGACAAGGCCGTGATCGGCAAGATGGTCGAGGACACCCGCACGACCACCCCACCGGCAGCCACGCACTGGTCGCCCCGCACGATGGCTGCCCACAGCGGGCTGTCGCGAACGACGGTGCAGCGGGAGTGGAAGGCCCGAGGCCTGAAGCCACACCTTGTGAAGACCTTCAAGATCTCGAACGGTCCGCGCTTTGAAGAGAAGCTGATCGATGTCGTGGGGCTCTAACTGAACCCACCAGGCAACGCCGTGGTCCTGTCCTTCGACGAGAAGTCCCAGATCCAAGCGCTCGACCGCACCCAGCCGAGCCTCCCGATGACGCCCGGCCAGGCGGGCACGATGGCCCACGACTACAAGCGCAACGGCACGACGACCCTGTTCGCTGCGCTCAACATCGTAACGGGCCAGCTGGTCGGCAAGTGCTTCAGCCGCCACCGTCATGAGGAGTTCCTCGCCTTCTTGAAGCTGGCCGACCGTGAGGTGGGCAAGGGCAAGCAGATCCACACCGTCTTGGACAACTACGCGACCCACAAGCACGACAGCGTCGAGAGCTGGCTGAAGAGGCACGAGCGCTTCCATCTCCACTTCACCCCGACGAGCTCGTCGTGGTTGAACCTCGTCGAGCGCTGGTTCCGAGAGATCACCACCAACCGCATTTGACGGGGCAGTTTCGGGAGCGTAGCGGCGCTGGTCGAGGCGACCGAGGAGTACGTGACGCACAACAACGAGAACCCGAAGCCCTTCATCTGGGCCAAGACCGCCGGGGAGATCATCGCCAAGGTGCGTCGCGGCAGAGTGGCGCTAGAGGCGGTTCGCCAATCGCGCGTTATTTGAAGGCCGCACGGCTAGTGTCATTGGGGGTGCTGACATCGTTGGACTGGCTGCCGTCTTCGTCACTGGTCGCTGGTCGCAGCGGTCTGAACGTTTGGAGCGCGCCAAGATCATGGCTCAAGCGCCAGCGCTGTCACAGGCTCCTCAGTCGTGAGGCCAGCTCCCGGTTTCGTCACCTCATGTGAGCTGAACGGTGCATCCCGTGGGTAGGTAAGGCTCACCTGGCTTGGCGCGGGCAGCCAAGGCCGCAGTGGTCTCTGGGTCGGGGTAGAGAGCTGATGCCCGCCCAACCCAATGGCACACGTCGGGTTCCTTCAGTACCTGCTCGATGTGCCAGTCGCTAGTTGGCAAGTCGAGCCGGCCAGCAATTAGGTCCTTGGTCCACCCTCGGATAGCGTCGAGGGCTACTAAAGGCCCCAGCCTGCTAACAGCAAGCTCTATGGTTTGCCGGTCGTACTCCACCAAGCCCTCTTCGAGCGCCGACGTGTAACGTGCCGCAACCAATCAATGTTCTGTTCCCAAAATGTAATAACAACTTGCGTTACGTCGGGAGTTGTGGCGCGCCGCCGGCCCTGCAACCGTGCAACCCAATTGAACTCGAACTCTGCTCGAGCGCGACGGTAACGTTCTCGAAGCTCCTCTAGTGGTGCTTGGTCTGTAATAAGCAGTTCTGCGAGTGGTGCTCGAATAAGAGCACCCTGCCTGGCCAAGTACCATGCAATGTAGCGCACTTTGTACCTGTCATAGAGGTCGAGGAGCACTTGCAACGCCATCTGCCGGCGAAGTTTCAGCACTGGGGAGCGGTACAGGCCGGTCTTCACTTCTAACATAGTGTCCCCAAGGATCGCGTCAGGGTAGTTGAGGGCGAACGCCCCACGTACACAGGCAGTCCCGACGAGCTCTATTAGCCCGGTGTGACGTTGGCTAGGTGCGACGTCGGCGAACGCGGGCAATAGTGTCGTTTCGGCCAGCTCCGCCAGCGCATCAAGGTGAGCTATCAAGCAAGGTGGGTTGGGCGCTGGCAGCCGCGGCTTATCGTATATGGGTTCACCAGCAAAGCGCACCTCGCGCTCCCCTATGTGGGCCGACCAAGGGGCTGTCATGCCTATGAGACGCGGGATCGGTAGTGGCTCAACGCCGTTGCTTAGGAGCCAGGCACGGACGTCCGGGTCCTCGATCTGCCACGGACGTACAAACGGGGGCCACGGCGTGCCAGGTTCCGAAGTGCCAGCAAGCCGCTTGTCGATATATTCGTGGAAAACTGTGCCTATTTGCGCCCTCAGCCAGCTCGGGCCATCTCGTAGTGACGCTATTTCTGGGCCCGAGGTAGCTAGCGCTTCTTGCCATCTGTTAGCCAAAGCCGCGGTGTCGCTAAGTACGGTGTCAACGAACTGTCCGAAGGGACCCCCATTGACCATAGGGCTTGATTATGGCACCAAACGTGCCATTTGCTCAGCTAACCCGGTGTGCAGTCAGGAGTCCCGGCCTCACGAGCAAGCAGTTTGGCCTTCCCGTGAGCCTCATGCTCGACCTGCTCGTCTTCGGCCGCAATGACGTCGAAGACGGCCCAGCAGTCGCGTTTCACCTCATCCCGGTTGTGGTGGGAGACCTCGCCAACTAGCGGGACTTTCCGGGCTAGCAGCTGACGAGGCCACGAACTCCCTGGCAGAGCAGGCTGTTTCACACGTCGCCGCGTAGTACCTAAGTGCCGTCTCTGGGCCCGGGGACAGCGGCCACGACCTCGTCGGCGGCGGGGAAAGGATGCGTGGGGTTGTAGTTCTCGGCGGTCCCCCATGGGGCGGCCATGTCGGCCACCACGTCGTCTGCTTCGTCCACGAAAAAGGCCCGCCAACGCTGACGGGGGTCGGCTGGGAGCGCCCCGTTGGCCGTGTCGCCGCCGGTCTGGTAGCCGAGGACCATGGGCCTGTCGTTGTGCCAACCGAGGGCGTGGGGGCAGATAAGGCGCCGGCGGCCGTGGTAGGAGAGCCAGACCGGCCGGCGCCCTCGGAGGGCGG
>JBMFUG010000036.1:0-24310 GCA_049966695.1 Acidimicrobiales bacterium | reverse complement strand
CAACTGGCACGGCGAATGGAACTACACGGTCAAACCGGAAGCCGACCATGCGAGCACGTAGTTCTCACGCGGGCCCTAACGGTGCCTTCACGGCTAGCCGGGAACATGTATCCTTTCTCCCGATGGAGGCGATGAACATGGACCGTGACGAGGCGTACGCGACTTTCAGGAACTGTGTCGCCGAAGTCCTCGATATCGACCCTGCCCAGGTGACCCCAGAGGCGCGCTGGCAGGAGGACCTTGACGCTGACAGCCTGGCAGTGGTTGAGATCACGCTTGCTCTCAACGACGCGTTCTCCGTCCGCTTGCCCGATGTCGACCCTGCCCAAATGGGCACTGTCGGCCAGGCCTTCGACCTCGTGGCTGGGCTGGTGGGGATCTGAGCGTGGCTCGTTTGGCGGGGGGCTGAGGCATTCGCCTGAGGTGGCCCCGGGGCCTAGCAGCCGCTCAGCATAACCGTCGTAGCCCGCTGGCACGGTTTGCTGTGTGCAAGCTGTTAGCTCTTCAGGTACTTCGCGCCGTGCGGTGTGCGCCGCCTGTGGCCAGGTGGCCATTGGCCCAGTAGCGGGGGGCCGTTGCCCCAACTTATGGTGCAGCCGGCCTGGCCGTCCCCTGCAAGCTGTGTTCTCGGCCGGTCTTTACCAGGGGGCCCTTCGCCGTGCCATCGTGGCCTACAAGTACGGCGGCGACCGGCGCTGGGCTGAAGTGTTCGCCAGGGTGCTCCTGGGGTTCTTGGAGCGCCACGCTTGTTGGTTCGAAGAGCTCACTGTCTTGTGCCCGGTGCCTTCTTATGCCGGCCCAGGTGCCCGCCGAGACTGGTCTCCCGTGGAGACCTTTTGTGCAGAGCTCGGGGTGCTATCGGCCGGGGCATGGCCAGTCGAAGCTCTTGTGGCCAAGCTGGCTGAGACCCCGGCGCTGACGGGGAAGCCCGGGCCTGCTCGCCGCGAGGTCATGGCCCAGTCCAGGTTCGCAGTACCAAAGCCTGTTGCTGTCAAGGGGTCAAGGGTGCTGCTTGTCGACGACGTCTGCACTTCGGGCCAGACACTGCTCACCGTGTCATGCGTTTTGAAGGCGGCTGGAGCTTCGGAGGTGTCGGCTCTCGTGCTGGCTAGAGCACGCTGGCGCGGGCGGCCATAGCAGTAACCTCGCAAAAACTCGTATTGTCGTCGCCGTGGCCGAGCAACTTGTAGAGCTCACCGTCAACGAGGTCCGTCCGGCGGTGCCGCTTCGGGCCGGGCAGGAGGCCGGCTTGGTGGTCCTCGCTGAGGTGGCCGAGCCCTTTCGGACGCTGCGGATCTACATCGGCCAGGCTGAGGCTCGCGCGATACAGGCCGGCTGGTGGGGAGCGGCGCCGCCGCGGCCGTCCACATGGGACTTGTTCGTGTCGGCCCTGGACATGCTAGGCGTCCGCATGGAGCGGGCCGTGATCTCGGGGGCCGAGGAGCAGCGGCATTTCTTTGCCGAGCTTGAACTGTCACAGGGGGAGCGGCGTTACTCTTTGTCTTGTCGGCCTTCAGACGCGATAGCGCTAGCCGTCCGAGTACCGGGGCCGGTGCTCTACGCTACAGAGGAGGTCATGGCCGAGGCGGGCGAGCTCCCCCCGGCAGGAGCGGGCGAGCTCTCGCCGTGAGCGAGCCTTTCCTGCTGAACGGGTGACCTCGACGACCTATGCCCGCAGAAGTGGTCGGGCTTTGCCTTGGCACATCGCCAGCCGCCAGGTCCCGGCGCTTGGGCCCCCTAGATGGGGCAGGTCTCTGGCACCTGACCGGGCTGGAGGCCTGGGGGCACGTACTGGCCGTGGTAGTAGGAAGAAGAGTAGGGCGCGACTGGGGGGGCAGTGACGGGAGCTGTGCTGACGGTCGTGGCCGGCGGCGAGCCGCTGGCCTGAGCACCAGCCGAGCTACCGAGCAGCCCGCTAAAGCTGGCCCCTGTGATGAGGACCAAGCGGCCAGGGCGGAGCGAGCCGACCTCGTCCAGGCTGGCACCCCCTCCGATCTTCGCAGCCAAGTACTTCGCTTGTGCGAGCCCTCCCGCGCCGTACTGGACGATGCTCGTCGAGTAAGTGAAGCTTTTGGCGTTGCCTGTGCCGCTGACCGTGTAGCCGGCGGCCTTGAGGGCGGCTGCAGCAGAGGCTGCCTGTCCATTGGTCCCTGAACCGTTGAGCACCTGCACTGAGGTCCGTGAGGGGCTCACCCGAGCTGCGGTAGCGGCCCTGGGAGCTTTAGTTGGGAGGCCATAGCTGAGGAACTGCTTGATCATCTGCTGGTCGAGGGACGGGACTGGGTCTAGGGCGCCCGGGACGGCGGTCGAGTTCACCGTGGGGTAGGTCCAGTTAGGGATCCCGGTCGCGTGCACATGCCGCAGCGCTATGGCCAAGCGGAGCATCAGCGAATTTGAAAAGCCGCTGTCTACCGTGAGGCTACCCGTGATGCCGGCGAGGACGTTGTTCAACGCCAGCGGGTCGGTGGGGGCAATGTGCTCGGCTTTCCTAATGGCTAACTTTATAAAGTCCTGCTGGCGCTGGATGCGGCCCAGGTCGCTCTCTGGGACCAGCTGGTAATGCCAGCTCCCGTCCAGGTAGTACTGGTACTCGCGAGAGCGTACAAAACCGAGCGCCTCGCTGCCTTTCAGGAGGAAGCAGCCGGCATGTGGCACGCTCAGGCCCGACCATAGGTCCCGGGCGGGCGTGGGGAAGTACTGGTACACGCCACCGAGCGCGTCGGCGATCCTGGTGAAGGTGTAGAAGTTGAGGACCATGAAGTGGTTGACCTGTACGCCAAGGTCTCGCTCTATAACTTGGACCAGCAGGTCCGGCCCGCTGTTGAAAGCGGCGTTGATCCTGGTGGTGCCCAAGCCTGGTATGGGTACGAGCAGGTCCCTGGGTACCGAGAGAAGCGCGACGCTTGCGGTGGCCGGTACGACCCTCACCAGGATGATCGTGTCGGAGCGCTGGCCGGTAACCTCCTCTGTGCTGCCGAACGCCGCGCTCGCTCCCTTGCCCAAGTTGCGCGTGTCACTGCCTACAGCCAGGATCGTGAGCGGCCCGTTGCCGGCCGGCACGAGGCCGGCCACCCGTACACGGTTGACTTGGCCTAGCCGCCATTGCACGTAGCCGTACGCTGAGGCACCGAGCAAGAGCATGACCAGCACGATGGCGTTGGCAGTGACGAGCAGACGCCTTGGCCAATGCGCGCTGGACGTGCCCCCGAGCGCTCGGAGCCGCTCCTCTGCGCTAGGGCTGAGGCCAGACGAGCCCCTTGTGCGGGGCCTTGGCGAAGCGGCCCGCCGGCCGCCTCGCGAGGCGGTTTCAGCTGCCATGTTGAGGTGATGTTACGCGGGTACGAGCAAGTGCCGGGGTCGTTGCCATGGGGAGGGGCCCCCAAAGCCTCTAGGCAGGCCCTCCAAGGCAGTACCTCGGAAGGTGACTTGGGGGCGGGCGCGCTAGCGGCCTGGCCAGGTGGCGCCTGGAGGCTCTCCGACGCCGGCCCTCAGACGGTCATTGAGGGGCCAACTGGACCTGGACCGGGACCGGCGGGCCATTCAAGATAACCAGGTCAGCTATGTTCTGTGCAGCCCGGATGTCGTCTTCGACCAGCAGGAGGGCTGCTGTCTGCTCTTGGGCGCCCTGGAAGACGACGCGCTCAACGGGCGCTCGGGGGCTCACCTTGGCTTCGGACTTAGCGCGGCGCACGGCAGCCAACAGGTCCACAGCCTGCAGGTAAACGGCCGTGCCCCCATCGGGTAGGGCTGTGGCTTCTGGCCAACGCGAACGGTGGACCGACCCCTCTTGCCACCAGGACCAGACTTCCTCGGAGACAAAGGGCAAAAAGGGCGCGAACAGCCGGAGCAGGGCTGACAGGCTGAAGGAGAGGGCGGTCCGGGCAGAGCGAGCCCGTTCGGCGCCCATCTCGCCGTAGGCGCGAGTTTTTGTCAGCTCCAGGTAGTTGTCGCAAAAGTCCCAGAACCACGCTTCGGTCCGTTCGAGAGCGCGGGTGTAGTCGTAGTCCTCGAAGGCCTGGGTCGCGTCAGCCACCAACTTGTAAAGGCCAGCCAGTAGGGCGCGGTCGACCGCTTCGACGGCGCGTTCGGGGTGCTGGGAAGCAGCCGCTGCTGAGCTGGCGGCAGAGGAGGCCGAGAGCTCGTCGCCAGTGCCGTCGCTCCACAGCTTGGGACTGAGGACGAACTTGGAGGCGTTCATGATCTTTAGCGCCAGGCGGCGCCCGACGCGCATCTGGCCCTCGTCAAAGGCAGTGTCTGTGCCGGGCCGGCCCGAAGCTGCCCAGTAGCGCACCGCGTCCGAGCCATGCTCCTCCAGCAGCGAACGGGGAGTGACAACGTTGCCGACCGACTTCGACATCTTCTTGCGGTCCGGGTCAAGGATCCAACCCGAAATGGCGGCGTCCGACCAGGGCAGGCAGCCGTGCTCCTGGTAGGAGCGCACCACCGTGGCGAAAAGCCACGTCCTTATGATGTCGTGCGCCTGGGGCCTGAGGTCCATCGGGAAAACCCGCTCCCAGCGGTCCCCTGCCGAAGGGTCTTCCCAGCCGCCGGCGATCTGGGGTGTCAACGAAGAGGTGGCCCAGGTGTCCATGACATCTGTTTCGGCCGTGAAGCCACCGGGCAGGTCGCGTTGGTCGGGCGCAAAGCCCGGCGGCACGTCGGTGCTCGGGTCGACCGGCAGGGCATCTTCGGGCGGCACTAACGGGTGGTCGTAATCGGCCCTACCTTGGTCGTCCAGTTTGTACCACACCGGGAAGGGGACGCCGAAGAAGCGCTGACGGCTGATCAGCCAGTCGCTGGTCAGGCCTTGGACCCAGTCTTCGTAGCGGGCCCGCATGAAGGGCGGGTGCCAGTGCAGCTGGCGCCCGAGCTCGACCAGCGCTTGCTTGTGAGCGAGCGTCCGCACCCACCACTGGCGGCTGGTCACGATCTCGAGCGGACGGTCGCCTTTCTCGTAAAACTTGACCGGGTGCGTGATGGGGCGCGCTTGGCCTAGCATCTCGCCAGAGGCCATTAGCAGCTCGACCACCCGCTTTTGCGCGGCGGGGACCGTTTTGCCTGCCAGCTCTGAGGCGTAAAGCGCCGCACCGCTTGGCAGCAGGCCCTCGGGGGCTTGCTCGACCAGGCGCCCGTCACGGCCGATGATGGCGCGCACCGGGAGGCCAAGCTCGCGCCACCAGGTGACGTCAGTCAGGTCCCCGAAGGTGCAGACCATCGCAGCGCCCGTGCCCTTGTCCGGTTGAGCGAGCGGGTGTGCCACGACCGGGACCGTGGCCCCGAACAGCGGGGTGGTCACATTGGAGCCAACGAGCGCCGAATAGCGCGAGTCGGAGGGGTGCACGACCACGGCCACGCAGGCGGGGAGCAGCTCGGGCCGCGTGGTGTCGACAACCAGGTCGCCGCCCGAGGCCAAGTGGAAGGCCAAAGCATGGTAGGCACCCGGTCTTTCACGGTCCACCAGCTCTGCTTGGGCGACAGCGGTGCGGTAATCAATGTCCCATAGGGTTGGGGCTTCTGCCGTGTAAGCCTCGCCCCTGGCCAGCAAGCGCAGGAAGGCTCGCTGCGAGGTCCTCCGGCTGCGCACCCCTATCGTCGTGTACAGGTAGCGCCAATCGACCGACAGGCCCAGGTAGCGCCAGATGTCCTCGAAAGCCCGCTCGTCTTCTGCGGTCAGCCGACCGCACAGCTCGACGAAGTTGGGGCGGCTCACGGCAACAGGCTGCTGGCCCTTAGCCAGGCCTCCTTCTGCAGGCGGCGTGAAATCAGGGTCATAGGGCACAGATGGGTCGCAGCGCACTCCGTAGTAGTTCTGCACCCGTCGTTCTGTGGGGAGCCCGTTGTCGTCCCAGCCCATCGGGTACCAAACCGAGTAGCCGCGCATGCGCTTGTAGCGTGCAATGCAATCGGTGTGCGTGTAGGAGAAAACGTGGCCGATGTGCAGCGACCCGCTGACCGTGGGCGGTGGGGTGTCGATCGAGAAAACCCGTGACCTTGGAGCAGAGCTGTCGAAGTGGTACGTGCCCGCGTCGGCCCAGCGTTTGGCCCAGGCGTCTTCGAGGCCCTCGAGCGCCGGCCTTTCAGGAGCACCGCGGGGAGCAGTAGGCGGAGTGGTTAGCATGTTCAAGCTACGGTACTTCGTGTGCTCGCATTGTTCGACACCGCGTCTGGCCAAGTCTCTCCGCTCGAGCCACGTGACCCCGGTCGCTTAGGGATCTACCTCTGCGGCCCTACCGTGTCCGGGGTGCCTCACCTGGGCCACGGGCGGGTCACCGTCACCTGGGACGTCCTACGCCGTTACCTGAAATGGACGGGTACGGACGTGTACTTCGTGTCCAACGTCACCGATATCGAGGACAAGATCATCGCTCGTGCTGGCGAGGAGGGTTGCGCTCCCGAAGAGGTCGCCGCGCGCTACGAAGCGCTCTGGTGGGAGGTGACCGACAAGCTTGGCGTGCTGCGCCCCGACGCAAGCCCGCACGCCACCGCGTACGTGGACCAGATGGTGAGCCTGGTCAGCCAACTTCTGGCGACGGGGCACGCCTACGAAGGCGGTGACGGGGTGTACTTCTCCACATCGTCTGTGCCGGGCTACGGTTTGTTGGCTCACCAAGACCTGGCCACGCTGCGTGCTGGCGCACGGGTTGAGGCGTCTCAGCAGGCCGCCAAGCAGAACCCCCTCGATTTCGTGCTCTGGAAGCTGGCCAAGCCGGGTGAACCCTGGTGGCCGTCGCCCTGGGGCAAGGGCCGGCCAGGTTGGCACACCGAGTGCGTGGTCATGTCGCTCGACCTGCTCGGTGAGGGCTTTGACCTGCACCTTGGGGGGCTAGACCTCGCCTTTCCTCACCACGAGAACGAACGGGCCCAGGCATTGGCCGTGGGGCGGCGCTTTGCCCGCCACTGGGCGCACAACGGCATGGTCGTGGACGAGCGAGGCGAGAAAATGAGCAAGTCGGTCGGCAACATCACTTCCCTTCCCGAACTGCTCGGCACCTACGAGGGCCGAGTGCTACGGATGCTCGTCTTGGGCGCCCGCTACCGCTCCCCGATGAAAGTGAGCCCTGAGGCCCTGGACCACGCCAAGGGGGCGCTCCAAGGGCTAGACGCTTTTGCCAGGGAGACCCGTGACTTGCCCGTTAGCGCGCCTGACCCGGCTACCTTGGCTCGCTTTCGCCAGCGGATGGAAGACGACTTTGACACCCCAGGGGCGCTGGCGGCGATCTTTGGGGCCGTGCACGACGCCAGGGCGCACCCGGGGCGCGCACCGGCGCTGGCAGCGGCAGTGCGTGAGTGCTGCGAGAACGCCTTGGGCCTCGCACTTCGGGGCGGTGAAGAGGCAGCGGGGAAAGAGGTGGCCGACCTGGTCGCCCAGCGCGACGCTGCTCGTCGTCGACGAGACTGGGCGGAGGCCGACTCCATCCGCGCCAAGCTCGCTTCGATGGGCTATTTCGTCGAAGACACCCCGCACGGTACTAAGGTCCGGCGCCAGTCCACTTAGCGCGGGCACGACAAGGGCCTATGCACCTGCCTGTTGCCCCGGGGCGGTACGCCTGGGACGGGTTGGCTGGCGCCCGCTGGCTGCCAGTTGTGCCCCCGGGCGGGCCGGGAGCTGGGGCAGGCTACTTGTCAGCCGCTGCTGTCACGGTGGCGCCGTTGTGGTTGACCAGGCCCGAGAGGAGACCGGTCAGCTCGGCCGGCACCACGAACTTGGTCGAGGGGGAAGCACCGATCTGCTTGAGGGTGTCCAGGTACTGGAGCGTCATCGTGTTGGCGTCGGCGTCCTTGGCTACTGCCAGGATCGTCCTGAGCGCGGCTGCGTAGCCCTCGGCTCGCAGCTCGGCAGCTCGGCGGTCGCCCTCGGCGGCCAGGATGGCCGATTGCTTTTGGCCTTCGGCAACCGTCACCGATGCCGCCTTTTCACCCTCGGCCTCAGTCACTTGAGCACGCCTGGTACGCTCCGCCGACATCTGGCGGGTCATGGCGTCCAGGACGGCAGGCGGCGGCTTGATCTCGCGTACTTCTACGTTTGCCACCTTCACGCCCCAGCGCTCGGTGACCTCGTCCAGCCTGATACGCAGGGCGCTGTTCATTTCTTCACGCTTGGAGAGCACGTCGTCGAGGTCCATGTCGCCCACCACGGAGCGCAAGGTCGTCGATGCGATGTTGATGGCTGCCCCTTTGAAGTCCCGTACCGACAGCACGGACGTGAGGGGGTCTAGGACCTTGTAAAAGATGATGAACTCTATTGCTATGGCTGCGTTGTCCTGGGTGATGGCTGTCTGGTGCGGGATCTCCAGGTACTGCTCGCGTAGGTCGACCAAGGTCGTGCGGTCAGTGATCGGGTTGATGATGACGAGGCCTGGCCCGCGGGTGCCCACAGCGCGGCCCAGGCGGAAAAGCACGACTCGCTGGTACTCGCGTACGATCCTTATGGAAGCAGCAGCCAGGACCACCAAAGCGATGATCACGACGGCGACTATGACCACTATTGCGGTTGTCACCGCTCCTCCTTTTTGTAAGTAGGTGCGCCCAGGACATCGGTCCCGGGGATAGTGCCGGCCTCTGACCAGACCAAGAGCCTTAGGCCTTCGACCTTTACGACGTGCACCGGAGCTCCTTCAGGCAGCGGGCCGCTCAGTGACTCTGCGCTCCAAGTCTCGTTTTTTACCCTGACCACGCCGCTCGGTGCCAATGGGCTAAGGGCCACGCCGGTGGCTCCTACTAGCAGCCCGGTCCCCGTCCCGAGACCTGGGCCGGAGCTGTGGCGGTAGGCAATGGCTGGCACGACCAAGACAGCGCCTCCAAGGGCCCCCAAAAATGTCAAGCAAGCGAGGGCCCAAGCTGCCGGTGCCGCCCAGTGGCCGGCAGCGGCAGTGAGAGCCCACGCCCCCGCAAGGACCAGTACTGGCAGAGGCACGAACCAGCCGTGGCCGCCAGCATGGGCCCCGAGACCTATCAGCCCGATCGTTGCCAGCCCGAGCAGCGCTCCCACCGTCCAGGGCAAAGCACCACTGGCGAAAACTGCGACGAGCGCTACGGCCGCCACAACCAGGCCCAAGCCGGCCAGGACCACGGCGGCGAAGATACGACGGGCGATGGCCACGTCGTGGAGGTCAGGGGCAGCAGTGCCGTTCGCTCGACGTTGGAGCGCTGAAGCGGCGCTAGGGGCACGCCGGTTGAGCGCTGCCAGGTAGAAGTCGAAACCGTAATGTTCGTGCGGCCTGTTGTACGGGTTGTTCATCGCTCCTCCATTGCCGGTTTGCCCCAACGTTTGCCGAGAAGCTGGCCGGTGGGGAAGCGGCCGCGCGGCTCCGCCTCTACGTGCCCCGGGGGCCCGGGTGGTCTCGGCCCTTGAGCATGGGCCGGCCAGGCACGGAGCTCGGCTTGCGTTGCCGCCGGCCGTTCGCCTAGGGCCACGCCCGGCGGGGGATCCACGCGTGGGCCAGGCCGGGGATGCTCGGCGCTGGTTTTGGTTGTGGTCACAACTGGGGCTATCTGCACCGTCGTCTCTTTCAGTACCGCCCCATTGGGTACGGGAGGGGCCCGTGGGGCTATAGGTGCCAGGCTTGCAGCCCTCATGCCTCTAAGCACGCAGCATACGCCTAAGACGCCCACAACTTGCGGCAGCCGCTTTGGCCTCTCGAGCGGCGGCACTAAGGGGCTGTCTCGTGGGAAGTGGCAACGCCCTCGGCCGAGGGCCCGGGCGAAAACGCCCTGGGGCGCCCAAGTAAACTGGTGAAGGTGCAACCAGCTGTGGAGGTGCGTTCCCTGGCCAAGGACTACGGAGATGTTAAGGCTGTAAAGGGGGTCGATTTCGAGGTGGCCCCGGGTGAAACCTTCGGGTTCCTTGGGCCTAACGGTGCCGGCAAGAGCACGACAATTGGGATGCTGTGCACGCTGGTCAACCCCACGTCTGGAGCGGCGAGGGTGGCAGGCTTTGATGTCGTCCGCAACAGAGGAGACGTCCGGCGTTCGATCGGCCTCGTCTTCCAAGACCCGACCCTTGACAATTACCTAACCGCCGAGCAGAACCTGCGTTTCCATGCGGAGCTTTACGGTGTGCCTAGGTCGGTGGTGCGCAAGCGCCTTGGCGACGTGCTCGAGCTGGTCGGCCTGGGGGACAAAAGAAAAGCGGAAGTACGCAGCTTTTCTGGAGGCATGAAAAGACGCCTTGAAATAGCCCGTGGGCTGTTGCACGCGCCGGTCGTGCTCTTTTTAGACGAGCCGACCATCGGGCTCGACCCCCAGACCCGCAGGGTGATATGGCATTACATAACAGGGCTGAAAGAAACCGAGGGCACGACGATCTTCATGACAACGCACTACATGGACGAGGCGGAGTTCTGTGACCGCATAGGGATTATCGACAAGGGCCGGATCGTCGCCATGGGGACGCCCGAAGAGCTAAAAGCCAGCGTCGGCAAGGACCGGGTCCAGATCCAGACCGATGACCCCCAGTCTGCTATCGCTGTGCTGAGGGACCGCTTTGGTGTCGACGCCGGTCTTCACGAGGGCAACGTCACCTTCTCGGTAGCGGGAGGCGGTGAGTTCGTGCCTAAGCTCTTTGCCGAGTTCGCCACTATGAAGATCCCTGTGCGCTCCGTGGGAGTGTCCAGGCCTTCCCTAGACGATGTGTTTCTTTCTTACACCGGTACGACGATCCGAGACGCCGAAGCGAGCGGCCCGAGCGACTGGATGCGCCGAGTGGCTGGGAGGCGGCGGTGAGCGCTGAGGTAACGGTAGACCGGGCGAGCACCGTAGAGGTGGCGCGCCTGGCGACTGGCACCAAGGGGCGGCCGGTGGCGCGCCGGTCTGGCGCGCTGCACGAAGCGAGAGCGGTCTTGGTCGTGCTCGAGCGGGAGGCGATCCGTTTCGCGAGCGACCCCTTGCGAGTTGTCGTCGGCGTGCTCCAGCCGGTCCTGTTCCTGTTCGTGCTGGGCGCGGGGCTAGGTTCTCTCGTCAACATGGGCCCGCACCTAAGTCTGAGGACATTCCTCTACCCCGGTGCGGCGGCCATGTCGGTCCTTTTCACGGCGCTTTTCTCGGCTGGCTCGATCGTATGGGACCGCGAGTTCGGGTTCCTGCGAGAGATGCTGGTGGCCCCGGTCAGCCGTGTTTCGATCGTCGTCGGCAAGTGCCTGGGCGGCGCGCTTGTCTCTTCTGTGCAGGGTGTGCTCATGATCTCTATCTCTGGGCTGGCGGGCGTGCCTTACGACCCGGCGCTCATGTTCATAGTGCTCGCTGAGCTGCTACTTCTCGCGTTGACGGTGGTCTCTTTCGGGATGGTTGTGGCAGCACGGATACGTCAGTTCCAGTCGTTCATGGCTGTTACGCAGATGCTCGTCATGCCGCTGTTCTTCCTGTCCGGGGCAATGTACCCGCTGTCTGGCCTGCCCACGTGGCTACGGGTACTGACCCGCATCGACCCGCTGACCTACGCCGTCGACCCGGTCCGCAGAGCTGTCTTCGAGCGGTTGAGCAAGGTGCCCCCGGCGCTCGATGCTCGCCTGGTGCCCGGGGTCACCTGGGACGGCTGGCACGTGCCGCTTGGCCTCGAACTGGGGGTCGTGGCTGTCATGGCCTTTGCCTTCGTCGTCATCGCCGCCGTGGAGTTCCGCAAGTCTGAGTAGCGCAAGCGCGCACTTTCAGCCAGCCTGAGCGTGCACCGTCACCCAGCTCGTCCCGGGCCTGGTGCTCACCAGCCGGTGGGGGGTGCCGGCTGGCAGCCATACCCAGTCTCCTGGCCCCATCTCTCGTGCCTCGCCGGCAACTTCGAGCAGTGCCGCGCCCTCTAGCAGCAAGGCCCATTCGTCTTCTGCCTGGCAGTAACCGACCGCTGACGCGAGCTTGCCGCTCAGCACCTGGTGGACAGAAAGGGCGGCGCCCTGAACGAACAGGTGGTCGACCTCGCCTTGCGGCGGGGCGGTCGACGGGTCGTACAACCGCCCAAAACGGTATCTTTTAGAAGGGACTTTCGAAAAAGGAGGTACCACCATGGTCAGCGTAGGCGCTCGTGTGGAGGTCGAGTCCGAGAGAGTCGGCGCACCGGCGCGTACTGGCACTGTTACTGCGGTAAGAGGTCCTATAGTGCAGGTTAGGTGGGACGAAAGTGGTGCTGAGACCTCTTTTGTGCCAGCAGCGGGCTCTATGAGACCCCTACAAGAAGACAGACCGAAGGAGCAATGACCATATGACCATCAAAGTGGGTGACCGCATCCCAGACGTAAAGTTGCAGATGATCGCCAAGCACGGCACTGAGACTGTGAGCAGCGCTGATGTGCTGGGCAAGGGGCGAGTCGTCCTTTTCGGTGTCCCTGCAGCCTTCAGCCCGACTTGCTCGGACCGCCACCTTCCCGGTTATGTGGCCCGTTCTGCTGACTTCTTGGCCCGAGGCGTAGACCGAATTTTCTGTGTGTCAGTTAACGACCCGTTCGTGATGGCCGCCTGGGGACGTTACCAGGGCGTCGGTGACAAGGTCACCCTGCTTGCAGACGGCAACGCCGAGCTGGCCAGGGCGATGGGCGTCGAGATCGACTTGGCAGGTGCCGGCTTGAGCGTTCGTAACAAGCGTTACGCTGCTGTCCTTGACGACGGCGTGGTCACCCACTTTGCGTTGGAGGAAGGCACTGGTTTGGAGGTCAGCGCTGCCGAGCAGCTGATCGAAGCCCTGGCGTGAGCTCCATGGAAGGGGCCCAGCGCTCCGGCATGCCCATGAGGCGGGCCCGCGAAGCGTCACAGGCCAACTTTTTCCATGAGCTCGGCCAGGCGACCTGGTAGGTCGTCCAGGTTGAGGTGCCTCCGGGCCACGGAGGCGTTGTGCTCCAATAATGCGTGGTCGGGCTTGGACAGCCAGCGTGCTACTTCTGGCGGGTTGTAGGCGTCCAACCAACGAAAGCCTAGGGCGCGTAGCTCGGCGCTTACGGGGTAAGGGCCGACGGCAACTGGGCGGAGGTGAAGTGAAGCCTCGACGGGGGGGTTGCCGAAGCCCTCCCATGTGGACGGGAAGGCCACGAGGTCCGCCGCAGCGTACGCGTGCTCGATACCTCCACCGGTGGTCATCAGCGGCTCGACCAGGCCCCAGTGGTGCCTTGTGCGCGTTTTTCGCAGGACGGACTCGACCACTGGCCCGTAACCCTCTTCGGCGGGGCCTACGAGCCAGTAAAAAGCACCCAGCTCTTCGGCGAGAGCTACGGCGGCGGGTACCCCTTTGCGAGCTATTGCCCGGGTGGGTTGCACGACCAGCAGCTCATTGTTATCGACCCCGAGCGCGCTGCGCGTCGCCTGGCGGTCGCCCGCTAAAGGGTGCGGGTTGAACGCGTTGCGGACGGTGACGGCTTTTATACCGCGCTGTGCCAGTTCGTCGCGCGAGCGGTCGTTGATCGTGACGTGGCACCAGGCGGGGTCGTCTGGCGGAGGGGGCGCGTCGACGAACTGCGGCCTTTGCCAGGGCAGGTCGTGATGGCGAAGGATGGCTGGGCGCCCGACGAGGATGTCGCAGAGCGCGTCTGAGGCCCTTGGGTTGAGGGGCAGGGAGCACAGGTTCTCCACGACGACCAGGTCGGCGTCAGCCAAGACGGAGCGCAGGCGCCGGGTGCCAGGCGCCGGGGCTGGCTTTCCTGTCACGTGGCTCCCGGGTGCCAGCCCAGGGTCGATGTAGTCGGCCGAGCCCTCGCCGGCCACCTTAAATACCGAACAGCCCAGGTGCTCAAAGGCTGCTGCCCACTTGGCTGCTTCCGCAGATACGCCATCAGCACCACCCAAACGGAACGACACCACCACTACGCGTCTCACTTTTGTCCTTTTGGCTGGCCACGCCAGCTATGACTGGTTATCGTGCCCTGTCAGAGGCTATTTAGTACTTCCCACGTCTACCCGTCTTTTGCCGGGGAGAGGGTTTGAAGGTCGTGAGCTACATGAGCATGCCAACGGCGCAAGCCCAGCCGCCACCCGCCGACGAAGCCACAGGCGGGCAGGCTACGTCGTACCCGGCGAGCCCGGTGGGCCAGGCACGCGATGCTGGCGACCTGGACGGGGGCATAGGCGAGCTGTCCGGCTTGCTGGCTCGGGCCGCTAGCGGGATCGAGTTCATCTACCAGGCCCTTGACATAGTCGCTTCTCGCTACAACTTGAAGGACTTGGCCGTGGTCGTACGAGGGCCACAAAGCCCTCAAATGTTCCGGCTTGGGAGGGCGCCCCTCGCTCCTAGCACCGAGGAAATACCGCCGTACCTTCTTCCTGCGGCTGCCGGGCAAACCGGCCTTTACGCCGAACCGGCGGTAGTAGGGCCAGTAGCGGCCGCCGCGCTGGCCAACCTTGCCGAGCTGGCACTGCGCCTGGACATGCTGGTGCACGACGCTAGCCACGATGCTTTGACGGGGTTGCTCAACCGGAGGAGCTACGAGCTACAGCTGGACCAGGCGGTCGCTCGTGCCCGTCGTTATGGCTGGCCGTTCGCCTTAGTGCTGCTCGACCTAGACAACTTCAAGGTCGTGAACGACCGCTACGGTCACGCGGCCGGCGACGCTGCGTTGCGCGCAGTCGGCTCTGAGCTGCGCGCTGCTCTCCGCAGCGGTGACGTGGCAGCGCGTCTAGGTGGTGACGAGTTTGCCCTGCTCGTGGTCGGTGTCGAGAACGTGGGCTCTCTTTCCCCACTGCTTGGCCGCCTGGAACGGGCGCTCGAACGGGCTGTCCCTGAGACCAACGTCGGTTTTTCGGTCGGGGTTGCCTGTTTCCCCTCAGACACTGCCGACCTGAGCTCGCTTATGGACTTGGCCGACCAGCGCTTGTACGCAGCCAAGGCGGCAGGTTGAACGATGAGCAACTACGACGCCCTCGAGCTTGAACTGCGGCAGCTTCCCGGCGTATCGTTCGTCGCCCTGGCCGACCGGGACGGCACCACCTTCATCGAGATACTAGCTGGCCAGGGGGCCGACCTCGGCAGGTTACGGGAGGAAGCCGCCCGTTGCGCTGCTCACCATCTCGACGGGCCGGCCGATTTCCGTGTCTTGGAGCAACCCCGCCACCGGGCTTTGCCAACCCGTGGGGCCAGGGTGAAGTTGACCCTCGCGCTTTCCGAAGACGGGGGGCCGACGGTGGAGGTGCAGCTGTCGCGGGGTAGCCGTCATTGTGTTCGCCACGCAACTGCTGGTGACACCGCTTCAGTAGGCAAGGCCGTCATCGATGGGCTGCGTGTTTTGGGCGCCCACGCTCCCTTCGAGGTGGTCGGCCTGCACGCGCTGCCTTCGGACTGGGGTGCAGGGTTGGTCGCGGTGCTTCGCGACACTGCCACGGGTGAACTGCGCCGCGGCGTTGCCTCTGGCCCTGCGCCAGCTGACGCTGCGGCACGAGCGGTACTGGCTGCGCTCAACCGCTCACTTTAGAAGCGGCGACGGCCGGCCGTCTGTTGTAGCAACGTCGGGGCCTGCCGGTGGCCATAGCAACGTCGGGGCCTGCCGTTGGCGTTCACAGCGGGGATGTTAGGGTGACTTTCTATTAACGTGTCGTCAGTCCTCGGCTAATGTCATAGGCAGTCCTATGACTCTCGCCGTCCGCCTGCGCCAAGCCGTAGCTTTCGCTGGCCGGTACCCCCTCCTGGCCGGTGTCGACCTTGACGTGAGAGGGGGCGAGGTGGTGGCCCTGTGCGGGGCGAACGGTGCGGGCAAGACGAGCCTTTTGCGTGCCATCGCCGGGCTTTTGCCGTTGTCGTCGGGGGAGGCGTGCGTGCTTGGCATGGACCCCCTGAGCGATGCGCGTGCTCTGAGGCGCCAGGTAGGCCTGCTGGGCCACCGTAACGGGCTTTACGAGGATCTCTCGGCACTGGACAACGTCCGCTTTGCTGCTCGGGCTGTCGGCGCGCCCAACTTTGCTGCCGAGGCCGCGCTGGAGCGCTTGGGCCTGGCAGGCAGGCTGGCCACTGCGCCTGTGTCGAGGCTTTCAGCTGGGCAACGCCGACGCGTGGCACTGGCGGCCCTGCTGGCTCGCCGGCCCGCGCTGTGGTTGCTTGACGAGCCCCACGCCGGGCTGGACGCCGTCCACAGGCAATTGTTGGGCAACCTCCTGAGAGACATGGCGGCACAGGGGGCAACAGTGCTGCTCGCCTCCCACGAAGCAGCCACCACCGAAGCGTTAGCCCAGCGCACGGTGGTAGTGGCGGGTGGGGTCGTGCTAGGAGGCGTGCTCCCACCGACCGGAACCGAGCTGCCGGAGGCGCCAAGGCCACCAGCCGAGCTGAGGGGCCAGCCGCCGGCACCACTGGCTGAGGCAGGTTCTCATGTGGCGTGACGCTCTGCTCATTGCCGGCAAAGACCTGCGAGTTGAGCGCAGCTCGCGGGTGTCTGTCAGCCAGGTAGCCCCGTACGCGCTGATGGTGCTCCTGCTCTTCGGGTTCGCTTTCGACCAGGACCGTCCCCTGTTGGTACAGGCAGCTTCTGGCCTTTTCTGGCTAGGGGTCGTGTTTGCTGTGCTGCCGGCGGTGCAGCGGAGCTTCGCGATCGAGACGGCTGACGGCGCCTCCGACGGCTTGCGCATGTCCGGCCTGGAGCCGGCCGGCATTTTCCTCGGCAAAGTTGCAGCGATCGCCATGCAGCTTCTTGTCGTGGAGGCCTTTTTGGCTGGTGGCGTGGTCGTGCTGTTCCACAGCCAACTGAGCGGAGCTGGGCTTCTCGTTGCAAGCGCAGTGACTTCTACGGTTGGCGTGGCTGGCGCCGGGGTGGCCTACGGTGCCCTTTCGGTCGGGCTGCGCGTGCGTGAGACGCTCTTGCCACTGTTGCTGGCCCCAGTGCTAGCGCCGGTAGTGCTGGCCGCTACGCAGGCGTGGCGCTCAGCTTTGGGGCTGTCCAGCGCCGGCCCAGGGGGTGGTTGGCAATGGTTCGGGCTCCTCGCTTGCTTCACGGTCGTGTACCTGGCTGGCGGAGTCCTCAGCTTCGGTACTTTGATGGAGGAGACGTGAGGAATAGCGAACAAACCCAGTCAGGTACATCAACCATGGGTGGGCGCTATGCGACGAAGGTGCTCGGGTGGTCTGCA
Organism: Acidimicrobiales bacterium; assembly: GCA_049966695.1. Classification (GTDB taxonomy): domain Bacteria; phylum Actinomycetota; class Acidimicrobiia; order Acidimicrobiales; family Palsa-688; genus JAKAWM01. The sequence continues at coordinate 7,288 of JBMFUG010000036.1, read as the reverse complement.
GCAGCAGCTTTGGCCCTTACTGCCTGGTGGGGGCTGTGGGTGAGCCCGCCCGATGTCGTGCAAGGGCAGCTTGTGCGGATCCTGTACGTGCACCCTGCGGTGGCCACCATGTGCTACGCCGGCTTCGGCCTGTGCGCGCTCGGGAGCCTGGCTTGGCTGTGGCCGCGCACGCGTAGCCCGCGCTGGGACCGTTTGGCGGTGGCTGGCGCGGAGCTCGGTTCAGTTTTTTGCTTGGCCACACTGGTCACTGGCTCCATCTGGGGTAGGGCAACGTGGGGTGTCTGGTGGACCTGGGACCCCCGGCTGACCCTGACGGCGGTCCTGTTCGCGTTGTCGCTCGGCTACCTGGCCCTGCGCCGTTCCATTGACAACGCCCGATCCCGCTCGTTCGCCTCCTCAGTGGTGGCTCTTTTGATGGCTCTTACGGTTGTGGTCGACCACTACGCGACATCCTGGTGGGCCAGCCTCCACCAAGGCACCACGCTCTTCAAGCCCGGCCCGAGCGTGCACGGTTGGCAGCTGGCGACGATGCTCGTCTCGTTCCTGGCCTTCGGGCTGGCCTTTTGTTGGATGGCCGTGCACCGCTACCGACTTGAAGTGCTTGAGGAGCGCTACGAACAAGAGGGCCTCCAAATGGCGTTGGCTGCCAGGCGCTCGGAGGCCGGAGGCCCAGGGGAGATGAGCCAGGGCGTGGCCCTTCAGTTGGCCAGCGAGGCTGCGGCCGTGATGCCGCCGCAGCCGGGAGAGCTCGAGCTGGCCGACTTAGCGCTGGGGCTTGCGGGCACGGCAGGGCCATGCTCGGCAGAGCCACGAGCGGGGACGGTGGCTTGATGAGCTATGTGGCTGCGGCATGGCTTTCCTGCGCTGCAGTATTGGTGGCTTACGTCGCTCGTACCGTGCGGCGGGAGAGGGGCTTGCGAAAGTTCATATCTTCACGGGAATTCATATCTTCACAGGAAAACGATAAGTGGCACTGAACGGTACCGAGCTTAGGGCCGCACCTTCGCGCCGGCGTGCCCTTGGTTCTCGTCGTCAGCGGCTGCTCGCGGGGGCGGTACTGCTGGCAGCCCTTGGTTACCTGCTGGCCCAGGGCCTCACCAACGCTATGAACTACTACCTGACGGCGAAGCAGGCAGTGGCCAAACGGGCCGAGCTGGGCGAGCGGAACTTCCGGATCCAGGGGACTGTGGCACCTGGTGCGCACCAGAAGGGAAAGGTTCTTTATTTCTCCATAACCGATAGCACGGTCACTGTCCCAGTCGTGAGCACGGGCCTGCCGACGCAGCTTTTTCGTACGGGCATGCCGGTCGTGCTAGTAGGGCACTGGTCCGGGGACGTGTTCGACAGTAGCCAGATCATGGTGCAGCACGGCTCCTCTTACGTGGAGGCGCGCTCGCCAGGTCGTGCCCCAGTAACGGTCGTCGGCACGAAGAGGCTTGGCGGCTAGTGGACATAGCGCTGGGCGAGAGCGGCCTCGTGCTCGGGCTCATGGGGGCCATCGTCGGGGCGGCCACGCTTTTAGCCGGCATCGTTTGGCGACGGGCAACGCTCGTACGTGCGGGCCAGGGCTATGTTTGGCTAGTTCTGGCGGGGGCGGTCGTGGCCACCTTCGCTATGCAGAGGGCGCTCATAACCCATGATTTCACCCTTCGCTATGTGGACAACAACGACTCGACTTTCACGCCCCTGCTCTACCGTGTCACGGCCATGTGGTCTGACCTTGCCGGGTCTGTCCTGCTATGGGCGCTCGTTCTGGCCGGTTACCTCGTTGCGGTGCACCTGCGTTACCGCCACCGGGCGGCTGACCCGGTGGTGGCGTGGGCCAAGCTCACGGGCTACGTCGTAGCGGGATTTTTCTTTGCATTGATGCTGGCCGTGTCCAACCCATTTGCCCGCGTCAACGGCGCGGTGCCTACCCAGGGGCCCGGGCCGAACCCGCTTTTGCAAGACAGGATCCTCGTGGCTTTCCACCCCCCGCTTTTGTACATGGGGTTGGTCGGCTTCACCGTGCCGTTCTGCTTAGCGGTCGCCACCCTCGTTACTGGCAGAGCGGACGAGGCGTGGCTCTCTGAGGCTCGTCGATGGGTGGTCTTCGCGTGGGCCTGCCTAACGGCAGGGCTCGTACTGGGCATGTGGTGGAGCTACCAGGTGCTGGGCTGGGGAGGGTACTGGTCTTGGGACCCTGTTGAGAACTCAGCCCTTTTGCCCTGGTTGACGTCGACTGCGTTCCTTCATTCGGCGATGGTGCAACAGCGCCGAGCCATGTTGCGCGTTTGGAACTCTTCACTGCTGTTAGCCACCTTCAGCCTGACGGTGCTTGGGACCTTCTTTACCCGTTCCGGGGTCCTGGTGTCTGTGCACTCCTTCAGCGTCGACGGAGGGGTTGGCCCGGCCCTGCTCGGCTTCGTCGGGCTCGTAGTGGCTGCGAGCATCTCGCTCCTCGCATGGCGCGGTGACCAGTTGCACGTGCCCGGGAGCGTGACGTCCCCGTTGTCGCGTGAGGGCGCTTTTTTGGCTAACAACTTGTTGTTCGGCGCCTTCGCTTTTGTCGTGCTGCTCGGAACGGTCTTCCCGCTGCTCGTGCAAGCCGTGAACGGCTCGTCGGTGACAGTCGGAGGCCCCTTCTTCGACACGATGACTATGCCCATTGTCCTTTGCTTGCTTTTCCTTATGGCTGTGGCCCCAGTGCTCCCTTGGCAGAGGGCTTCGGGCGAGCTGCTGCGCCGCCGCCTGCTGTGGCCAGCGACCGGGGCGACGAGCGTGCTCGTTGCGTGCGTAGCGGCGGGCCTGCGGGGGCTGTGGCCTCTTGTGGTGTTCGCCTTGGCGGCTTTCGCCGGTGCCTCAGCCCTGCGCCAGCTCGCGGGACGCGTGCGCAGTGGTGGTCTGAAGGGCCTGGCTGGCCGTTCCGGCGGAGGGATGATCGTGCACCTGGGAGTGGTGACCATGGCCGTCGCTTTTGCTGCCAGCCATGCCTATGAGCACCAGGCCCAACTGACGTTGTCACCAGGCAAGCCCGCCGTCTTTGAGGGCCACAGCCTGGTGCTGCGGGGGGTGCGGTCTGTCAGCTCACCAGGCAGGTTGTCGTTGGTGGCGACTATCGACGTCGACGGCCACCCGTATTACCCAGCGGTGCAAGAGTTCGCGCTCTCGGACCAGGCAGTTGGGAGCCCAGCGGTGCGCTCTACCCCCGCCCAGGACATCTACCTCACGCTGGCCACTGTCCCCGGTACTGCCAAAGCGCCCGTGAGCGTGGGGGTGATCGTGGAGCCACTGGTCATGTGGCTATGGGCCGGTGGGCTCATCATGGCTCTAGGGGCGGTGCTGTCGTTGTGGCCCAAGCGCTCTTTGGAGGACCTTGACATGACGAGAGCAGGCCGCGGCGCTAGCAACCGGTCTGGTGGGGGCGCCGGAGCAAGCTTGGCCGGTGCCGAGGTCCCAGTCGGTGCGGGCGTGGGGCCGGGAGCGCTGCCGTGAGGACAAAGGGGAGCTTGTTGGGAGAGGAGGGCTTGGTGTTAGCGGGACAGGAGGGCTTGGCAGAAGGTGCCCTCACGGAGAGCGCTGGGCCTGTTGCGCAGTTTGCACGTCGTCGGCGCCGGAGCGCGCTGTGGAGCGCTTTGGCCGCTGGTGCTCTCTCGGCCGCGCTGATCGGCGTAATCGCCTCATCTCGGCCTGCTTCAGAGGTTGTGGCTCGCAGCCTGCTGGTAGGGAGGCAGGCGCCACCCATCTCCGGTACCGGCCTGGACGGGGGCCATTACTCACTGGCTGAGCTGCGCGGCAAATGGGTCGTGGTCAACTTCATGGCCACGTGGTGCGTCCCATGCCAGCAGGAGATGCCTCAACTGGTGGAGTTCGCCCGGCAGCACTCGGCGCGCTCGCGGGCGACCGTGCTCACCGTCGCCTACGACCCGGCCAACATTTCCCAGCTGCACGCCTTTCTCGTCTCTCACCACGCCGACTGGCCTGCGGTCGATGACCCAGGAGCTTCAGTGTCTTATGGGCTGAGCGGTCTGCCTTCGTCGTTCCTTGTGGCGCCCGACGGGACTGTTTACGCCTACGTCCAGGGAAAGGTCACGGCGTCGGAGCTTGACGGGTGGATCAGCCAGGCAACGGCCCGAGGCCTGGGCGGTGCCTAAGCGGCCAGCAATGCTGGCGTTCCGGACGCGGTGGCCACGGCGCCGGAGACGGTGGCGCTGGGCGCCCTGGGGCGCCGTCTTGGTGCTGGCGGGGTCGGCGCTTGCCGTGGGGGCAATCGGCCGTAGCCCACCACCTAACCTTTACCAGCGCACGCTAGCGGTGGCTGGCCAGTACCGCTGCCCGGTCTGTGCGGGAGAATCAGCTGCGGCATCCGACGCTCCCGAGGCCGTACAGCTGCGCAAGCAAGTGCTGCACTGGTTGGCACAGGGTCGCAGCCCGTCACAGATCCGTTCCTACCTGGTTGCCGACTACGGCCCGTCAATACTGGAGAAGCCGCCTGCGTCTGGCCTCGGCATGGTGGTTTGGGTGGCGCCAGCCGTGGCTTTGCTGGCAGGGGGTGCCATTGTCGTGCTGGGCTTTAGACGATGGCGACGGCCCAGTGCGGCGGGACCTTCAGGGGAAGCCTCCACGACGAAGCGGCGCGCGTTGCCCGGAGGGGGAAATGCTAGAGCACGGCCGCCCCGAAGAAGAGCGCCATTGGCGCAGCCAGCACCCCAGGCTGTGCGGTGGAGATGGCTGCACAGGGATCTGGGAGCGGTGCTCTCGAGCCGAGCGGTGCAGCGTGCGAGCTTGTCTGCCGGCGTCGCCCTCATAGCACTGGCTGGTGCCCTGTGGCTTCTCGACCGCTCGTCCAGCCCAGGGCTGTTGAGCCAGACGGTGAGCGCTGGCATGAGCGGCAAAATAGATGACAAGCTCCAGCAGGCAGCCAATATTGCTCAAAAGGACCCCGTGGGGGCCCTCAAGCTGTACGACCAGGTGCTAGCTGGAGACCCAGGTCAACCGGTGGCCCTGACGTCGGAGGGCTGGCTGTACGTGCGGGCGGGTTTTGTGGGCAAAGGGATGACCTTGCTCACTGAGGCGGAGACCGCTGACCCTAGCTACGACCTCCCCCACCTGTACCGTGGCCTTGTCCTCTTGGGCTACCTTGACCAGCGTGGCGCCGCTGCGGCCGAGCTCAGGTGGTACCTAGGTCATGGGCCAAGCGCCTCGTTGACCGGCATCGCCAAGTCTGCTCTTGCTGAAGCAACCTACCGACCGGGTACCGGCAACCGCCCCTGAAGCCCCCTGGGACAGTGGGCGCCTCCGACAAGGACGGTTCGGCTTAGGGCGGGACGCGCCTCCGACAAGGACGGCTCGGCTCAGCGAGCCAGCAGCGCCCGGGCGACAAGGTTTATGTTTCCCACTGGCAGGCCAGCTGCTCGGCGACAAAGCGGTCGACTTCCTCGACCGCTCGGCGCTGGCCCTCATGAAAGGCGACATGGGCATCGGTGCTGCCCGGCTCGGCGAGGCCCGGGCTCGGGTAGGCCATTACCACTCGGCCGAGCAAAGCGACCTTCACCCCGTTAAGCTCCATTGTCACCTCAACGGTGTCCCCTGTGCGCACCGGACGAGCTTTTTCGAGCTTTAGCCCGCCGTGAGAGAGGTCGGCCACAAAAGCTTGGTAAGGCAAGCCGCGGTGAGACGAGCTAACGCGACGCACCTCGGCTGGCAGGTTGGCCCCTACCCTCGGGTCCAAACGGCGCTGGATGAACATCGGGCCGTCTAGGACTTGCACCCCCAGCACCTTGGTGCCTTGGTAGGAGACAACAATGCACAGCCACTTGTACATGCCGACAGACCTGGGCATCAGAAGGTCCAAGACGGTCCCTTCTTCCACTGCCCCGGCTGGGAGCTCCTCGAGCAGCTCCAGGGCCACCGACCTTTCCCGGCAGGAAGTCACGAGGGCAGGCCGTGCCGCCCCTTGGCCGAGTTGAAGGCCGACCTTCACCCCCGCCTGCAATGGCCCGCCGATCGAGGCTACCGACGTCGTTGCCTCCTTGCTTGGCCTGGTGAAGCGCCATATGGCCCTTTCTGCAAGGCGGCCGGTTGGCTAGCGGAGGATCGCCTATGGTCGAAAAAACCGTACCGGTTTGCCGACCTCAGGGTTTGTGGAGCTGCTTGCAAGGCTGGTGGCTTCAGGGCCACTTCACAGCTCAAAATTGCTGTCGTGAAGCTGGCTGGTAACAAAGTGAGTGATCTTGTCCCTGGCCTCGGCTTGGTCGTCGAGAAAGCTCACATGAGCGCGGTGGAGGTCGCTCTGGTCAGGGCTCGGGTAGGCCATGACAACTCTGCCCGCAATGACGACGGTGCTGCCAGAGATGTCCATTGTCACTTGGACTGTGTCGCCCGTTTGCAGGTGGCAGGCACTTTCCAACTTGAGCCCGCCCCGGGACACGTCTTCGACGCGGGCCTCGTACGAGCGCCCATTGCGCGCCGCGTGCTCCTTGCGCACCCGCGCCAGCAAACCTGCGCCCACACGTGACACGGTGCGCCTTTGTATGAACATGGGGGACTGGGCAAGGTGCACCTCGGCCCGGCCTGCCTGTGGCCCAGAACTTAGAGTGCAAACCCAGTGGTAGACGCCCTCGGGACGCGCCAAGAACAAATCGACCACGGAGCCTTGTCGAAGCTCGCCGGTCGGGACCTCGTCCAAAAGGGCTAGCTCTACAGCACGCCCGTCGACGCTTGCTACCACGGCGACGCACGTCGCCGGTCCCGGCAGCTCTAGGCTTACTCTCTCGCCGGGTGCGAGCGGCCCTGTTGTCAGCGTTGTGGATGTCATTGTTACCCTGCACGATCATGTCACACGACAAGCAGGGCTCGCTTGAATAAGCAATAAGTAAGGACAGGGCCCGCCTAGTGTCCTGTCAGATTGTTCAGTGAAAAAAATCCTCTGAGCGGGAATTAACCCTTGCCCGGGCGCGTTCTGCCAGGTAGAACCCCTGACAGAAGGAGCTTGACATGGCACAACGTGGCCGTCCCACCGTGCAGATCACCCTGTCCGACGCCGAGCGTGAGACGCTCCAGCGCTGGTCCCGTCGGCACTCTTCGGCCCAGGCGCTGGCACTGCGGTCCCGGATCGTGCTCGCATCCTCAGAAGGACGGACGGACCGGGAGGTCGCTTCCGAGCTGAGGGTCAACCCGGTCACGGTCTCCAAGTGGCGGCACCGCTTCGCTGCTGACCGGCTGGAGGGGCTGACCGACGCGCCGCGCCCGGGCGCGGCCCGCACGGTTGGCGACGACGTCATCGAGGCGGTCCTAGTGGGCACGCTGG
>JBMFUG010000035.1:0-24690 GCA_049966695.1 Acidimicrobiales bacterium | reverse complement strand
GTCTCAGACCTGTACAAATTCAGTGATCGGCTCTGTACAAGTTGACGTGATCCGCAACAGGGGGAGGCCCTGGCGAGCTGCCGGCGAGGCGCTGGCCCTCCGGGGGGCGAGCCCTCACCAGGGGGCCTGAGATGCCACGAAAAGGCCCTCCACAAGGCCCTAGGAGCTTTGGAGGGTATCTCTACCCGTCCCGGGGCCTCAGCGGGCCTCCTAGGGGGCGTGTAGAGGGCGCCATCGCTGCCCGGGGCGAGCCCCTCGGGGCGCAACGGAGGGGCCAGGCCAGAGGGCGGCCCCCTGGCCGGGAAGGGGCGGCCCACCCCAAGTGGCCGCCCAGCCGCTCAGCGTCACGGCCCCTCGCCGGCCCTTCTCGGGTGGCCCGGTTGTGGCCAGCGGCCTAAATCTCCTTGTAATGCCTAGGGTTTTGCCTCCCCTAGGCTACTGCGCTAGCCGGTCCCCCTTATCTTTGGCCGAGTTTTAGGGGGCTGAAATTCCCCTTATGTGACAAGGCCTTTTCCCATTGTGAGGACTTTTGTACGCCGGCGAGGACCAGCCGGAGGGCCGGGAAGACCTCTGCGTGGGCCGTAGTCACTCGTATTCGAACTGCGCCGACATTCTCCTCCGCATGGACCGAACTCTCGGCGTCGCCTGAGCAGAGGGCGGAACAAGCACGGGAGGCCCCGATCGGCGGCCCACCACCCGGTCAGGCCGGTCGAGCTGGCACGGAGCGGCGGTCCTCGACCTGGACACACCCCCGCACTATCGTCCTCAATCAGGACTAACCCGGAGGACTGCGATGCTCGACCTCACCGGACGAAGCGGTGACTACGTGGTACTCGGCGACAACGCTGACGTGCTACCCAAGTTGCCAGACCAGTCGTTCCAGCTCATCTACATCGACCCTCCGTTCAACACCGGGAAGGTCCAGCAACGCCTGACGCTCCAAACCCGCCGATCTGAGAACGGGGACCGCATCGGCTTTGGCGGTCGAAGCTACGTGACCGTCGAGACCGGCCGTAAGTCTTACGGAGACGAATTCGATGACTACCTCGGCTTCATCGGTCCACGACTCGAAGAAGCTCGCCGCCTGCTAACTGACGATGGGACCCTCTACTTCCACATCGACTACCGCGAAGCTCACTACTGCAAGATCCTTCTCGACGAGATCTTCGGTCGGGACAGCTTTCTGAACGAAGTCATCTGGGCCTACGACTACGGCGGCCGACCGAAGAACCGCTGGCCTGCCAAGCACGACACGATCCTCGTCTACGTTCGCGATCCAGACCGCTACTACTTCGACCAAGACGCCGTGGAGAGGATCCCGTACATGGCGCCCGGTCTCGTTACTCCGGAGAAGGCAGAGCGTGGCAAGGTGCCCACGGACGTGTGGTGGCACACCATCGTGCCTACCAACGGCAAAGAGAAGACGGGATATCCAAATCAGAAGCCCGAAGGGATACTTCGTCGCGTCGTGCAGGCCTCCTCTTCGCCGGGCGGCTGGGTCCTGGACTTCTTTGCGGGTAGCGGAACGACGGGTGCTGTGGCTCGACAGCTCGGTCGACGAACGGTCCTTATAGACAACAATCCGGAGGCGCTGGCGGTTATGCAGCGGCGCCTGGGGACCAGCGGGATGACGTACCTCGATGTCCAAGGCGAACATCTCACGTGCCCGGAAGATGTCCCAGCTGCGCTTTTCTGAGACCACTCACCCGCGGCTACGACCTCAGCCACTCCTTCAGTTGACCAAAGTCTCGTCGATAGCCCGAGAACGGGTCGACGGCAGTTCTTGAAGGATAGAACCAGTGGGTGTTGCTGTCCTGGTGCTGAATGGTAATGGCTCCCGAGTCGATGAGCGCTGCCACGTGCGGTGCGTCGATTACCCAGTAGACGAGCCCTTCCGGTCGGCCCGACAGGCAGACCACGGCGTCGTACTTCATCGCTCCCTGCCTCCGGGGATCACGTACCTGCTGGAACCTCGGAGGATCTTCGGTGGAGAACTTCACCTCAACCTTGGTCAGCCCGGATGGCCGGGTGATGGCCAAGTCGTAGTCGGCGCTCCCCGAGGGAGCGTTGACAACACCCAGCTTGGTAGCGATCTTCGCCACCAAGTGCTCTCCGAGCTTTCCGCGCGTGCGGGGGGCCAGGTGTATGACGAAGCCAAGGGGTGAGTCCACGGGCCACTCCTCGACCCGTCGAAGCTCAACCTCAAGCTCGCCCAGGTAGGCAGCTTCCTCAGGCTCGAAGGGCACTCCCGCATAGTAGGCGGTAGGAGCCCCGGGTGCCGGATTGCGGCAAGCACCGATCACCGATCACCCAACAGGAAGCGCCGCCAAGACCCGGCGAAGGCGGAGCGGGGCTGGGGCCAGCGTCGCCGAAAGGGCTTCTGACCAGCACGTCCTCGCTGTCCGAGAAATTTTTCGAAAGCCCTTGACTTCGCGGGCGGATCGAGGTCTCATCTCCGCTCCCTGGCACGCCTGTCCGGTCGTGGGCACGCCCATGACGAACCTCAACGTCCTGATGCCACCGGTCGGCCGGTTGCGCTCCGCCGCGCCCGCCCCACCGGGCGGCTGCCCTGCCCACGCTCGTCCGCGCCGCCGTACGGAACGGCTGGTCAGGCGATTCTTCGACCGAGTTTGTCCAGTTTCGGCCCTCTTCCCCCTGTTCTTCTATGAAGGCCCTCGTCCAAGGAGGTCTATGCGACACCATCGCCACGTCCCCCAATGCCATCAGCACGGCGCCGCGCGACGCTGTCGAGTCCACCACAGCGGGGGACCCGATCGCCGGGAGAGGCCTGCTGGACGGAGGAGGTCCCGAGTTGGTCGGAGGCGCTGGACCTCGCGGATCGCTCTGCCTCCGATCCGCGAGCCTCGCGTGAGTGAAGACGCCGGTCAGGGCACAAGTCTGGCGGTCTCGAAGGACCCCGACTGTAGGGGAAGGTTGGCAGTCAAGCTTCTCCGCCTACTCGGCGGGCGGCGATGAACGGGGGCCGGAGCGTAGCGACGAGGATCGATCGGCTCTGCGCCATCGACCACGACATCCTCGGGCTGCTCCAGGTCCATCGGGTGCTGACCACGCCGCAGCTCATCGCCCTCGTGCGTCGTCCGGAACGCACCGTCGACTACCGCCTCACCCGGCTGCGGGAGCGCTCGCTCGTGGACCGGACCCGTCCGTATGCGGCGTCGGGGTCGGCGCCGTTCTACTGGTGGCTGACCCGTGCCGGCGCCCGCCTCGTCGAGGGCACCTCGCCCGCCCCGGGCAAGGGCACGCCCAACCCGCTGTTCCTGCGCCACACCGCTGCGATCGCCGGCATCTACGTCGCCCTCTTCGACGCCGGCCCCTCGGTCGGGCTCACCCTCAGCGAGTGGCGCCGGGACGAGGACGCATGGGAGGACTGGTCGGGCTATCGGGGCACCGGGCGCATCCGCCCCGACGCCTACGCCGAGGTTCACCTCGACGTCGACGGCCAAGACGGCGTGGCCGGAGCGTTCGTGGAGGTCGACTTCGCCACGATGGACCAGGCACGCCTGCGGGCAAAGGTCGCCCGGCACCGCAGCTACTGCAAGGACACCGTCTGGTGGGACCGTCACCCGTGCTGTCCGGCGCTGCTCCTCGTCACGACGTCGGAGGCCCGGGTGAACCGGTTCCTGGCCGGCGTCGAGAAGGACCGCCCCCGCCCGTCCCCCTACTCGAGCGAGAACCCGGCCGACTACGACGAGCTGGTGGCGGCCTGTGCGGCCGTCGCTTCGCCCGAGGAGGCCGTCTTCGCGCCCGTGTGGCGCCAAGCCGTGGGGGACGCACCGATCACGCTGTCACAGCTGCTCGCGCCGGAGGTGCGCCAGTACCGACGAGTGGTGGCACGAGTCGAGGAGGCACAGCGCCGCCACGACGAGCACCGCCCCCGCCAGCTGGTCCACGACCTCCAGCGCGACGCCCCGGCGCTCGCCGATGCCATCGGCGACAAGGAGGCCGCGGCGGTGATCCGCTACCTCTTCGCCGGGCCGCTCAACTTCCCCAACCCTCGGGAACGCTGGGGCCTGGAGCACCTCGATCTCGTGGAGCAGACCGCCAGCTGGTGGGCACAGGCGAAGGCCGGGACCGGCCTCCCTGCGCCGGCGCCTGTGCTCTCGGCCTGGCGCGCCCTCTACCGGGAGTGCTGGACGGCCCAGGCCGACGTGCTGCTCTCGGGCACCGAGGCGGTCCGCTGCGGCGACCCGCGGCTGTGCCAGCCGGCTGCCGCCCTCGCCGCCGGCGCGCTCGCCGATGACCGGGACCTCCGGCCAGCCTCGCCGATCGACGGGCGGGTCGTCGTGGACGAGGCGATGGCGGAGCACGAGCGGCGCCGTTCGGCGTCGGTGACCCGGGCGCTCCGGGACCTCCCGCTCCACCGTCGCCTGCGGACGGAGCGGGCGGACCTCAAAGCCACCTACGACGCCGAGCATCTCCTCGTGTGCCCAACGTGCGCCGTACCCTGCAATGACGAGGACCCACCTGGCCGCCGCTACCACGCCCTGGCATGCCGCTGCTGCGGCGGGGCGCTCGTTCGCCTGGTCGAGGCGCCGGTGCTGCCGCCGCCTCTGGCCGAATCGCTCGATCGGATCGCCGCCCACCGAACGCGGCTCTGGGACCGCCGATGAGCGGGTTGCGGGGACAGGGAACCGGAGCGCGGCGCCGCGAACAGCGGGGCAAGGCCGAGGACGAAGGCGTCGGGTCGGGCGCCGTGGTGGTCCCCCGCCATCCGCGAGGTCCCGATGACGGCCGGATCGCCAGCCCCCCACGGGCGGGGGACCACTCGGGCAGCGTCCCCCACCGTCCGCGAGGCGCTCGGGAGCGGGCGCGGGTCGAGGTCCCCCAAGCGGGAGAACCCGGGCCCGGGGTCCATCACTATCCGCGAGGTGCACCACCACGACGCAGGACGCAAGCCCCGCGCGCGGGACTCCCCGCTTCGAGCTCCGACCACGACCTCACGGATGGCGGGACCGCACGTCCGGCGCCGGCCGCAGAAGCATTCGGGCCCTACGCCCGGGCGCTCGTCGCCCTCGCCCTCGAGGTGCGTGCCGAAGGCCTTGCTCTCCCCGGTGAACGGAGGTCTCATGGACCGCTTGGCAAAGGAGGTTCCCGGTGCGTTGCGTGATCTACCTGCGGGTGTCGACCAAGGAGCAGGCCGAAAAGGACCTCACCGAAGAGGGGTTCTCCATCGCTGCGCAGCGCGAGGCGTGCGTGCGGCGCATCCGCGACGAGGGTTGGGAGCTGGTCGACGAGTACGTGGACAAGGGCGAGTCGGCCCGTTCGGCCGACCGGCCGCGGCTCCAGGCGATGCTGGCCCGGGTCCAAGAGGACGGCGACGTGGAGGCCGTCGTCGTCCACAAGGTCGACCGCCTGGCCCGGAACATGGAGGACCACATCGCCATCCGGGCGCTGCTTCGCCGTCGCGGCGTGGCGCTCGTCTCGGTGACCGAGAACCTAGATGAGACCGCCTCCGGGCGTCTCGTGGAGGGCATCCACGCCCTCATGGCTGAGTTCTACTCGGCCAACCTCGCGGCGGAGGTCCGAAAGGGCATGGGCCAGAAGGCGAAGCTCGGCGGCTACCCCCACAAGGCGCCCCTCGGCTACCTCAACATCCGCGAGCCGATCGGCGGGCGCCAGGTGGCCCACATCGTCGTCGACCCCGAGCGCGCCCCGCTCGTGAGGATCGCCTTCGAGCTGTACGCGACGGGCGAGTGGACCATCGAGCGCCTGGCCGAGGAGATGGCGCACCGAGGCCTTCGCAACCGGGGCCGCGACGGCCACTACCCGGCCAAGGCGGTGACCGTCTCGGGCATGGCGCACCTGCTTGCCCATCGTGCCTATGTCGGCATCGTCGAGTGGGACGGCGTCGAATACGAGGCAAGCCACGAACCGCTCGTCGACCGGGCCACCTTCAACAAGGTCCAGGAGCTGCTCGCCGCCCGTGCTATGCGCGGCACGCGCGAGCGCCGGCACCACCACTACCTGAAGGGCCTCCTCGTGTGCGGGGTGTGCGGGCGGCGCCTTTCCCTCCAGTTCTCGAAGGGCACCTACACCTACTTCTACTGCTTGGGCCAGAAGGACAGAAGGAACGGCACCGGCTGCCGGGAGCGCTACATCGCCGCCGACCAGCTCGAAGCCGAGGTCGAGGATCTCTACGGCCGCATCGAGGTGCCCGACGACTGGGCCGAGGGATTGCGTCAGGCGATCGCCGCCGAGGTGGCCACTCGTCATGAGGACACGACGGCTGAGCGCGAGCTGCTCGCCACCCAGCACGAGCGCCTCGACGCTGAGCGCTACAAGCTGATGGAGGCCTACTACGCCACCGCAATCGACGTCACCATGCTCCGGCGCGAGCAGGAGCGGATCGGTGCCGAGCTGCGCGCCGTCGAGTCACGCCAAGGCGTACTCGACGGGAGCCTCGACGACTGGCAGGAGGTGATGGACCTCGCCGTCCGGTTCTCGACGCGTTGTGCCACCGCCTACCGACGTGCCGGTGACCGAACCCGGCGGCTGCTCAACGCCGCCGTGCTCGACGAGGTCCACGTGCGCGCCGGTCACGTCGTTGAAGCCACCTACAAGGAGCCCTTCGACCTGCTCTTTTCTTCGCCGAAGTTCGAATACGGCGATGTGGTGGGCCGGGAAGGATTCGAACCTCCGTAGGCGTCAGCCGGCAGATTTACAGTCTGCTCCCTTTGTCCGCTCGGGCACCGACCCTCAGGAATAGTAAGAGTAGCGTATTGGGCATGCCCACGTTTGACGTTGTCTCCCAAGTGGACATGCAGGAAGTCCGCAATGCCGTTGACCAGGCACAACGGGAGCTGAGCACCCGTTTTGACTTCAAGGGGACGGGATCGACCATCGAGCTGGCCGGCCACGAGGTGCACCTGCACTCTGTCACAGAGGACAGGCTGAAGGCCGTAGTGCTGGTGCTTGAGGAAAAGCTCGTGAGGCGCAAGGTCCCGCTGAAGGCGCTGGAGTACGGCAAGGTCGAGGAGGCGGCAAAGGGGACAGTGCGCCAAACAGTCGTGCTCAAGTCCGGCATCAACGCCGACCAAGCCAGAGCCATCAACAAGTACATCAAGGAGCACGCGCCGAAAGCCGTCAGCTCGTCCTCGCAGGGCGACCAAGTGCGGGTCCAAGCCAAAAAACGCGATGACCTGCAAGCGACCATCGCACTACTGAAAGAGGCCGACTTCGGTATCCCGCTCCAGTTCGACAACTTCCGAGATTGAGGTAGCCAGGGCCACTGCAGCCTCGACCCAGGGCTCCACACAAATCGCGACGGCGATGTACTGACAGTATGCGTCGACGGGTTGCTGTAACGGTAGAGGAAGGCGTCGTCCAGGCTGCGCAAGCAGCGGTCGGCTCCGGTCGCTTGCCCTCAGTGAACGAGCGGGTTGCGAGCGCCATGGCTGAGCGCGCCAAGCGCGAGCGCCTAGCCGAAGTCCTCGCCGGCACCCGTGAGGAGCTCGGCCCGGCGACAGATGAGGAGATGGCGTGGGCTCGAAGCGTCCTCGGCCTGTAATCCTGGACACGGGGGCTTTCATCGCCATAGGACGCGCCGACCGCTACGTGCAAACCTTATTGGGACTAACTGATCAGGTGCACATGCCTGCTGGCCCCTATCGCAAGTCTGGCGCAACCCTGCGCGACAGGTCCGCCTTGCGCGTACCACCCGGGCTGACAGCGTGACGGTCGACCCCCTGGACGCTGACAACGCCCGCGCCATTGGGCAACTGTGCGGCGCCACTGGGACAGCCGACATCGTAGGCACATCGGTCGTCCTACTGGCACGAGCCTTGGGCGGAACGACCGTGACCTGCAAACAGGACGACTTGCGACGACTTGGCCCTACGGCCAACATCGTTGCCCTATAAGGCAACGGGGACCGCTCGCTTTGGCCGGGACCTCGTCGAGGTGCTGTCAAGCCCGTGACGTTCGTCCCGCCAGTTCCAGCATTCAGAAGATCAAGCCGCACCTATTACCGGGCAAGCACAGCCTCAGAACCGGCGAGCCCAGTCCCCAGAGCGCAGCCGGGCGATGCGCTTCTCAGTGGGCGGGTGGTCACTGAACAAGTTCGCCATCCTCACCCGCCGGCCAGCCAACGGGTTGACAATGAAGAGACCGGCTACCTCTTTTGGCACCCCGGGCATTGGGATGTGGCGCGCTGCCCTGTCTAGCTTGGCCAGGGCTGATGCCAGGGGCTCGCCGTCGCCTATCAACCTTGCGCCGGCGCGGTCCGCCTCGTACTCACGGCTCCTGGAAAGCGCCAGCTGGAGCAGCATGGCCGCCAACGGCGCCAAGATGATGGTCGCCAGCAAGCCCAGAATATTGTCCTCCGGGTTGCGGCGGTTACCTCCTCCCAGCCCGCCGAAGAAGAGCCCGCTCCAAGCGGCCATCCGGGCAAGAAAGGTGATGCCCATAGCGATGGAGGCCGCCACAGACGAGATCAAGATGTCTCGGTTGCGCACGTGGCTGAGCTCATGGGCCAGGACGCCCCTCAGCTCGTTCCAGGTGCAAATCTCCAAGATGCCCTGAGTTACAGCCACGGCCGCGTGGCGCGGGTTGCGACCTGTAGCGAAAGCGTTAGGCTGGGCAGCCGGGGACACGTAAAGCCTGGGCATGGGCATGCCGGCACGCGTTGTGAGGTCGCGCATGATCTCGTAGTACTGGGGCATCTGCGCCTCTGAAACAGGGAAGGCACGCGCAGCCCTGATCGCGATCTTGTCGGAGAACCAGTAGGATCCCCCTACGAAGACAAGGCCGATCAGCAGCCCTATGATCAGGCCGCTCTGGCCGAAGATGGCCCCGATCCCGATGCACAGCCCGCCGAGCCCAGCGAGCAGGATAACGGTTTTGATGTTGTTGCGGTTCATGTGCATACCTCTCTTAGCCAATCGTACCGCCTTATCCTGAACGCAAGCTAAGCAGGGTGCGGCCGTTCGAAGCGCGCCAACTGTGCCTTGCAGCGCACGGAGCCGGCCAGAAGCCATGTAGCCAAGGGGCCAGCGCTCGAGGTGGCCAACGGGTCGGCGGAGCACCTGAGCTCCTCCTAGCCCAAAAAGCCAAGCTTGCGCTCGCCGACGTGGTCATGTCGGCCAGTCGTGGGCGGGGTTCAGTCGTAGTAGCCGGAGTGGACGTACATGGTCGGAAGCCCCTCTGTGCGGAGCAGCTCGACCGTGCGCCTGTCGTCCTCGAAGTACAACTTGATGTCGAGGCCGCTGGCCCGTAGCGCTCTAACTGCTTGCTCCTTGAACACGGCGGCTGGCCTATAGTCCCCGTCAAGGCGCATGACCATCAGGTCCCAACGCAATTGGTGCCCAGACAGCCACTCCAGCGTCACCCTGCCAACTCTTGCTGGCCTACCCGTGAGCAGCACCACGGCAAGAGACCGGTCCAGCAGGGACAAAAGGCAAGCAGTTTCCTCGATCAAAGGGTCGTCTCCCACGCCTGCCAAGAACGCGTCCCAATCAGGGTTGCTACCGCTCAGGTAATGACGCCTGGCAGACCCGTCTGAGAGCACTCCGTCGAGGTCGAACGCTACGGCCGGTCCGGGGCCAGGTTCATCGCCACGCCATATCCATAAGGCGCCAGGCCGCTGCTCAGCTCTATGCTGGCCAGCGAGCCCTGCGCCCATGGGCTCTCCGGCCACAGGCCCTGCAATCATGGGCCCGCGGTCAGGGGCTCGGGCAAACCGCCAAAAAGGGAAGCCGCCATCGCGCTCATGAGGCAACAATAGACCGGTGGAAGAAGAGCTCCTACTAGACCTCCCGGTAGGAGCGCGCCTGGTGGTGTTCTCGGGTCTCAGGTTGGGTGTTGCCGCCACTGAGGCCACGGCACAAGCGGTAGAGGAGGTGTCCCGCGCGATCGGTGCGTGGGACGGCCCCGGGGCCGTGGTCATCGCCGGGGACCTCTTCGACTTTGGTGGCCCAGACCGCCGCAGGCCGGCGCAAGGTGGGCCGCAGTGCTTAGCCGCGTCCCTGGACGCCCACCCGCTGCTAGTAACGGCGCTGCGGGCTTTCAGCTGCGTCCCGGGAAGGAAAGCCGTGGTGCTCCCGGGGAGCCGTGATGCCTGGCTCAAGGGCTCGCCCTCGTCAGTTGCCCTGTTGGAACAGCTGGCAGGCGTCGAGGTCGCCGGAGCGGTAGCCGCAGAGATGCGGACCACTGCGGGCACGAGCCGTGTCAGGGTCGAACCGGCAGAACCCCCGACAGGTGCTCCGGTGCAGTACTTCATGCCGCGTGTGGCCCAGCGCCTGGCCGGTGTCGTGCCAGGGCTCTGGCAAGGCAGTACGAGCAGCTGGTTAGCGGGCATAGACGATCTCGACGACCCAGCCGCACTTCCTCGGTTCGTCGTGTCCCGGCTGGTCTACCGACAGCTCGGGAGGCGGCTCTGGCTGCTTGTGCTACCGTTCTTGGCCGTCGTCCTGGCCCTGCGTTTGCCGGTGGCGCCGTTCCGGGCTACCAAAGACGTGGCTGGTGCGATCAGGGCGAGCGTGGCGGCGGTCGCTGTCCTTGAGCTGGTCGTCCTGCTGACGATCGGCCTGACCTTCGTGAGGCAAGTTTGGTCGGCTTTCTCGTGGCGCCCTTGCGAGCCCAAAGACTTGAACGAGGCTGGCCGCGCACGATCGCGCGACCTGGTGGACCTCGGCTGGGCCGGCCTGGTAAGTGGTTGCACCGGACGTCCAGAGCTGTCTGCCCAACATCTCCCCGCGCCTGGCAGCCCCAGCCAGCTTGGCTTCTATGCAAACCCAGGCTGCTGTTCAGAAGTTGTAAGCGAAACGGCCCCCCGCCTGGGCGGTCTCGGGCTGCCCTCGCCCTTCCTCGCTAAGAGGCACCTTGGTTGGGTCGAGATCGACGGTGGCAACGAGCTACATGCTCGTTTGATGCACAAAGAGCAAGCAGTTGCCGGGGCCACCCTCGCCGAACGCCTACTGGCTGGCCCGCCAAAGCGCTCGTGCGAACCGCGCTCGCGTGAGCTGGGCGGGCCGCAACCCCTGCTATTGGCGAGCTTCCCGAGAGGCGAGCAGTGGCCACCTCTCCCCGCCCCCAGCGCGACGCACCGGCGGGCTCGGCGGGCAGCTGCCATGGTGGTGGGCCTCGCTGGCTTTTTGTCTCTGGTGGTGGCGCTTTCGGCACCCTTGGCCCACCGCCTGAGGGCACTGCGCCAGTTCGTACCCCTGGTCGTACCCCAGGCGGCCGGCGTACTGGCCGCACTGGCCGGGGTGGGCCTGCTCGTGCTGGCCCGGGGTATCCGAAGGGGCCAGCACCGCGCCTACGTCGTTTGCCAGGCCACGCTCGTGGCAACAGGAGCGCTGGACCTGGTGCGAGCGGCAAGCCCAGCCGCCGCGGCCGTCGCGTTCGCCACAGCCGGCTACCTCTGGCTCAACCGGGCATCCTTCAAGGCTTCGAGCGACTTACCGCCGTTGCGCCCACTATGGCGTGCCATCGGCACGCTGGCAGGCATTTTTGGCCTATCGGTGCTGGCTGGCAGCCTGGCCTTAGAAGCTAGCTCCTGGTACAGCGCAACTTTGCACCACAAGCCGGGCAGGATCACCTGGGGACAGGCTTTCTTGGCCACGGTCGAGCGCATGGGTGGGGTGCGTCACGTGCCTCTCCCTGATCCTCTAAACGACTTTTTCAGCCCTGCCATGTTCGCCGTGACAGCCGCGATCGTGCTGGTCGCCATTTCGGCCGTCTTCCGCCCAGTAGTGAACCGCTCGCCCCACGCTGGGCGCGAGCTGGAACGCGCCCGTGAAATAGTGCGCCGCTACGGGGCGGGCACGTTGGACTACTTCGCTCTGCGCTCAGACAAGCAGTTCTTCTTCTCGGGCAGCACGGTGGTGGCCTACGCCATTTACAGCGGGACCTGCCTGGTTTCCCCCGACCCGGTGGGACCGACGTCCGAACGCGAGATGGCGTGGAGAGCTTTTCACGAGTTTGCGGACGCAAATGGCTGGGCTTTAGCTGTGCTAGGAGCGGCAGAGGAGTGGCTGCCTATCTACCGCGCCACCGGCATGCGCGACCTTTACGTAGGAGATGAAGCAGTAGTCGAAATAGGCCGTTTCAACCTGGACGGGGGTAGGTTCAAGGGGCTTCGTCAAGCGGTCAACCGCGTGGCCCGCTACGGCTACACCATCTCCTTCCACGACCCCGCCCAAGCGGGCCCCGAGCTTGCCAGCGAGCTGGGCGACGTGATGACCAAAAGCCGACGGGGAGGTGCAGAACGGGGTTTTTCCATGACGCTTGGCCGGATCTTCGACCCGAAAGACGAGGGGCTGCTCCTGGCTGTGGTACGGGCACCGGGCAGCGGCCGGGCAGTCGCCTTTTGCCAGTACGTGCCGGCACCTGCCATCGTCGGGTACTCCCTCGACTTGATGCGCCGCGATGACGGGAGGCACCCAAACGGCCTCATCGATTTCGCCGTAGTGGAGACGATCAGGTACCTAAAAGAACGCGGTTACGAGGCCTTAGGCCTCAACTTCGCTACGATGCGCGCGGTGTTGGCGGGAGAAGCGGGAGAGGGCTTGCCCAAGCGCGTGCAAGCTTGGTTGCTTCGAAGGATGAGCGGGTCAATGCAGATCGAGTCGCTGTGGCGTTTCAACGCCAAGTACGACCCAAAGTGGCAACCCCGCTACGCAGTTTACGATTCACCTGAGCACGCGCTGCCAGCGGCCTTGGCGGTGGCCCGGGCCGAGTCGTTCTGGGAGCTACCCGTGATCGGGCGGTTCTTGGTGCCCTCAACGCGCCAACAGGCTCGAGCCGCCAGCTCGCCCGAAGGGCCAGCGCTCTAGGCCTATGGGGCCCAGGTCAAACCGATGGAATGCGCAAGCGACAGGACCGGGGTGGAAACGCCGGCGAATATCGTGAAGGCTACGCAGACGGCCAAGACAGCTGCAGTCGCCCGAGGCACGCGCAAGCGGGCCGCCGACGGCGCTCGGAGGGTGACGACCGTGCCAGCCGCAGCAAGCCCAGCGGTTGCCATTGCCAAAAGGTCGCCCACTGCCGTCCCGCCAGCCGGTTGGACGGACAGGGCGTCGCCTCCAGCAGCCATTTGCCCTTGGCCGGACGCGCCTGGGACAGCTTGTACTTCCTCGCCGGCAGCTACCTCGGTGGGCGGCATGTACATCAAAAGAGCGATGCGCAGGTAGATGAAGGCCGCGACCGCCGCGCCCAACATGCCGATCAGCGCCAGCTCGTACTGGCCCTTGCCTATAACAGCCGAGATGACGACCCATTTACCAAGAAAACCGCTGGTAAGAGGTACGCCAGCTTGAGCCAGCAGGAGCACCAGCATGCTCCCTGCCAGCCAGGGGCTCCGCATGGCCAGGCCCCTGATGGAGCCAAGGTCGTTGCGGGCCTCACCTCTGCCCTGCACGACGCTTATGACCGCAAAGGTGCCGACGACCATGAACGTGTACGTAAAAAGGTAAAACGCGGCCGCTGACCACCCTTGCTGAGTACCGGCCTGGAGGGCGATCAGCACGTAACCAGCCTGGCTGATAGTCGAGTACGCGAGCATCCTCTTCAGGTCGGACTGGACGAGCGCCAGCACCGAGCCCACCAGGACAGAAGCTGTCGCCAGCACCCAAATGGCGGGTCTCCAAACGGAGACTTCGGTGGGCAGCGCCAGCATGAGCACCCGCAGGAGGCCCGCAAACCCAGCTGCTTTGGCAACCGCGGCCATGTAGCCGACAAATGGGGCCGGCGCACCTTGGTAGACGTCCGGCGTCCAGAAGTGAAACGGCACCGCAGCGACCTTGAAGCCGAGCCCAGCGATGAGCAGGGCCATGCCCGCTAGCAGGATCCCGTCATGCACGACGGCCGTACCGGTGAGGAAGTGGAATATCTCGAAGTACTGAGTCGAACCCGTGGCGCCGTAGGTGAGGGCGACGCCGTAGATGAAAACGGCCGAGGAGAACGACCCGAGGATGAAGTACTTTAGCCCTGCCTCTCCAGACGCGGCCCGGCGGTGATGGTAGGCGGTCAAGGTGTAAAGCGAAATAGAAAGCACCTCAAGGCCCAGGAAAAGCGTTATGAGACCAGCGGCCTCCGCCATTAGCACCCCGCCCGCCGAGCTCAGCAGCATGAGCACGTAGGGCTCGGGCCCGTCCAGAGCTTCTCGCGTTAGGTAACCGTCTGCTACGAGCGCCCCCAAGGCAGTGGCACAGCCAATGAGGATCGCGAAGAAGGCGCTGAAATGGTCGTAGAGCACCTGGCCACCAACCGTGAGAGCGGTGTTGGCAGTGTTGTTGAGGTTTACCCACTGCACCACCCCGTCTATCGCGACACCCGTACCGGCCAACGTCGCGAGAGCGGCCCACAGGCCCGGGTAGCGCCGTTTGGGGAGAGTGGCAGCAAGCACGAGGACGACCAAGGCCGCCACGCCCAAGATCATGACTGGGGCTATGGAACGGTACTCAACAGGGATGGACAAAGACCCCTTCGCGGTGCACAGCCCTGAGACCTTCGCCTCCGAAGTGATCTGGTTGCTTATCGTGCAGCCCGAGCCGGCTGCCCACAGGCCGGTTACCACGACCGACCCCTGGTGCTAGAGGCAGCACTAGCGGTGGTGACCGCCGGTACGTCTACTACCTGGTCGGCGGGCACGGCAAAGGTGCCGTGCCCCACGCCGCCGGCTGGGATCTTCAGGCTCGGGTCGGCGTACTCGACGTGGGCTATCAGGTGCTCCACCGCCGGCTGGACCCGCGAGAGCAGGGGCTGTGGGTAGACGCCGATAAAGATGATCCCGGCCAACAACGGGGCGATCGCCGTCCGCTCCGCCCAAGTCATGTCCCGGATGCCAGCGTTCACTGCCCTGGCTGGCCCATGGAACACTCTTTGGTAAGCCCACAATAGGTAAACGGCACTTAGCAGGACCCCGCTCGTGGCGACGACTGCCCACCAGCGATGGGTTATGAAGGTGCCCAATAGCACGAGCAGCTCCCCGACAAAACCATTGAGCCCGGGCAGGCCTATCGCGGAGAGCATAACCGCCATGAAAACCCAGCCTAAAACGGGTGCGACTGTCTGGAGCCCGCCCAGCTCCTTTAGCTCGTGGGTACGGCGTCTTTCCCAGACCATGCCGACCAGCAAGAAAAGGCCGCCTGTGGACAGGCCGTGGTTCACCATCTCGACCACCCCGCCTGTGATGCCCTCCACGGTAAACCCGAAGAGGCCCACGACTATGAAGCCCACGCCGGCAACAGTCCCATAAGCAACCAGGCGCTTAAGGTCACGCTGCACCGCAGCTACCACCGAGCCCCATATGATCCCAGCGACAGCCAAGCTGAGAGCTATCGGGGCCAAGTTGACCGCAGCACGGGGGAAAAGGAAAATACCCCAGCGCAATATTCCGTAGGCGCCGAGCTTGAAGAGGATCCCCGAGAGCACCATCGAGCCCCCGGTCGGAGCCTGGGTGTAGGCGTCTGGCATCCAAGTGTGGAACGGGACCAGCGGCATCTTGACGGCAAAAGCTACCCCGAAAGCCAAGAGCAGCAGTTCTTGGTCGGCCAGGGGCAGCCGCATGGCACCTCGGGCCAGGGTGATGATGTCGAACGAGCCCGTGCTGCCAGGAGGCATCTTCGCGGACACGAGCAAGTAGGTAGCCAAGATGCCGACGAAGAGGAAGGCTGACCCGGCGAAGGTATAGAGGAAGAACTTCGTGGCTGCATAACCACGTCGAGGCCCGCTGCCCCCCAAGATGACGAAATAACCCGGCACCAGGGTCACTTCGAAGGCGACAAAGAACAAAAAGGCGTCGAGCGAAAGGAAGGTGGCCATGCAGGCCGATTCGAGCAACAACATCCAGCCCAGGTAAGACCTTGGTGTGCTTGTCCCGGGGCTCGGCCTGGTCGCCATCGCTATGGGGAAAAGCAAGGCGGTCATGGCGACCAAGAACAGGGAAATGCCGTCTACGCCCAAGTACCAAGAGATGCCGAGAGGCCCGAACCATGACTGGCGGGTGGTGAACTGGAAGCCGGCGTGGTTGTTGCCGGTCTTGAAGGCGACCACCATCCAGACTGCAAAGCCGAACTCGGCGATGCCAGCTACCAGAGCCAACCATTTCGCCAGGGTTGCCGGTTGCCGCCGGGGTAACGATGCCACGGCCACGGCAGCGCCCAAGGGCAAGAACACGAGCACGTCCAAGATGGGAAAGCTCATAGCTCAGCTCCCCACCCGGAAGGCAACGTACCCAAGGATTATCACAACGCCGACAGACAGGCCCAGCAAGTAGCTGCGCACATAGCCGTTCTGGGCCCTGCGCAGGGCACGACCGCTCATGCCGAGAAGGCTCCCGACTGAGTTGACGAAGCCGTCGACTACCCTGCGGTCTACGAAAAACGCCAGCGCCGCAGCTACGGCCCGGAGCGGGCCAGCGACGACGGCGGCCACGGTGCTGTCAATGTACCAGGCACGGCGCAGGAAGGCCGGTTCCAGGGAAGGGTGCTCAGCTGTGCGCCACGTGCTCAGCCCGAGGCCAAGACCGCCGAGGGCTATAGCCGTGGTGACAAGCGACAGCGCCCATTTGGTGGCGGTGCTGGCCACTGCTGCGCTAAAGGGGAACAGCGGGTTGAGGAAGTCGTGGAGGAAATCAAAGTGCCAGGCTGGGAAGTTGATCCCGCCCCCTAGTACAGACGCTGCGGCCAGCAACACCAACGGCACGGTCATGAGCCAGGAAGGATCCCGGGGCCGCTCGGAAGCATGAGGAGACGGCGGGAGGCCAGGCTGAGACGTCACGTAGCCTCCTGTGCCGTGGCCCGAGCCGGCGGACGGCTCCTCCACCGGCACTGGCCGAGCCTCGCTCCAGCGGGCTCGCCCGGTGAAGACGAGGGCGAACTGACGGCTCATGTAGTAAGCGGTCAGGCCAGCGGTGAGGGCACCGACGGCCCAGAGCACCTTGTTCATCTCCCAGGCGGAAGCCAAGATGGCGTCTTTCGACCAAAAGCCGGCAAAAGGTGGGATGCCGGAAATAGCAAGCCAGCCTATGCCGAAGGTGACCGCCGTCACCGGCAGGTATCGTGCCAGCCCTCCCATCTGCTTCATGTCCTGGCGGTCGGCCAAAGCATGGATCACCGCACCAGCCCCCAAGAACAACAAAGCCTTGAAGAACGCGTGCGTGAGCATGTGAAATATGCCATCTGTGTAGTCGCCTGCGCCAACAGCGAGGAACATGTACCCAAGCTGGGAGATAGTCGAGTAGGCGAGGGCCTTTTTGATGTCGTCCTGCGCACAGGCGATCGTCGCCGCCAAAAACGCCGTGCCGACGCCCACACAGGCGATGACCCAAGACGTCGCGTGCGCGTAGTGCAGCAACGGCGCCACCCGTGCCATCAAGTAGACACCGGCAGTCACCATGGTGGCTGCATGTATAAGGGCTGAGATCGGGGTCGGGCCCTCCATAGCGTCGGGGAGCCACATGTACAGGGGTACCTGGGCAGACTTGCCGACTGCGCCAAGGAACAACAGCAAGGTGATGGCTGTTGCAGTGCTGCCCCCTATGGCCCCGGGAGCACCGGCGAGCAGCCCGGTCGCGTGCCCGTTGACGAGCCTCCCCAACACGGCCGAGTAGTTGAGCGAGCCAAAATGGGCGAACATCAAGAACATCGCCAGCAAAAAGCCCAGGTCACCAGCCCGGTTGGTAACGAAGGCCTTTTTGGCCGCCACCGCCGCTACCTCGCGCTGGAACCAGAACCCGATCAGGCCGTAAGAGCAGAACCCCACGCCTTCCCAGCCGAGGAAGGAAAAAAGGAAGTTGTCTGCCAGCACCAGCACGAGCATCGAAAAGAGGAACAGGTTCAAATAGACGAAGAACCTGTCGAAGCCGGGGTCGCGGTGCATGTAACCGATCGAGTACAGGTGGATGGCGGTGGAGACTCCCGTCACGAACAGCGCCATCGTCAAAGACAGCGGGTCGACTAAAGCGCCCACGTTCACGTGGAGCCCCGCCACCGGGAACCACGTGAAGACCTTGAGGTCGAAGCTGCGCGACGCCGCCGGCCGCCCCAGCACGCCCACCCAGGTCACCAGGGCGGCGACGAACGAACCGAAGGCGGCCAAGGTGCCCACCCAGCCCGCCTTAGGCTCCCCCAGGCGCCTCCCGAAAAGCAGGTTAATTATAAAGCCAGCCAGCGGCAGGCCAATGATGGCATAGGCGGCGTTGACGGCGGCAGGTGTCACGGTCGTCAACCCTTGAGCGAGCTCACGTCGTCAGCCGTGGCACCCGTACGGCGACGGTAGATGGCGACGATGATGCCGAGACCGACCACTACTTCAGCTGCGGCTACTACTAGCACGAAGAACACGGACGCCTCACCCCCCAGGTCGTTCAGCATGCGTGAGAAAGTGACAAAGGTGAGGCTGACGCCGTTCAGCATGAGCTCGATGCACATGTACATGACGAGGATGTTGCGCCTCACCAAGACGCCCACCCCTCCGATGCCAAAAAGGCAAGCAGCCAGCACCAAGTACCACGGGCCCGGGACGCTCACCGCACGGCCTCCCGCTCCGCAGCACCGGGCACAAGTGCGTGAGCCACAGGGGCTGGCTCCTTTTGGCCCCCTCCTACGAGCTCGTCCCCCTCAACAGGCCGCGGGCCCCCGGGCTGGCCGGCCAGCTCAGCCGTGCCTTGCCCAGGGGCGCGCTCCGGCAGGGGCCGGCGTGCCACCGCCTGGTGCCGGCTGGGCCCAGGCCCAGAGGAGCGGCGCACGAGGACCACCGCAGCCACCACCGCGATCACGAGCAGCGCGGAAGTCATTTCAAAAGGAAGAAGGTAGCGGGTAAAAATAGTCTGGCCAAGTTTTTGGACATCTTCGCCTGGCCCGGAGAGGGAGCCAGCAGTGGACTTGGCGCCGGTAGCCCAAAACGACGCCCGCGAGAGCACCAACAGCTCGACCACCACCGCGAGGCCCGCCAAGATGCCTACCGGGACCATGGACCGAAGCCTTTCGCTGCCGAGCGCCTCTTTGCGGTCCACCCCCAAGAGCATTATCACGAAAAGGAAAAGGATCACGACGGCACCGGCGTAGACGATCACTTGCACTGCGGCTAGGAAGTTCGCTCCCTGGTCTATAAAGAGCAGGGCTACCCCGAACAGAGTGGTGACCAGGGAAAGGGCGCAGTGGACTGGGTTGCGCAGGAGCACCACGCCAAGGGCGCCTGCCGCGGCAAGCGCTGTGCCTACGCCATACACCGCCCAAGCGGAGGCGTTGGCGAGCCCCGTTACTGCTAGGGGCGTCACGACGGCCTCCTCACGGCCCTGGTGGTCTTCAGCCCGACCCCGGCGAGCTCCCCTGCTTCTACTTCACGCAACGAGATGTCGAAGTCCGCAGGCACGTCAGCAGCTTGAGGGTCGGACTGGCCCGCCTGCGCAAGCCGCACGCCGTAGCCCAGCTCGGCGGACCACAAAGGTGTGCCTTCCAGGTCTGCCCGGCCAGATGGCGAGGTTGCTCGCATCCAAGCCGATGTGTTGCGGTCGTCCCCAGGCCGCCAGTCTTCCCACGGGAGCTGCTTGGGCTTGCCCTCGTCGTCGACCAACAGCTCGGCCTTGGTATATATCGCGTCCTGTCGGTTGACGAAAGAAAACTCAAAGAGCTTGGACTCCGTAATTGCCCCGGTGGGGCAGGCCTCGACGCACAGGTCACAGTGGATGCAACGCAAGAAGTTGATCTCGTAAACAAAACCGTAACGCTCCCCGGGCGACACCGGGGCCTCGGGGGGGTTGTCGGCCCCGCGTACGTATATGCAGTGCGCTGGGCAGGCCCCGGCACAAAGCTCGCACCCGATGCACTTCTCCATGCCGTCCTCGTAGCGGTTGAGCACGTGGCGCCCGTGCATACGCTCCGGCTTGGGCCTTTTCTCTTCCGGGTAAAGCGTGGTGACCTTTGGTTTCAGCGGCTGCTTGCCCGTGACCGCGAAGCCCTTGAAGAAGTTAGTGAACCTGTTGTCGAAAATGCTCATGGCGACTCCAGCTCAGACGGCATACCACCATGCTCCCTTTCCGAGACGCCTCGGCCCACCTCTATGGCCCGGGCCAGCAACAAGAAGGCGATCATGCTGCCGGCCAGGGCGGACAGCCCGTAGCGCCAACTTATGCGCGCCCCAGCCACGACCAACAGCATGGCCAGAGCCGCGGGGATAAGGCGCTTCCAGCCCAAGTCCATCAGTTGGTCATAGCGCAAGCGCGGCAGGGTCGCCCGTACCCAGACAAAGACGTAGAGCAAAATGAGCACCTTCAGCGTGAACCAGGCCGGGCCGATCGAGTGCCCGGCGATGCGGGGGCCGTCTGGCCCTCCGAGGAACAGCGTCGTGATGATCGCCGAGTTGGTGACCAGGGCGGCGTACTCGGCCAGGTAGAAAAGCGCGAACCGGACGGAGGAGTACTCCATGTTGAACCCGCCAGCCAGTTCCTCCTCGGCTTCGACCAAGTCAAAGGGCGGCCTGGTCATCTCAGCGGTTATCGCTATGCAAAAGATGACAAAGGGCGCGCCGAAACTGCGCAGGATGTTCCAGTGGTAAAGGAAACCTCCGTGCTGAGCCGCCACTATGGCGCTCGTGTGGAGGGACCCGGTGAGCAAGACGACGGTCGCCACCGAAAGGCCTAGCGCAGCCTCGTACGAGATCATCTGGGCACTGGCACGCACCGAGCCGATCAGGGGGTACTTCGAGCCCGACGCCCAACCGGCTAGCAAGACGCCGTACACGCTGATGCTGGACGCCATCAGCATGACGAGGATCCCCCAGGGGGGGTCGGCTAGTTGCAAGCGAGTGGTGTAACCCCCGATCGTGATAGTGCCTCCGATGGGCACTATGGAAAAAGTGATGAAAACGGGCACCAGGGCGATCACTGGTGCCAACTGGTAGACGGCTCTGTCAGCCTGTGCGGGTACCAGGGCTTCTTTGAAAAAGAGCTTGATGCCATCTGCCAATGACTGGAGCCACCCGTAAGGCCCGGCCCTGTTGGGGCCCCAGCGGTTGCCCAAGCGAGCCACCGCCTTGCGCTCGTACATGACCATGAACAGCACAGACACCATGACAATGGCGAAAACGACAATGAGCTTGACCACTAGGATGACCCAGACCCACAGGTCGATCCCCTTGGCGAACAGCGGGTCGCCCGGGTACAGGGCTGCCAGAGCCCTCACCGAACTGCCCCAAGCGGTTCGATGCGCACCTCAGTGGTCTCCTTTGCTGCGTCGATGAGCTGACCGGCCCCGCCCTCAGGCAGGTTGAACGGCACGACCGCGACCCCGGACGGCACACCGGGGTCAGCCAGGGCCTGCAACGTCATACTGCCACGTCCCGAGCTGAGCCGTACTTGTGCGCCAGGCTCCACCCCGAGGGCCTCCAGCTGGCGTGGGTTGGCACGGACGACAAGTGGCGGGTGCAGGTCGCACAGCGACGGTGACGCCTGCACCAGCGTGCCGCCGTCCCACATCGGGCGGGCAGTGACCAACAACAAGGTACCAGGGCTTGGCTTAGGCGGCTCGCCACCAAGGGGCCCAGCGGTGCTGCGCGGAGGAGCCAGGCGCAACATTGGCGGGACAGGCTCCCGGTCCGTTGGGCCAGCCTCGGCGGGACCGGCAGGCCCCTTAGGAGCTGCGTTTACGCTGCCGAGGCCATTTGCTGCGCCAAGGGGCTCGGGCAGAGCGGGAGCGTGGGGCTCGAGCGGGGCTATGCCGGGGTTGGCCATGGGGTCGAGCGGCCGAGGACCAGTGCCGTCTTCACGCCCTAGCGGCACCACGACGCCGTCTCGGCCCTGGGGGGAGACCAAAGCAGCGTGGGGCACCCCTCGGTGCAGAGGGGAGACACGTTCGACTTCGGCCCAGATGTCTTCCAAGCAACCAAAACCGAGATCTTTGCCCAAGCGGCTGGCCAGCTCTGCCGCTACTTCCCAATCGCTCCAGGCGGTTCCTGGGGGGGTCACCTTCTGGGCCAGCCAGCTGACCCTGCCCTCGAAGTTCGTAAAGCTCCCGTGACGTTCGGTGTACATGGCCACGGGCAGCACCACGTCTGCGGCCCTCAGGACGCTAGCTGTGACAAACGAGTCAACAGACACTACAAACCCGGCCCGGTCGAGCGCGCGTGCAGCCAGGTCTTGGTCGGGGAAGTCGGCGAGCGGGTCGGCCCCCAAAAGGAACAGCACGTCCATATCGCCGGCGGCCGCTGCCTGCAGCATCTCTAAGGTGCCCATTTGGCTCCCGGCGGCCAAGGTCGTGCCCCAGTGCCGCTCGTACCAGCTCTTGGCTTCGCTAAAGCCGCTACGGCCGGGAAGGAGCCCCGGTGCTAGGCCCATGTCGATGGCACCGTTGACATTAGAACGCCTTAGCGCGGGCAGGAACGCCACCCCCGGCAGCTGGCCCAAAGTACGAGCAGCTTGCTCTATGGCCTTGGAAGGCTCAGCCAGGGAGGGCCGGCCGAGCACCACGACGATCGCCGGCTGTCCACCGTTGGCGGCACCAGCAGGAACTTTCCCAGAGGCTTCGCGCACCGCCAGCCGGGCCAGCTCGATGTCTTCTGGCGAGACCCCGCCGAGCGCGCCTGTCACTTGCCTGTCTCCCACCATGGCTGCCACCAGGCCGCCCAGCTCTCCAGGGCGGTAATGGAGCCGAAGAGCCGCTAGGGACGACAGCCCGGTCGACGACGGGCTTATCTCTACCAAAGGGACGCGTCCGTCGGTGACTGCGTGGCGCAAGCGCAGGTAAGCGACGGGCAGCTCCTCTTTCAGGTCAGGAGCCAGCGTGATGACAAGCGACGCCTTGCAAGCCTGCTCAAGGGTGGCCCTGGGCAGGCTCGCGACGAGCTCCGACGAGAGGCCGTCGCCGAGCTGGGCGTCGATATTGCTGGTCTGTAGGCAGGTCCGCGCGAACTTGGCCCACGCGTAGGCGTCTTCATTGGGCAAGCGGGCCCCACCGATAACCCCCACCCTGCGACCGTCGAGGCCTGCCAGCTTTTCGGCGACGGCCGACATGGCGCCCGCCCAGCTAGCCTCGGACAGCTCCCCCTCACCGTCTCGGCCGTCCCCAAAGTTGATGCGACGCAGCAGCGGTACTGAAAGACGTTGAGAGCTGTTCAAAGCCTCAAAGCCAAAACGGCCCTTGTCGCACAGCCAGCCCCAGTTGACCCGGTCGTTGTCCACGCCGATGAAGCGGACGACCTCGTTCGCGCTGGACTGCGCCACGGTACGGCAGCCCACCGCACAGTACGTGCAGGTGGTCTCCACTTGCTCTAGGTCCCAAGGCCGGGCTTTGAAGCGGTAGGGCTTGGCCAACAGGGCGCCCACCGGGCAGATCTGCACGATGTTGCCGCTGAAGTTAGAGCTGAAGGGCTGCTCGGGCGAGATGGCCACCTCTGTCGAGTCACCGCGAGAGAAAAAGTCGATGAGAGGGTCGCCGGCCACCTCCTCGGCGAAACGAGTGCAGCGGGCACACTGGATGCAGCGTTCCCTGTCGATCAAGATGAGCGGCGATATTGGGACAGGCTTGTCCCAGTGGCGTTTCTCCTCGATAAAGCGGGTCTCGCCAGGCCCGTAGGCGACGGTCTGGTCCTGCAGGGGGCACTCGCCCCCTTTGTCGCAAACTGGGCAGTCAAGGGGGTGGTTGACGAGCAGGAACTCAAGGACGCCCTCTTGGGCCTTTTTGGCACGTGGGCTGTCGGTGAGCACCTCGAGCCCCTCCGTGACCGGTAGGTAACAGGCGGGAGAAAGGCTGTAGCCCCGGGGGCCCTTCACTTCAACGAGGCACATACGGCACATGCCCACCGGCTTCATGCGGGGGTGGTAGCAAAAACGCGGGATATAAGTCCCGGCCCGCTCGGCCGCTGCTATTAGGACCTCGCCCTCACGGGCGCTTACCTGGCGGCCGTCGATCGTTATGGTCACTTCTGCGCCCGTAGAGGGCGGCGACGGCAAAGACGTGCCTGTTGCCCCAGGGACTGCCCGCGGGCCATCGTGGCGGTGCCTCAAGACGGCCAGGCCGTCCCCGGCGGGCTCAGCAGAGGTGGGGCCAACAGCTGCTTGGTCAGGCATGGACGGCTTCTCTCAAGCGGTCAGGCGGGAACGGGCAGCCACCCTCGCGCACGTGCGCTAGGTACTCGTCCCTGAACATGCGGATGCTAGAGGCCACGGAAGCGGGTATGGACGGCCCGAGCGGGCAGATGGTCGTCTGGGCGGGTGGCCAAGCCACGCCGGGCGAGATGTTGTCGCAGATGTCCATCAGGAGGTCCAGGTCGGTCTCCTTGCCCTGGCCATCTTCTATGCGCCTCATGATCTTCTCGACCCACCCCGACCCTTCACGGCAGGGGGTGCACTGGCCACAG
Source organism: Acidimicrobiales bacterium (assembly GCA_049966695.1). Classification (GTDB taxonomy): domain Bacteria; phylum Actinomycetota; class Acidimicrobiia; order Acidimicrobiales; family Palsa-688; genus JAKAWM01. The sequence continues at coordinate 375 of JBMFUG010000035.1, read as the reverse complement.
GACTCCCGGTGGTAAAAACGGCTGATACGCCACGCTGCCCGGACGGCGCAGGTGCCCTCGTCCATTACGGTGACCGCCCCCGAGCCCGCCATCGACCCCGCCTGGGCTATCGCGCTGTTGGCCAGGGTGATGTCGAGGTGCTCAGGCCCGAACCACGGCGAGGAGACCCCGCCCGGGATGAACGCTTTCAGCGCCTTGCCGTCCCTCACCCCTCCACCCAAGGCTTCGTCGTAGATCAGCTCCCTGAAGGTCAACTTCGCGAACTCGACCTCGTAGTTGCCAGGCCGGCGCACACGTCCCGACAGGGCGACGATCTTGGTCCCTCGCGACGTCCCCTCCCCGAGGGCAGAAAAAGCCTCTGGCCCGTTCAAGATG
>JBMFUG010000034.1:0-25511 GCA_049966695.1 Acidimicrobiales bacterium | reverse complement strand
CGGTCACCAGGTCACCCTCAACACAGCCGCTTGACAACTTCGGGACTTCGTCCCGAGCGGGGCTCTGCCCCGCACCCTGTCCTGGCGCGCCCACGCGCGTGCACAACTCAGGTCATTTTCCGATCAGAGGTGCATGGCCCGACTATGGCGAAGGACGTGTGGACTGAGACGGGCAGTGGCGAGCGCCGGATCGGTTGCCTGGGCTTGGTACTTGTGAAGGATCCAGGCGATCCCACCGCGACTGAGCTTGGTGCGGTGCTGGTTGAAGAACACTGGGTGGCCATCTCGTCCAGGGCCGTCCAGATGTCGCTCGGCCAAGTAAGCCGCCAGCAACGCTCCCGTGTTGGCGTCGAGGGGAACATGACGGGTCTTGCGGCCCTTGCCAGTCAAGGCAGCCATAGCGGGAGCGTCCAGACGGATGTCACGGACGGTCAGGTCGGCAAGCTCTTGAACCCTAGCCGCGGTGTCGTACAAGGTGGCAAGCACGGTCGCGTCCCGTCTTCCCGCACGGGTGGACCGGTCGGGCAGGGTAAGCAGCTGGCGGGTCTGTTCGACGGTCAGGTGGGCAACTGCCGGCCGGTCGTGCCTCTTGGCGGGGATCGCGAGGATGTCTTGGCAACACGCCATGCGGGCCGGGTCCTCCGACTGCACCCAGGTGAAGAACGAGCCGATCGCAGCCAAGCGCTGGTTGGTGGTCGACGCGCTGTTGTGCCGGGTCGTCCCCAGCCATTGGAGGAACCCGCTGATCGCCGAAGCGTCGATCAGCTCGAGAGTGAGCTTCTCCGGCGCGATGGACCGCTCGTCTCGGAAGTAGCAAATGAGCAGTTTGAACGTGTCACGGTAGGAGACGACCGTGTTGGGCGAACAGCCGCTCAACCCGGCCAGGTGGCTGGTCAGGAACCGGCGCAAGGACACCGCGAAGTCAGTGGGCATCAGACGGCCCTCCCGTGACAGGTGGGACGACATCGCCGATAGCTTCTTGGGCCCGGGCGGTGATGTCGGGGTACGGCTCGGCGGTGAGGTGCAGGTAGTAGGCGGTGCCGTCGATCGACGAGTGGCCCATGTAGGTCTGCAGCACGGGCAGCAGCGCGCCGACGTCTTGTCCCTGGGCGAACCAGCGGCGCACGTTATTGACCGCGAAGGTGCTTCGCAGGTCGTGCACCCTGGGCCCGTGCCCGCGCCCGCCGTGGGGGATGTGGGCCTGCCACAAGAAGCGGCGGAAGTTGTGCCCTACGTTGCCGAGGGTGAGGGGCTGGCCGTCCCTGCCGGGGAAGAACCGCTCCCGCATGCTCAGGTGCCCGGCGACCTGGGTGTGGTAAGCGGCGAGCCTGACGCGTAGCGCCTCCGAGACCGGCACTTGGCGGTCTTTGCCACCTTTCGCGTCGCGGATCTGGAGCACACCGGCGTCGATGTCGACGTCCTCGACGCGGAGCAAACGGGCCTCGGAGCAGCGTAGGCCACATGCGTAGATCGTGCGGAACAGCACCGGCATGACCAGGTGGCGCAGCGGGACCTCTGAGCAGTAGTGGCAGCGGTCGGTTTCGCTGAACAGGGCCACCAGCTCGGCGTCGGTGTAGATGTGCGGGACGTAACGGACTGGCCTTTCCAGCGCAGCCCGAGGCAGCACATAAGCCGCCACGTCCCTCCGAGCGAGCCAGCGGGCCAGTTCCCTGACCGGTGCGGCCAAGCCCTGGAGGGTCGCGGGTTGGACGCCACGCCGACGCGCCGAGACGGCCCACGCCTGCATTGACGCCTCGGTGAGCGTGCCCAAGCCGGGGAGCTCGCTGCGACTGAACGCCTCGAACCGGGCCAACACCTTCTGCTCGGCGTGGTACTTGTAGCCGACGGCACGTTTTTCGGCCACCAGTGCCGTGATCGCCTCGGTGAGGGTAATGCTGGCGGTCATCGTGCCACCACCGGTGCCGGCGCGTCAGGGTCCAGGGCGCACTTGGCCAACAGGCCGAGGGACGATTTCAGGTACACGCCCGTGGAGGCGACGGACTGGTGGCCGAGGATGTCGGCGATCTGCTCGATCGGCGTGCCGCCCTCCAGCAGCCGGGTCGCCAGCGTGTGCCTGAGCGAGTGCATGCCATGACGACGCTGCTCGCCCAAGGGGACATGCGCGGCCCGGGCGTACTTGACCAGGATCTGGTGCAGGTGGTCCTGGTCGGAGAAGGGGCCGATCGGAGCGGTATGGCGGACGAACACTTCCGGGCAGTCACATCGGGGACGGCCGGAGCGGATGTAGTCTATGACCGCCCAGCCGACGTCTTTGAGCAGTGGCAGCTGCACTCGGTGACCGGTCTTGGCCTGCACCACCGACAGGCGGTTGCCTGGCCAGTCGAGATCGGAGAACCGCAACCGTTTGACGTCGATGCCGCGCAGCCCGAGCCTCGTGATGGCCAAGATGATGGCGTAGTCCCGCTTGCCGCACGGGTTCGCGCGGTCGACCGCCCCCAGGATCTTGGTCACCTCAGCTGGGCCCCACACCGAGGGGATCCTCGTCTGCCTGGTCGACTTCGCCGCCGGGACCAACCCCAGCACAGCTTCGTCGACCGTTCCGTTGCTACCAGCAAAGCGCAGGAACGACCTGACAGCGCACAGTTTGTGCTCGACGGTTTTGGCCTGATAGCCGGCCAGCGTGGCGACGAACGCACCGATGGTCCTGGCATCCAGAGCGGCCAGGGTGCCGCGCTTGGCGGTGAACGCGAGGAGCTCACCTGCCACGGTCCCATAGGCCCGAACCGTCGATGCCGCGCAGTCGCCTGTTCGCAGCCACGCCTGGAACCCCGCCAGCACGTCGACCTGGTCAGCGGCCAGCTTGCCCACCGTCCGGGAATAACGGCGCAGCACCGCCCCGTGGACCGCGAAATCGTTGAGCATCTGCGCGACCCGGAACAGGTAGACGTCGGTCGGCTTCAGCGTGCCTGCCTGCTCCTTGGCGAAAAACCCTCCGCAGGCCTCATCTACCCACGTCATCGCCACGTCCAGCGAGAACTCTTGGGCCTCACTGGGTACGAAGTACCTCTCCAGGCGACGCCAGCAACCCCGGTACCAGACCATCGTCGAGGGCTTGTAGCCCAGACGCACCAGCTCGGCGTCCAGTCCGGACACCAGGTCACGAACAGCGGTCATGACAGACAACCTCCGATCACGAAAAGGCCCGGCACCATACCAGGCCCAGTGACCAGGGTCTCACCGCGTTATGCGCAGCGCTCGACCACCGCCACTTTCCCTACCAGCGACAACGGCCGAGCACTACCCATAACCCAGCGCTGTTCATAAGGCGGCATCCTTTCACCACTGCTGGCCAATATCGCCCTCTCCGTGCTGGACGAGCACTTCTCAGCCAAATGGGAAGCGCTCGGACCGTCCTGGAGGCGCGCCAAGCATCGCCGTGCCGGGGTCCCGGCTATGAGGATCATCCGTTATGCGGACGACTTCGTGGTCATGGTCAACGGGTCACACGGGGACGCCGAAGCGCTCTGGGCGAGGTCAGCTCGGTGCTCGCTCCGATGGGTCTCCGCCTGTCGGAGGAAAAGACGAGGGTGTGTCACATCGATGAGGGATTCGACTTCTTGGGGTGGCGCATCCAGCGCCGTCCCTGGAGGGGTCGGATCGGCAAGATGGCGGTGTACACCTATCCGTCGAAGAAGGCGCTTGCCTCGGTGACGGCCAAGGTGCGATCGTTGACTCGCAGGGCAAAGCATCGAACGCTCGCCGACCTGCTGCGCTCGGTCAACCCGGTGCTGCGGGGATGGTGTAACTACTTTCGTCACGGCGTGTCCTCCCGCACGTTCAGCTACGTCGATCACTTCAGTTTCTGGAGGATCGTTGGCTGGCTGCGCAAACGGCACGCTGGGCTGAAGATGGGGACCCTTGTCCACCGTTTCCTCCCCCGGTGGGAGGTCAGGGACGGCAAGGTGGAGATGTTTCGGCCACGAACGGTGCCGATTGTCAGGTATCGCTACCGGGGCACTCGAATCCCCACGCCATGGGCGAGCGTCAAAGTGGCTTGAGCACGTGGAGAGCCGGATGCGGTGAGAGTCGCACGTCCGGTTCGGCGGGCGGGCCGGGGAGACCGACCGGGCGAAATCCCGGCACGGCGCCCCGGTCCGACCCGACACCAAGCTGAAGGGCCCCAAGCGGGGCGAGCACTACGACCTCTACGTCGTCCTCGATATCTTCAGCCGCTACGTGGTCGCCTGGTGCGTGACGCCCACCGAGCCCAAAGAGCTCGCCAAAGAGCTCATCGCCGACGCCGTTCTCCGCCACCAGGTCCCCCCGGGCCAGCTCACGGTCCACGCGGACCGGAAGAGCTCGGTGACCTCGAACCCGGTCACCGAGCTGCTCACGTTCTTGGGCATCGGGCGCAGCCACAGCCGTCCGCACGTGGGCAACGACAACCCCTGCTCAGAAAGCCAGTTCAAGACGCTCAAGTACTGCCCGACGTTCCCCGAGCGCTTCGGCAGCATCCAGGACGCCGGGCGTCCTGCGAGCAGTTCTCCTCCTACTACTGCCACGAGCACCGTCATTCGGGCATCGGCTATCACACGCCGGCGTCCGTGCACTACGGCACCGCCGCCGAGGTTCGGGCCCAGCGGGCAGAGACCCTCGAGGTCGCCTACGCGGCCAACCCCGCCCGGTCCCGCCACCGCCGCCCCGAGCCGCCGAAGCTTCCCACCATCGCCTGGGCCAACGAGCCCGTCACCGCAGAGGAGGCTGCGCAGAAGGTGTCGTAAGAAAGTGTCTCAAATCGCTTGACAGGTTCCGCCCACCAGCCGGAGCAGGTTAGCAAGCGTCATTGTAACGACCGGCGCAGTGTTGAGAGTTTGCGTCCACGCAGGTGGTGTACGGGCTGACGGCTCATGAGCCGGAGGATCCACCACCGGTGACGGCCACTGCGTGATCCTTTCTGAAAGGACATCAACCGATCGAAAGGAGACGCACGACAGTGGCCGTCGCAAAGAGTATGGACCTCGTCGAGCTGGTGCGCGAGCATCTCACCAAGGCGAACCCGGACATGCTCCGGTTCTTGGTCGAGAGCTTCGCGAACGCGCTCATGTCCGCGGAGGCCGACGCGCTCTGTGGGGCGCCCTACGGGGAGGTCTCCCCCGAGCGGGTGAACCGCCGCAACGGCTACCGAGACCGGCTCTGGGGCACGAGGGCGGGCACGATGGAGCTGAAGATCCCCAAGCTCCGCCAGGGCAGCTACTTCCCCGACTGGCTCCTCGAGCGCCGCCGGCGAGCCGAGGCGGCGCTTGCGACCGTCGTGGCCACCTGCTACCTGCTCGGGGCCTCCACCCGGGCCTCGAGCGCCTCGCCGAGGCGCTCGGGATCACGAGCCTTTCGAAGTCCCAGGTCTCCGAGATGGCAAAGGAGCTCGACGCGCTGGTCGAGTCGTTCCGAGCCCGCCCCTTGGACCAGGGCCCCTACCGCTTTGTCTGGGCTGACGCCCTCGTCGTCAAGGTCCGCGAGGGCGGGCGTGTCGTCGGGGTGCACGTGCTCATCGCCACGGGCGTCAACGCCGAGGGCCACCGAGAGATCCTCGGGCTCGAGGTGACGAGCGCGGAGGACGGTGCGGGGTGGCTCTCCTTCTTTCGCTCCCTTGTCGCTCGGGGCATGTCAGGGGTGGCGTGCGTCACCTCGGATGCCCATGCGGGTCTTGTGGCAGCCATCAGGGCGACCCTTCCTGGGGCCTCTTGGCAGAGGTGTCGAACGCACTACCTTCGGGATCTGCTCACCAAGGTCACCAAGTCCTCCCAGCCGTGGGTCGCGACCTTGGTGCGCACCATCTTCGACCAGCCCGAGCGCGTCGAGGTCGAGGCGCAGTTCGACCGCGTCGTCTCGGCTCTTCAGGCGAAGCTCCCACAGGCCGCAGCGCACCTCGAGGCCGCACGAGAGGACCTGCTCGCCTCCCGCTTCTTCCCCCGGGAGATCTGGCGCCAGACCTGGAGCTCGAACCCCCAGGAGCGGCTCAACCGGGAGACCCGAAGGCGCACCGACGTCGTTGGGATCTTCCCCGACCGAGCCTCGGTCATCCGCCTTGTCGGCGCGGTGCTGATGGAGCAGACCGACGAGTGGACCGAGTCCCGCAGGTACATGGGCCTCGAGGTCCTTGCCAAGGTCGATCAAACGATCACCCAGTCCTCGGGCGCCGACGAGGCGCTCGTTGCGCTCACCGAGCCAGCCATGGCATAGGCTCGGCGTGGATCACGTGGTGGTCGCGTACACCACCTGCGTGGACGTGGCCGTTGACAACTGCCCTAGTGTCATCGAGAACTTCGCTCGGGCCGTCCATGCTGCGCTGTCACTGCCACATCTGAAAGGCGCCCTCCAACCGACAAGTCATAGGGTGTTGGCACCCACGATGTATCGCTTACAACGGGGTCTTCTTAACACGCGTCCCTCGCGGGTAGGCCTTGCCAAGCTGTAGATATCTGTTCGCCGAGGTCAAGATCGGGCAGTAACTGCCGAGGCGTTTAAGAATGTCTTGGGCCCGGTTTTAAAGAAGGCGCAGATGACAAGCGCGCAGGAGCCAGTTGAGATAGCGCCGAGGGTGTGGTGGGTGGGCTCCCTCTTGCCCGATGACCACTTCCAGTGCCATGTCTATGTTGTGGAGCAAGGCGACCAGTCGGTGGTGATCGACCCCGGTTCGGCTCTGGTGGCTCAGAGCACCGTCGACAAGGTGGACCGGGTATGCGGTGTGGAGAACGTCCGCTGGTTGGTGTGCTCGCATTCTGACCCCGATATCCTGGCTGCCATCCCGACCTTCATAGAAGCGGGGTTGAGACCTGATGCGGCGATCGTCACGCATTGGCGCGACGCAGCACTGATCAAGCACTGCGGCTTTCCTCTGCCGTTTTGGATGGTCGAGGAGCATAATTGGGAGCTGCCTCTACAGGACAGAACGCTTAAGTTCAAGTTCACTCCGTACGCTCATTACGCTGGGGCTTTCTGTACCTTTGACCCCGCTACCGGGACGCTTTTCTCCTCAGACCTCTTCGGCGGCTTCACTGACGGCACAGCTCTGTTCGCTTCATCCTCTAATTGTGCGGAGGGCATTGTCGACTTTCACCGGCACTACATGCCAAGCCGAGAAGCTGTTGGGCACGCCCTGGACGTAGTCGAAGAGGTCCCGTTCCGGTTGGTGGCACCTCAGCACGGGCAGATCCTGGCGGAGGCGATAGCCCGGGAGGTCGTAAGCCGTCTCCGAGAGGTCGATTGCGGCCTGTACCTCATGGCACGGGAGGATCCCGGCCTGCAGTTTTTGTTCGCGGCTAGCGAAGCGGTCCATGAGATCAGCGGCGCCATTTTGTCTGAGGCCCGCTTTTCTTCAGTGGCCTGGACAGTCCGCTCCGTCGCAGGCCGGCTGCTTGGCGCGACCAACGTCAGTTTTTGGGTAAAGGGGGCCGACCTCTCGATAGTGTTTGATGCCCACGACGGCTATTTGGGCCGGGCCGAGGCGTGGCCACCAGACCTGGCGGAGGTCCTAACGGAGACTACTGCCAGAGCCGGCGAAAATAAATGGGTCGTCCCTTTGACGGCGGGTGAAGGCGTCGTTGGGGCAATGGTGCTAGCCGGTGAGGCGATGCCGGCGCTCACTTCGCGCTGGCAGATAGTGCTGGAGCAAGTCGGACCGCTGTTGGCAGCCGCCGCAGAGCGCGAAGTGTCCCTACGCTTGGCCGAGTTGGCCAATGACCGGCTTTTTACGTTCGCCTCCCGAGACGCCCTGACGAGAGCCTACAACCGCTCCTATCTTGAGGATGTCGCCACGCGGCTGTGCACCAGGGACGACCGTCTGCGCCAGCCGCACATGGCAGTGCTCATGGTCGACATCGACAACTTCAAGCAGGTCAACGATACCTTCGGCCACATTAGGGGTGACGACGTGTTGCGCCGCGTGACGCAAAGGGTCACACAAGTGGTCCGGGGGGGCGACCTAGTCGTGCGCTATGGAGGAGATGAGTTCATTGTCGTCCTGTTGGATTGTGACGCGCTGGGTGCTATAGAAATCGCTGAGAGGATCCAGAGGTCAGTCGCCCAAGACCGTGCACTGGTGCCAGTCACTGTGAGCATAGGGGTTGCAATGCGCCAGCGTGGCGAGGGGTGCGCTCAGGTCATTTCGCGCGCCGACGTCGCGCTGTACTCAGCAAAGGAAGCCGGACGCGACCGGGTCAGGACGGCGTTGTGACCCCGTACGCTACCGGGGCGACTTCAGAGTAATTAGGGCACCGGTCGGCATGCTCCTCGCTGGCAACAACGACCTCGTTCGGTCCAGCACCGGCTGGGTAAAACGTCCTTCGCGTCTAGGACCTCAAAGCTGGCCGAGACCAAGCGCAACCCGAGCTAGGCGCTGGGGCACTGAAGAACTTGCGAGGCTCGCGTAGGCATCGTTGAAAACACCGTAGAGCTCGTCGTACATCGGCTTGTGGTCCTCGCGGGGCAGGACTTCGGTGCCCACGCGCGCTAGTTGCTCAGCCACAGAAAAGTCTTGCCAAAGCCCGGCCCCGACGCCTGCTGTTACGGCTGCGCCCAACGAGGTCGCCTCGATGCCTGAGGCTAGTTGGTAGACGGCGACGCCGAGCACGTCAGCCAGGACCTGAGACCAAACAGCGCTGCGAGCCCCTCCCCCGATCGCTCGCAGGCTCTCTATGGAGGCGCCCTGCTGGCGGAACGCGTCCAGGATGACCCGGAGGTTGAGCGCGACCCCCTCAAGGACAGCTCGCACCAAGTCCGGTCTGCGGTGCTCGGTGGTGAGCCCTATGAAAGCCCCCCGTGCCTCAGGGTCCCAGCGTGGGCTTCGCTCACCCATGACGTACGGCAAGAAGACGAGACCGCGAGCGCCGGGCGGTGACTGCCCCACTTCAGCGTCCATCAGCTCATAAGCGCTCACCCCCAACGCCTCTGCTACAGCCTTCTCTTCTTGGCCAAAAAGGTCCCGGGCAAACTGGTAAGACGCACCTGCAGCCTGCATAGTCCCGCAAGGCACGAACAGCCCTGGGACCAAATGGGCAAAGGTGAAGGTGCGCATTTCTGGGTCAAAGACCGGCTCCGCCCGGGCCAGCGCGATCCAAGCTGATGACCCTATAACGCAATAGGCGGGCCCCTCACGCACGACGCCTGCGCCAACCCCGGCGGCGCAGCCGTCCCCTCCGCCCATGACCACCGGTGTACCAGCGGACAAGCCCGTTTCCTCGGCAGCGCTAGCCGAGACCTCGCCGACAACTGCCGTTGGCTCACAAATCTCAGGCAATTTAGCCTCGTCCAACCCAAAGGCCTCGACCAGCTCGCTGGACCACCGCCCTGCCCGCAAGTCGTAAAGGTTCGTGGCCGAGGCGTCTGAGCGGTCAGTGGCAAACGAACCGGTGAGCTTTGCTACCAAGAAGTCCTTTGCTTGCAAGAACTTGTGGGTTGACCTGTAGGTGGTGGGCTCCAGCTCTTTCACCCATAGGATCTTTGCGGCTGAGTACGAAGCACTGAGCCTGTGGCCAGTCACGTCGTAGACGTGCCGAGGGTCTACCCGTGCCGCGACTTCGGCCACCTGGCCCGTCGCCCGCTCGTCAGCCCAAATTATGGCCTCTCGGAGCGGCTCAACATTGGCGCCAACTGCAGTTGCGCCGTTCATCTGGCCGCTAAAAGAAACGGCGGCAACTTGCGCCGGGCTTATTGCGGCGTCACGCAGTACCTGCTGCGTGGTCTCGCACGTCGCACGCCACCACTGCACAGGGCTTTGCTCGAACCACCCTGCCCGGGGAGAGCGAGTTTCGTAGCGGCCAAACGCGCTTGCCGCCAAGGAGCCTTCGTCGTCGTACAGAGTCGCTTTGTCGCCTGTCGTGCCTAAGTCATGGGCGAGCACATAAGGCATTTCTTTTCCTTTCCTGTTAGGCTAGCCGGCCCCGACGGGCAACACCGGCCCCCACTAGCCACGGCATGCCCGACAGTGGCTCGACGCTCAAAGCAGTGGGGCTACTTGGACCTTCAGGCCCTTGCCGTGCCGGGCACTTTCGATGGCTTCGGGGTAAGCGCTAAGGGGCAGCACGTCGCTGACCAAGCGCCCCAGGCCCAAGTCAAGGTTCACGGCAAGGTCGCACGCTCGGTCGAAACTGTGGAGCACTGCCATCGAGCCCACAAAGCGTAGCTCGTCACTGAAGAGCCGGTAGGGGGCAAAGCTGGCAACCGCACCCGAAGCTGCCACCCCGAACTGCAAGAAGGTGCCCCCCGGCGCTACGCGGGCGAGGGCGTCCTCGATAGCACCGACCACGCCCGAAGCGTCGATGACGATCTCGTAGCGCTGGCCGGCGCCGAGCTCTTCAGCCGTGCGCGCCACCGTGTCCGCTCCAAAAGAACGCGCAAGCTCGTGGCGCTCGGAGTTAGGCTCGACGACGCTAACGCTGAGCGCGCCCACCCTCGCGGCCAACGCAACGAGCATTAGGCCCATGGCGCCCGCGCCATAGACGAGAAAGCGGTCACCGAGCTTAGGGCGCGCCACGTCGTAGCCGTGCACGACGCACGACAGAGGTTCGACGAGGGCACCGACCGACATGTCAAAGCCCGCGGGGAGCGGCTTAGCCAGCCAGTAGGGTACTCGTACCAGCTCGGCACAGGCACCCGCCACCGTAACGCCAATGGCCTTGAAGTTCTCGCACAAGTTGCCGTGGCCCTCACGGCACGGCCGGCAACGGCCGCATGGCTCGTTGGGGTCGGCGGTGACCAAGGTGCCTGCCGATATCCCCGTCACGTCCCGGCCAACGGCGACTACCTCGCCGGAGAACTCGTGGCCAGGCACGATGGGGTAGGAAGCCAATGAGTACTCACCGTCGACGATGTGCAAGTCGGTGCCGCATATCCCGCACCTATGCACTTGCACGAGCAGCTCGTCGGGCTCGGGGCTTGGGTCGGGCACCTCGCGCACCTCGACGCTGCCAGGTTTGCTTACTACAACAGCTCGCATATTTTGCCCTCTTCTCTGTGGGTTGGTGTCGTGGCCCAAGCGCTCCTGCGAGCCCTCAGCGGCCCTCCTGTCACTGCCGTACAGTAAGCGCTCCGCCAGTCTCTGGCCACTTGACGCCTAAGCGCCGCCAGCAGCTGGTAAAAAGTGCGAGCCCTACGAGCGTTCGACGCAAACGGCGCCATGCAGGCCAACGGCGCCGGCTCCCCTCAAGCAAAGCTGACCGGGCCTGTCCAGGTGGCTCCCCCATCGGTGGAACGCCACAGCTGCTCAGTAGAGCTCCCGTTGGCGCTCTGGACGACGCGCAGCGCCGACGCTGTGCTCGGGTCAGTAAAGCCTATCCACGCAAACCAGTAGTCCCCCGCCATAGGAGTGCTCACCGTCGCCCAAGTTGCACCTCCGTCGGTGGTCCGCAACAGCTGCCCGTTGGGGCCAGGCTCCAGTATCGCAGTCGTCGCGCTGGCGGGAGCTAGAAGAGCCGAGTTGGCCAGGACGGCTCCACCTGTAGCGCCCCCCGTCTCCAGCGGCTCCCAGTGCACCCCCCCATCGGTGGAACGAAAGGCCTGCGCCTCCATGCCCGTCGGGCACACCGCCCACAGCACATTGCCAGCCGAAGGCTCGATCGTGCCGCCAAGCCCCGCATAGCAGGGGCTGGTAGCAGTCGTGAAGCTGTCACCGGAGTTGGTCGAGCTGACAAGGAGCTGGTTCGGCGTGTTAGCCGACGTCGTGACAGAAATCCAGATATCGCTGCCGCGTGTGGCCATGTCCACCACCGGGTCGATATTGGCAGGCACAGGCACCGCCAGTGCTGCCCATGTGTCGGTGCTGACCGGCGAGCGCTCCAGGACGACCTCCGAGCACCCGTTGGCGCCACATGAGCCCACCAGCGCGTACGCATTGCCGCCCCCCGTGCCGAAGCCGAGCAACGCCCGGCCGGAGAGAAAGCCTGGCTGAGACCAGTGAGCGCCTCCGTCATGGGTGTCCCAAAACCCTGCCCCCGCGCCCAACCCGAAGGCGTAGCCGTCCAAGGGGTCGGCGAAGCGAAGAGCGCTTATCGCGTTGGCCACGCCGCCCGTGCCAGTGGCTATCGGGGCAGCCGGTGCCGGCAACCCGACGAAGCTGGCACCCCCGTTGGTCGTCCGCACTATGGACGTGCACACAGGGTTCGAGCACGGCGCAGTACCGAGCAGCCAAAAGACGCTGTCGCTAACTGCGCTAAACGACACTGGGCTAAAGCCGGCAGGCACTGGTCCTCCAACGGGCTGGGCCAAGTTGGTGCTTGGAGCCGTCGTGGCAGTCGTTGCCACGGAGCTCTGCGGGACTGTCGTCACTAGCCCCCGCCCAGTCGCGCCAGAGCGGTGCGCTGCCCCACCGCAGCCAGCAGCCACCAGCGCCCCGACGCTTATCCCGACGGCAAGCGCACCTAGGCCTCTGGCGGTCACAATTTTGCTAACGCCAGGCCGACCAGCACCGTTCCCTTGGCACAGGGCTGCGTTTTCCCGAGGCTTGCCCAAGGCACTTCAGCGTAGCGCGACGCCCATGTCGGCGAGGCCCTTCAGCTCACGCTTCAGCTCGGCCACTTCGTCACGCAGACGCGCCGCGTACTCAAAACGCAAGTCCGCTGCAGCCTCGTGCATCTCTTCTTCGAGAGCGGCTATCAGGCGGGTCAGGTCCTCGCGCGGCATCCCGGCCACGTCAGCCCTCTTGCGGTCCCGAGCCCGGGCACGACGCTGTGCACCGGCTTCGGCTTGCTCGCCGCCCTCGGTGCCTCTTCCAAGCATGACGAGGATATCGCTCACTGCCTTGCGGACGCTCTGGGGGTTGATGCCATGCTCCACGTTGTGCTCTTGCTGCAACCGACGGCGCCGGTGAGTCTCAGAGATAGCCCGCTGCATCGACTCCGTGACCGCGTCCGCGTACATGATCACCGACCCGTCAACGTTACGAGCCGCCCTCCCGATCGTCTGCACGAGAGAGGTCTCGCTGCGGAGGAACCCTTCCTTGTCGGCATCGAGGATGGCAACCAGCGACACCTCAGGTAGGTCGATCCCCTCCCGGAGCAAGTTTATGCCGACCAAGACGTCGAACTCCCCCAGGCGCAAGTCCCGCAAGATCTCGATGCGTTGCAGTGTTTCGACATTTGAATGCAGGTAACGGACCCTCAGGCCCTGCTCCAGAAGGTAATCAGTCAAGTCCTCGGCCATCTTCTTCGTGAGGGTGGTCACGAGCACCCGGCCGCCCGCCTCCACCCGTTTCAGCACTTCAGTGATCAAGTCGTCAATTTGCCCTTTTGTCGGCCTAACCGTTACCTCTGGGTCTACCAGCCCGGTTGGCCGCACGATCTGCTCGACAACCTGGGAAGAGACGGATATTTCGTAAGCGGCCGGTGTGGCCGACATAAATATGCACTGGTTCACACGCTGCATCAGCTCCTCGTAACGCAACGGCCGGTTGTCGGCTGCGGACGGCAAGCGGAACCCGTGCTCTATCAGTGTCTCTTTCCGGCTATGGTCGCCGTGGTACTGGCCGTGCAATTGCGGCACCGTCACGTGCGACTCGTCTATAACGAGCAGGTAATCCTTCGGGAAAAAGTCAAGCAACGTGTGCGGGGGCTCCCCGGCCGCACGCCCGTCGATATGACGGCTGTAGTTCTCGATCCCAGAGCAGCTGCCAACCTCAGCCAGCATCTCTAGGTCGTAGCTAGTACGCATACGCAAACGTTGAGCCTCGAGCAGTTTGCCCTGCTGCTCGAAGAACGCTAAGCGCTCCGCCAGTTCAGCCTCGATGCTAGCTATAGCCTTTTGCATCCGCTCCGTGCCCGCCACGTAGTGAGTTGCAGGGAAAATGACGACGTCGTCTAGCTGGCCGAGCACTTCCCCTGTGAGCGTGTCAACGCGGGTGATGCGTTCGACCTCGTCCCCGAAAAGCTCCACCCTCAGCATGTGCTCCTCGTAAGCCGGGTGCACTTCGATCGTGTCGCCTCTCACACGGAACTTCCCACGGACGAGGTTCGTGTCGTTCCGCTCGTACTGCATGTCGACAAGGCGCGAAAGTATTGACCGCTGGTCCTTTTCCATGCCCACGGCTAATGGCAGCACGTGCTGGGAGTACTCTTCTGGCGAGCCCAGGCCGTAAATGCATGACACGGAGGCGACCACTATGACGTCTCTCCTAGTGAGCAGCGCCGATGTCGCGGAGTGCCGCAGCCGGTCGATCTCGTCGTTAATGGAGCTGTCTTTTTCTATATAAGTGTCCGTTGAAGGTATATAGGCCTCGGGCTGGTAATAGTCGTAATAGCTGACGAAGTACTCGACCCGGTTGTGCGGGAAGAGCTCTCGCATCTCGTTGGCGAACTGAGCGGCCAAAGACTTGTTCGGCTCAATTACCAAAGTCGGCCGCTGCACTTTCTCCACTGTCCAGGCGATCGTCGCGCTCTTGCCGCTCCCTGTGATGCCTAGCAGAGTTTGGAACCTGTCGCCTCTTTCGACGCCCGCGGCTAAGGCAGCGATCGCCTTGGGCTGGTCACCGGCGGGGGCCCAGTCAGCGACTACTTGGAAAGGCGGCACGGCGTTCATGCTACCGACGGCGACGCCAGTTATGCGCCCGGCCGGCCCTCACCCTTAGCCTTTGCACCGCGAAGTTGCGCAAGGTCGTCGAGCCATGACCACAGCTCGTCGACCGCTCGCAGCAAGTCCTCCCGGCTACCAGCATTGACTATCACGCGGTCTGCAATTGAGCGCCGCCCGTCCCTGCTGGCTACAGCCGCCAGGCGAGCACGCACGTCTGCCTCAGCCATGCCCCGCTGGGCCACTGCCCGGCTAACCTCCACCTCCTGGGGCGCTTCGACCAGCACCACGACGTCCAGGAGGTAACGCTTCCGCCGCTCGCCGTCCAACAGCGGCAGCTCTATGACCACCACACCCGCAGGCAAGCCGGCGACCTGTCGGGTTATCTCCTGCTCGATCAAAGGGTGAGCGATCGCCTCCAGCGCCAGCCTTGCCTCTGTTTGCGCAAAGACAACTTGCGCCAGGGCGCGCCGGTCCAAGGAGCCGTCCGTACTGGCAACAGAGCTGCCAAAACGCTCCAGCACGGCCCGCTCGCCTGGGCTGCCTCGCGATAGCACTTGGCGGGCGATTAGGTCCGCGTCGATGACCCATGCCCCGCGCTCCGCCAGAGCCCGTCCTACGGTCGACTTACCCGCACCAAGGTCGCCCGTCAGGCCGACTAGCAACTGCGCCATAACAGTCGCTACCCGATGGCTGAGATGCTGTAGCGCACCCCAACCCCCGGCTGCGGACGCCGCCTAGAGGGTTTCGCCCTGTCCTGCGGCGCCCGGCTCGTCACCGGCGGCGGCGTGTTCTGCTGAGCCAGCTGGTCCGTGTTCTGCTGAGCCAGCTGGTGCTCCCGGCCCGTCTGCACCGGGGTTTTCCGCCCCAAGCGCAGCCTGCTCGTCACCTGACGGCGGCGAGCCGACCCCCGCGGCCTGCACTTGCTGCTCTATGAACCCCGCCCAGGCTGCCTGCGCCTCCGACTCGGGTTCAAAGGACGTGTAAGCGGCGCCGATGTAGTTGCCATGCTCGTCATAGGCGTGCTCACCGAAAGCCTCTCTGTACTCGGCCGCAACCTCGCCGCCTTCGGCCGCCTGCTTGATCGACAAGCTGATCCGCCGCCTCGCGAGGTCGATGTCAATGATCTTGACCCATAGTTCTTCGCCAGGGCTGACGACCTGGTCAGGCTGGTCAACGTGGTGGACCGCCATCTCAGAGATGTGCACAAGGCCCTCGATCCCATCCCCCACCTGCACGAACGCTCCAAACGGCACCAGCTTGGTGACACGGCCGTAGACGAGCTCGCCGACCTTGTGAGCATTGGCGAACTCCTGCCAGGGGTCGATCTGGGTAGCCTTGAGCGACAGGCTTATGCGCTCGCGCTCCAGGTCGACGTCGAGCACGCGTACCGTCACGTGGTCGCCCACCTGCACGACCTGGTTGGGATGGTCGACGTGCTTCCACGAAAGCTCCGAAACATGGATCAGGCCGTCCATGCCCCCGAGGTCGACGAAGGCGCCGAAATTGACAACCGAAGAAATGACGCCTTTCCTCACTTCGCCAGGCTTCAAATTAGTGAGGAACTCGTCACGCTGGGAGCGTTGAGCCTCCTCCAGGTACGCCCGCCGGGACAGGACCACGTTGTTGCGGTTCTTGTCGAGCTCGATGATCTTCGCTTCGAGCTCACGCCCTATGTAAGGCTGCAGGTCGCGCACACGGCGCAGCTCTACCAAAGAGGCCGGTAAAAAGCCGCGCAGCCCGATGTCCAAGATCAGCCCGCCCTTTACCACTTCGATCACTGGCCCTCGGACGGTACCGTTGCGCTCCTTTATGGCCTCGATGGTCCCCCACGCACGCTCGTACTGAGCACGCTTTTTGGAAAGGACCAGGCGGCCCTCCTTGTCCTCTTTTTGGAGCACCAGAGCCTCGATCTTGTCCCCCACAGCAACAACGTCGTGGGGGTCCACGTCGTGGCGGATGGACAGCTCCCGAGCTGGTATGACTCCTTCTGACTTGAAGCCGATGTCGAGGAGGACCTCGTCCTTGTCCACCTTCACTACGGTGCCGGAAACAATATCGCCGTCGTCGAACTCGACGATCGTCCCTGCTATCGCCTCTTCCAGGGACGTGGCACCCAGGTCGTCGGAGGTTACTTGGCGCGGCGTGTAAGCACCCGTCTCGTCAAAAGTGCCCATCTCGGCGGGCAACAGTTGTTCACCGGCCATTTGCGCCGGTGGCACTTCGGGAGCGCTCGTGTCGGACATGTCGTTGAAAGGCTTCCTTGTAGTGAGGTACGACTAGGACGGGCCGTTCGCCCGCGCCAGCATCCTACACCCTCACTGCTAGCGCATCTCTTCGCCCCGTCGTGCCCTGCGGCAGACCCGTCGTGCCCCCGGCAGGCCCTGAGGAGCGCTAAGCGTCGCCGGGGGCTCTGCCTGGTCAGCTTGTAAGGCTCTTTCTATCACTCCTTGGCATCGGCCCAGCTGTTGCCCCAAGACAAATGGACCTCAAGGGGTACCCGCAGCTCGGCGGCACCCTTCATGGCTCCCAGCGTCAGCTGAGCGGCTTCTGTTTCTTCTTCGGGTGGGACTTCGAGCAGGACCTCATCGTGCACTTGGAGGACCAAACGGCTGCGCATGTGCCGCTGTTCCAGGCGGGAGTCGAGGCGCACAAGTGCCACCTTGAAGATGTCAGCCGCCAGGCCCTGTATGCCCGCGTTCATAGCCTGGCGTTCTCCCGCAGCCCGGACCTGGTAACGGCGCGAGCTCAGTTCTGGTATGGGGCGGCGCCGGCCGAAAAGGGTTTGCGTGTAACCCTTGTCCCGTGCCTCCGCGACGACAGCCTCCATATAGGCACGCACATGGGGGAAGTTCTCGAAGTAAGCCCTCAGTATCTCGTTTGCTTCTTCGACAGGCACAGACAGGCGTTGAGCCAGCCCATAGGCCTCCATGCCATAAGCCAGGCCGTAGGACACCATTTTCGCCTTAGAGCGCATGGCGCTGGTCACCTCTGATGGGGGCACGCCAAATATCCGTGCCGCGGTCATCCGGTGTATGTCCTCACCGGCACTGAAGGCGCTGATCAAGCCAGGGTCCTCGGCTAGGTGAGCGATCACCCTCAGCTCGATCTGGTTGTAGTCGGCAACGAGCAGCCGCATGCCCTCGGCCGGCACGAACACCCGTCGCAGCTGTCGGCCCTCTTCGCTGCGCACAGGGATGTTGTGGAGGTTGGGCGCGTCAGACGACAACCGGCCGGTGCGTGCCACCGTCTGGTTGAAGGTGGCGTGGATGCGCCCATCTGGCCCCACCTCAGCCAGCAGGGCGTCGGTATAGGTGGAGCGCAGCTTTTCCACCTCACGGTAACGAAGTATGACCGGGATGATCGGGTGCTCGTCACGCAGTTTCTCAAGGGTCTGGCTGTCCGTCGAGTAGCCGGTCTTGGTCTTCTTGCCAGGCTTCAGGCCAAGCCGGCCGTACAGCACTTCGCGAAGCTGTTGGACAGAGTTGACGACGAAGTCAGTGCCGGCCAGCTCCCGGACTTGGCGCTCCAGGGCACGCGCCTCGTCAGCTAGCACTCGCGACAACCTGGTGAGCTCTGCGGTGTCCACGCGGATGCCGGCCAGCTCCATACGCGCCAGCACTCGCACTAGAGGCCGTTCGACCTCCTCGTAAAGCTTTGACATGCCCCTTGACTCAAGCGATTGGGACAGTGGGCCGACCAAGCGCGCCACTGCAGCAGCCCGCCCGGCTGCCGTCTCAGCGGGTTGTGCGGTCGTCCCCGAAAGGTCCAGCTGGCCGCTCGGGGCGGCTCCCCCAGACGGCAGGCTAAAGCCGCCATAACGCGGTGCCAGCTCTTCCAATAGGTACTGGTCACCAGCAGGGTCAACAAGGTAGGCGGCCACGGCTGTGTCCAGGTGCAGGCTGTAAAAGTCAATGCCGAGCTGTGCCAGTGACCTCATCAAGCTCTTGGCGTTGTGCGCAGAAACTGGCACCCCCTCGCGGCCGAGCAGTTGACCCAGTTCAGCGAGCACACGGGTGTCTTGCAGGAGCTCCCCGTCGAGCCACGTTGCCGTCGTGCCCACCGGCTCCTCTGCGGCGGCCGCCCCTTGTGCTTCCCGAGGCCCTTCACCTGCTGGCAGTTCCGCAAAAGCCAACCCAAGGAGCTCAGAGCGTCCTTCGCGCCCAGCCCACGCACCTGCCAAGCTCAGAGCCGTCCTAGCAACTGACCAGCGCTTCAGGCGCTCAGCCGCTTCCAGAGCGCTGGCTAGGTGCCCGAGCGCGACGACTAGTTCGGTGCCAGTCGCAGGCCCACCGCCAGCGGCGCCGGCTTTGCCGTCTAGCGACCCGGTTACCTCTAAGAACCGGTCCCACAAGGTGCGGAACTCGAGAAAGTCGAACAGCCGACGCAGCTCGCCGAGGTCCCATCCCCCCAGCTCGGCCGAAGAAGGCTCCAGCTCCACCGCCAGGTCCCTCACCAGTGGGGTAACCAGAGCGTTCGAACGCACAGTTGCCTCGCCCGCGACAAGCGACTCCCGCAGGCGCGGGCTCAGCTCTTCTAGGTGCGAGTAGATGCCGTCCAAGTTGCCGTACGTCGTGATCAGCTTTGCTGCTGTCTTGTCCCCGATGCCGGGGACACCGGGCAAGTTGTCGGACGGGTCACCGCGCAAGGCGGCGAGCTCCGGGTACTGGCGCGGCATGACACCAGTACGCTCGGCGATGCCAGCCTCGTCGTAGAGCACATAGTCTGAGACGCCCCGCCGGTTGTAGAGGACCTTGATATGAGGGTCCTCTACCAACTGGTAGGCGTCGCGGTCGCCAGTGACGACGATCACGTCGTCACCACGGCCAGCAGCCTTGGTGGCCAGCGTCGCAAGCACGTCGTCTGCCTCGTAACCGGGAGCCTCGACAACGGGCACGTTGAGAGCCTCTAGAACCTGGCGGACCAACCCGAGCTGCTGGCGCAGGATGTCGGGAGCCTCTGCGCGATTGGCCTTGTAACCGCTGACCAGCTTGTGCCGGAAGGTCGGCCCCGGGGCGTCAAGGGCAACCGCCAGCTGGTCAGGCCGGTGGTCCTTTATCAGGTTGACCAGCATCGAGGTAAAGCCGTAGACCGCGTTGGTCACCTGACCCGATGCTGTCGCCAGGTCCGTAGGTAGGGCAAAAAAAGCCCGATAGGCCAGCGAGTTGCCATCGAGCAGCATTAGCAGGGCCATCGGTGCCAAGTTTGCCACTTGCGGCTGTTGAAGGGATCCTACGAAGAGTCTTTGGTCCACCATTAGGGTTACCAAAGGCCCGTGCCCTGCCGAACTGTAGACGCGGTAGTCTTTGTCTATGCCGAACGGTGTACATCCCCCTATCGAGCAGTACCTCGAGGCTATTTACAACCTCGAGGAAGAGGGCGGGCACGTTATTCAAGCTCGTCTAGCCGAGCGGGTTGGCCATTCTGCCCCCACCGTTTCCGAGATGGTCCACCGTCTCCGTGAGGGCGGCTATATAGATGTCGACGGCCGCGAGCTCTCGCTGACCACCGCCGGTAGGCAGTTAGCAACAAGCGTCATACGCAAGCACCGGTTGGCCGAACGGCTGCTTGCCGACATTTTGGGCTTGGCCTGGCATAAGGTCCACCAGGAGGCCGACCGTTGGGAGCACGTCATCTCCGATGAGGTAGAAAGCCGCCTTGTCGAAGTACTGCACAACCCAGCGACTTGCCCTCACGGGAGCCCTATCCCGGGTTCTGGCGCCCACGTGCCACCAGGCACCAATATGACCGAGGTCAACATTGGCGACCGCGTCAGGCTCGTTCGCGTTACAGAGATGGTCGAGGTTGACCACGATGCCCTCGTTTACCTAGATGAGCACCATTTCATCCCAGGCTCCGAGGCTACCGTTGCCGCTAAGGGCCCCGACGGGACCGTCGTGCTGGAAGTCGGGGAAGCTACTGTTGCCCTTGGCGCCGCGCTCGCGAGCCAGCTGTACGTGGCGCTCGTGCCGGCAACTGAACGCGTCCCTGCCCCCATCTAGCGCTCTTTCGGCCTCCAGCCCTTTTCAGGTCGTCACTGCTGCCCCGTGGTCACTCCTGTAACGACGAGGTGAGCAGCTCGTAGGTCGGGTTGATGATCACCAGCTCGCCATTTCGGAGGGCAACGGTGCCCTCGACTACCATGCGTGTGCCAGTCTCTAAGCCAGCGATCTCTCGTCGGCCGAGGAACGCTACGAGGAGCCGGCCCGTCCCGTCTGTCAAGCTGCATTCCAGTGTTGGCGCGCTGCCCCACGGCTTGATCACCATAGAACGGACACGTCCTGCTACCTTCGCGTGTTGGCGCGGTTGAAGCTCGTTTATACGAACGCAGCTAGCCAGCACGCTCTCTGGGATCAACGCCTCCTCCGTCGCCTCATCGGCTGGCTCTTGGGCCCTGGCCGGCTTCGGCTTCGTCGTTTCTCTCGAGCCCTCTGGCGCCGAGCGTCCCGCCTGTTGGTCCCTACCAGCCCGGCGGTGCAACCTGCGGCGCCGGGCTGCGAGCACAGCGCCGACGTCAAAGGGGACGATGGTCGCGTTCACGTGCGGGAGACGGCTGACTGCCGCGGCGATGCGCTCCGCAGTCTGGTCGTGCAAGAAACGGCCCGCCCAGGTGCTGTACGCACGCCGGGGCAACAAAAGCGACACCTCTGTTTCTCCGTCCGCGGCCTCCTCGTGCGCCAACTGCATGCAGGCACGAGCGATGCGCCGGTCGCGGCACTCGATCGCCTCCAGCTCGAGGCCACCGGTGCTGAGCCGGCTCCAAGAGCGCTCTAGCTGGCGGGCCCGTTCGACGTCAACCACGAAGTGAACTGCCCGCAAGGCATCTACTGACAAAGTCCGAGCGTACTGGACTGCCCGAGCCGTGGCCACGTCAACCCTGTCGACCAGGACGAACGCCACGTGACGGCGCAATGCGCCAGTCTCGCGCGCTCCGAGCGCAACAGTGCCAGAGCCCAAGATCTCCTCTTCTTCCCTGTACTCACGGTTCAGGCGGATCAGCGCGGGCACTCCGACCAGGAAGATGACGAAGACCGCCCAGGCCCCCTCGGTGAACTTGGTCACAAGGAAGATCACCACCACCACAAAGGCGCCGACGGCGGACGCAGCGTTTATGACCGCCTTGTACCTCCAGCCCTTGTGGCGGTGGCGCAAGAAGTAGTGCACTAAGCCAGCTCCAGCGAACGTGAAGCCGGTGAAAACGCCGATGGCGTAAACGCCGATCAGAGCGTCCAGGTTGGCACCTGTCACGATCAAAAGCGCAACCGCGAGGATGGCCAACGTGATGATCCCGTTGGAAAAAACCAGCCGGTGGCCTCGCTTGGTGAGGATGCGCGGCAAGAACGAGTCCTCGGCAACGAAGCTGGCCAGGAAAGGAAAGCCGTTGAAGCTAGTGTTGCCGCCCGTCCACAAGATCAGGACCGAGGCAAACTGGACGTAATAGAAAAATGCCGAGCCAATGACGCTATGGCCGAACACCGCCCTTACCTCTTGAGAGACGACCGTCGGCGTGCCATTGGCATAGGGGATGGCATGCGTCCAGTGAGCAAGCAGGGTGGTGCCGATAACGAGCGTGCCGAGCGTCAATGCCAGCAGGCCGAGGAGCTTCCTTGCATGTTGGCCCTGGGGTGGTTGCAGCACGCCAACGCCGTTGGAGATGGCTTCTAGGCCAGTCAACGAAGAGCCGCCGTTGGCAAAGGACCTCAAGAACACGAACACCGAGGCCCCCATTAGAAGGCCACTGCCCGCGTGAGAACCTATCGAGATGTGGTGGGCCTGCCACGTGCTCGGCCCGTAGGTGAAAAGGTGCTGGCCGAGGGCCACTCGCACGAACGCGACCAGCACGGTCGTGCCAAGCCCCAACAGGTACAGGTAAAGCGGCAGGGCGAACGAACGGCCTGCCTCCCTCAAGCCCCTCAAATTGCCCCACAGCATGAGCAGCACGACGGCCAGTGTCAGCCACAGGATGTACCGGGACAACGCCGGTACGGCCGAGGCTAGGGCGTCTGTCCCAGCAGCCGTCTGGACCGCGACGGTCACTGTGTAGTCCACCAATAGGGCTACCGCAGCCACCTGGGCAACTTTGACCCCAAAGTTGTCCCTCGCCACCACGTAGCTGCCGCCCGCCTTGGTGTAGACCATCACTACTTCGCGGTACGACAGCGTCACCAAGAACAGCACGGCCATTATCACCGCGGTGACCCCGATCACCAGGTTG
This sequence comes from Acidimicrobiales bacterium, assembly GCA_049966695.1. Classification (GTDB taxonomy): domain Bacteria; phylum Actinomycetota; class Acidimicrobiia; order Acidimicrobiales; family Palsa-688; genus JAKAWM01. Next base: position 2,779 of record JBMFUG010000034.1, on the reverse strand, counting down.
AAAGCGGCCATGCCGATAACGGGCACCAAGATCACGAGCATCTCTTCGGTACCGTAAGCAGAAGAAGAGATGCAGTCGGGCGCGAGCACGCCCCAGGCCACGGGCAGCGACAACCGCTCCTGGCGAAGCTGCTCGCTCACCATCGGGGGGCCGAGCAGCAACCGCTTCAAGCGGTAGCTGAAGCTCTCGGCTAGCGCGGGCGGGCCACTGAGGGCCCCGGCCGCCAGTGGTGCAGCCGGGGGCTGCTCGGGCACAGCGTTTGCCGCGCCAACCATAAGAGCTGTGCTGTCGCTAACGGCTCGAGGCACTTAGTGCAAGATTTCCCTTAAGGGGCACACAGCGCCTGTTCATCCTTGGCCCGCTGCGCCCTGGCCGCGCCCCTCGCTCCGGCTCGGGCGTAAGCCCTCGTTCACCACCCGGCGCGCCACGTCTTTCATCGTGGTGCGCTCGTCCATGGCCCGACGCTGGATCCAGCGGAAAGCGTCGGCTTCTTTCATATCGAGCTCGTCCATCAGGACGCCCTTTGCCCTCTCGATGTCCCGCCTGGCAGCCAGGCGCTCTTCTAGGTCCTTTACCTCGTCCTCCAGCGCCTTCATTTCTTCAAAACGGCCAAGGGCCAGCTCCAAGGCCGGGACTAGGTCTTGACGTTGGAACGGTTTCACGAGGTAAGCGAGGGCCCCTGCCTCGCGCGCCTTGTCCACCAGTTCTCTCTGGCTGAAAGCAGTCAAGATGAGCACCGCCGCCAACCGTCTTGCGGTGATCTCAGCAGCTGCCGACAGCCCGTCGCCACCCGGCATTTTGATGTCCAGGATCGCGAGATCTGGCCGGTGCTCTTGGACCAAGTCGACGACCTCGTCACCGCGCCCTGTTTCCGCTACGACCTCGTAACCCTCCTCTTCCAAGGTCTCGCGCAAGTCCAGGCGTATGAGCGCCTCGTCCTCAGCTATCACAACTCTCGCACCCACGTGTTCCTCCGAAAGGGTCGTTCACCGTCGACGCTCTCGCGAGCGCCTGGTTGCGCTTGTCGTACGGCGCGCCCTTGTCGGTCGGAGCGCACCATGCCACGACGCACGATGGCGGTCACAACTTGTTTAGCAGGTCGTCCATCTCAGCTTCGAGCCGGCGGACCTGGCCGGCAAGGGCTTGGCGAGCACTGCCCATCGCATCAGCGTGGCGCTTGGCTTCGCGGTACTCCTTGGCAGCCAAGGGCGACTCCGACACGAGCGAGCGTGTACGGGCCTCCTCTGCCGTCTCGCTTAGCGCCCGGAGCTGCTCGTCCACAACAGCCAGCTCTCCCCTGGCCCGGCGCAGGCGCTGGGACACTTCTGTGAGCCTGCGTTCGATGAGGTACCTAACCATGGCCACCTTCATAGTCAGTGCCAAGCGCCGACAAGCCCCCCTTGTCAGAAGAGCTCAACGAGCTCCTCCGCTGGAGGCGACTGTGCGCTGTCACTCGGTGTGCATAAAACTCTTCAGCGCTCTCTCAGGTGCCCCGGCCACACTTGGGGGCACACTGAAAGGGTAGCAACGATATGAGGAGCCTTATGCCAATCCCGAACGGAGCAACGTGCGCGTACTCGTAGTGGACGACGAGCCGGCGGTACGCCAGGCCTTAGAGCGCGCCCTGCGTTTCGAAGGTTACACCGCTGAGCTGGCTGAGGACGGCATGGCTGGCCTCGCTGCGCATGCAGAGAGGCCGGCCGACGTCATCGTGCTGGACATCGCAATGCCGCGGCTTGACGGCCTGGAAATGTGCCGGAGGCTGCGTGCCGCAGGAGACCGCACGCCAGTCCTTATGCTCACCGCGAAGACTGCTGTTACCGAGCGGGTCGACGGCCTTGACGCAGGAGCAGACGACTACTTGGTAAAGCCCTTTGCCCTGGAGGAGCTACTAGCCAGGTTACGGGCGCTTCTGCGCCGCAGCGCCCCGACGGCGGAAAACGAGGTGCTGCGCTTTGCCGACCTGTCCCTTGACCCGGGCACTCGTGAGGTCCGCCGTGGGGACAGGCTTATAGAGCTCACACGGACAGAGTTCCTGCTGCTCGAGCTGTTCCTTCGCAACCCCAAGCAGGTGCTGCCCCGGGAACTGATATTCGACCGTGTCTGGGGCTACGACTTCGGGCTCAATTCGAACAGCCTCGAGGTGTACATCGGCTACTTGCGGCGCAAGACTGAAGCGGGCGGTGAGCCACGTCTGTTGCACACCGTACGCGGCGTGGGTTACGTGATGCGCCTGCCGGCAGAGCTGAAGAGCTGAGCACGATGAGCGAGGCGGCGCCATGGCGCTGAGCCGGGCTTCAGAGCTGCCACAGCAGGGCGGGCATGACGAGGAGCGTCCGGGTGGTCTTTCGTCAGCACTGCTAGGCCAGCCCGCTCCCGCCGTGCCTCCGCCGGGCAGCCCCGCACCTCGTCAACCGGGCCCTGGTCACCCGAGCGAGCCCGGCGACGAGGCAGAGCAACGGGCCGGGCCTTTTGCTGGTGGGTCGGAGCCATCTTTTGCATGGCTGCGTACCGTCAGCTTCCGTGCCCGGATCAGCTTTCTTGTCGCGGTCGCTGTCGGCTTAGCAGTCGTGATGGCTGCGGCTGTCGCTTACGTTGCCGTCAGCCGGCAGCTTGAGGGTCAGGTCAAGACCAAGCTGTCCGACGCCGTGACCATAGTCTCGACTCGCTTGATCCAGATCCAGCCCCAGCTGTTCGGCAACGGGGGCATCCTAGACACAAGGCCGTTCGTCAACTTCCAGCTGGAGACCGGTGACCCAGTACAGGTGCTGGACAACGG
>JBMFUG010000033.1:0-26388 GCA_049966695.1 Acidimicrobiales bacterium | reverse complement strand
TACCCCGAGGCACGTCGCCTCATGATCACCGCGGATGGTGGCGGGTCCAACGGCTATCGCAATCGCCTCTGGAAGCGCGAGCTCTCTCGCTTCGCGAACGAGACTGGTCTTGAGATCACCGTTTGCCATTACCCGCCAGGCACTTCCAAATTCAACAAGGTGGAGCACCGTCTCTTCAGCTTCATCACCATCAACTGGCGCGGCCGTCCCCTCACGAGCTATCGCACCATCGTCGAGCTCGCCGCAGCGACGACGACCGCCACTGGCCTCAAGGTCCGCGCCGAGTGGGATGACACTGTCTACGAGAAGGGCATCAAGATCACCGACAAAGGGCTGAAGGCGCTCCCCATCGAGCACGCCAACTGGCACGGCGAATGGAACTACACGGTCAAACCGGAAGCCGACCATGCGAGCACGTAGTTCTCACGCGGGCCCTTAAGAAACAGGCAGGGCCACCGGTCCGAAAAGCGTCTAAGGTGTCGGCTCATGCCCGCATTGCTAGAAGGCAAGCGCATCCTGGTGACCGGGGTGCTAACTGACGACTCCCTCGCCTACGGTGTGGCGGCGCTGGCACAGAAGGAAGGGGCTCAAGTAGTGCTCACGGGAGCGGGACGGGGGTTGTCGCTCACTCGGCGAGTGGCAAAACACCTGCCTTCCCCGCCCGATGTCCTGGAGCTCGACGTCACCGTCCCAGAGCACATAAGGGCCGTCGTCGCCGACCTACAAGAACGCTGGGGTGCAATTGACGGTTTGCTCCACTCGATCGGCTTCGCTCCTCAGTCCTGCCTCGGGGGTGGGTTCCTTGACGCTCCGTGGGAGGACGTACGCCTCGCCATAGAGATCTCTGCCTACTCGCTCAAGCGGCTGGCTGCTGGGCTCCTGCCACTGTTCAGGACGGCTGGCGGAGGTTCGGTCGTGGCGCTCGACTTCGACAGCCGAGTAGCCTGGCCAGGCTACGACTGGATGGGGGTCGCCAAGTCGGCTCTCGAGTCGACCGCGCGCTACCTGGCCCGCGACCTAGGCGCTCAGCGCGTGCGGGTGAACTTGGTATCGGCAGGCCCATTGCGGACCGTGGCCGCTCGTTCTATCCCCGGTATCAGCCAGCTAGAGACGTTCTGGGACAAACGAGCCCCGCTCGGCTGGGACTCTGCAGACTCGAGCGCCGTTGCCAAGGCGTGCGTGGCGCTGCTGTCGGACTTGTTCCCAGCTACAACAGGCGAGATGGTCCATGTTGACGGCGGCTACCACGCGATGGGAGCCTGAGGTGGCGGCGCAACAAGCGGCAGGCCGCGTCGTTGTCGTGACCGGCGGCAACCGAGGCATAGGACGCGCTATAGCAGACAGGTTCGTGGCCAGCGGAGACCACGTGGCATCGTTAGACCGGCTGGGGCAAGTCGAGGGCCTCCTGTGCCTCGAGTGCGACGTGACCAGCCCCGAAGACGTTGACCGGGCAATTGGCACGGTGGAAGAGCAATTTGGCCCCATAGAGGTGCTGGTGGCCAATGCTGGGGTCGCTGATGACAAGCTCGTGCTGCAGATGGACGAGGCTTCTTTTGAGCGGGTGCTCGACATCAACCTGGTGGGGGCCTTCAGGGTGATCAAACGAGCCCTGCCCAAGATGCTTAGGGCCAGGAAGGGACGGGTCATAGTGACTTCGTCGGTTGTCGCGTTCTCGGGCGTTGCAGGCCAAGTCAACTACGCAGCCTCTAAGGCCGGCCTGGTAGGCCTCGCCCGCAGCCTGGCCAGAGAGGTGGGGAGCCGCAACATAACCGTGAACGCCATCGCGCCGGGTTTCGTGGAAACGCCGATGACAGCCAGCCTGAGCGAAGCGAGGAGGTCCGAAGTGATAGCCAACATCCCGCTCAGGCGCTTCGCCCAACCAGACGAAGTGGCGGGCGTCGTCCACTGGCTTGCATCCGACGAGGCAAGCTATGTGACAGGTGCCGTCATCCCGGTGGACGGCGGCCTGGGGATGGGACATTGAGCACCGGCCAAGCCCCGGCCGGGGACGCCCCGGGCCTTCCCCGACCGGTCGACCTCCTTCCTCACAGGCACCCGTTCCTTTTCGTGGACGAGCTGACAGCCCTCGACCCAGGCCGCTCCGTGAGCGGGTACTGGAGGCTGACGGGAGACGAGGCCTTTTTCCAGGGCCACTTCCCAGGGCGGCCGACGTTGCCGGGCGTATTGATGGTAGAGGCCATGGCCCAGCTGGGAGGCGTAGCGCTGCTGGCCGACCCCCGCTTCGCAGGGTCTTTGCCGCTGTTCGGGGGCATAGACAAGGCCCGCTTCCGGCGCCAAGTCGTACCTGGGGACACTTTGGAGATGACAGTCGAGCTGGACCAGCTCGGCGGAAGTGCCGGCAAGGGGCACGGGACAGCCACCGTTGGCGGCAAGGTCGCAGCTACGGCGTCAATGCTGTTCGTGATCGTCCGGCCAGGACCCGGCTCTACGCCCTAGCCTCCCAGGCCCTCAGCCCATCGCGGCTCAGCTGTACCGAGGTAGCCGAAACGCCTGGGACATCGGCAAGGCTAGCGAGCAACTTGGCCTTGCTCTCCGGGCCAGGGCCTGCCAAGAGCGTCAACGAGCCACCGTCACCACCAGCTCCGTTGACCTTCCAGCCGATGGCGCCGTGTTCTCGCGCTGTGGCGATCACTTGCCTGGCGAAGGAGCTGACAAGGTCAGCGTGCAGCTCTGCCTGTGCTTGCGTGCAAGCGACCATGGCCGAAGCGAGGCAACTGAGGTCCCCGTCCAAAAGGCCAGAGCGAGCAACCTGAGCAGCTTCACGCAGGGACTGCAGCGCCGGAGAACCGGGGCCGTCGGCTGCCAGGTTGGCTATCACCTTTTCGTGCAGCACGGACGAACCATGGAAGCGGCCTAAGAAGACGAGCACGAACCTCTGCTCGATCTCCCACAGGAGCTCATCGGGCAAATAGAGCGAAGTGGCCCGCGCGTGCGGGTAGGGGTTCACCGAGATGTGGCTGACCCCGCCGTACGCAGATGCGAACTGGTCTTGGACCCCGCTTTCTTGCCCCAGGCGCTCGACCTCCAAAAGGTGGGCACGCCGGGCCAGGTCGCCCGGCTCCAAGGGCACGCCCTGCAGGAAGTCCAGCGCGCCGAGGACGGCCACAGCCACGGCAGCTGAAGTCCCAGTCGACGACCCAGGGGGCACATGGCTGCTCACTGTCAGCTCTATGGAAGCTCCTTCCGGGAGCACGGCCTGCTCGATCGCGGCAGCTAGGAGGCGGTGACGTGCGGGTACATTTTCCCAGCGTTCGTCGACTTGGAAAGACTCCGCATAGTCGACGGCACGGACTTCTCGACGGCCAAGCCCGTCCAGCCACATCGCCACTTGCACTTCTGCGCCCGGCCGGACGGCAAAGTTGAGGACCTCCCCGTGACCGGCCACCCGAGTGTCCGTCCAACCACCTATGTCGCATATGCGCACCGGCGTGGTTGCCCGGACGACCCTAAGCGGGGCGGTTGCTGAGCGCTTTGCCACAGGACCAGACGGTACACCAACGGCTTCGCCTTTCGAGGTAGCTGCTGCACCAGCACGGGCAACAAAAGTTCATCGCCTCCGCACCGGGCGGTCAGCTTGTGTTCACTCTGAGTTCAATTACGTTCCCTAAGGTCGCGGCTGTGATGGCTTTAGCTAGCGTGCCGTGCAAGTGCCGCAACGACACAAGCCGATGAACGTCGCCTTGGCTCCCGCGCCGCTCCAGCCGCCTGGTGCCGTCGACCTCGCTAACAGGCCTGCGGCACTGTCCACCCGTGCCCTGTCGCTTGGCTTCGGGGACAAGACGGTCCTCGATGGGGTCGACTTGGACTTTCCCAGGGGTACGGTTACTGCTCTGATAGGCCCTACGGGGTCGGGCAAGACCACCCTTTTACGAGCTCTAAACCGCATGAACGACAAAGTGGCCAAGCACTGGCACCGCGGTGAAGTGCTCCTCGAGGGGACGAGCATCTACTCGCCCGGAGTGCAGCTAATGACGCTGCGCCGGAGCGTGGGGATGGTGTTCCAACGGCCGAACCCCTTCCCGATGTCGATTGCCGAAAATGTCCTTGCCGGCGTGAAGGCTCACCGCCTCGCCAGCCGCCAGCACTACAAGGCGATCGTGTCGGCGAGACTGGCCGAAGTCGGGCTTTTAGAAGCGGTCTCCAGCCGCCTGGGCGCCTCTCCCTTCGCGCTGTCTGGTGGCCAGCAGCAACTGCTCTGCTTGGCCCGCGCCCTGGCTATAGGGCCGAACATCCTCCTTCTGGACGAGCCCACGTCTTCGCTAGACCCGATATCAACCGAGCACATCGAAAAACTCCTGCGTAGCCTTGTGCCCGCCCTGACGATCGTGATAGTGACCCACAACCTAGCCCAGGCACGCCGAGTTGCCGACCAGACCGCGTTTTTCTACCAAGGCAGCCTAGTCGAGGTGGGCCCAACCGCCCAGCTCTTCGAGGCGCCCAGAGAGCCCGAGACCGCCCGCTATATAAGCGGGCGAATGGGCTAGCACCCTGCCCGGGTGAACGGCGCCGGGCAGTAAACCAGCACGGGCGACGCCGCGCCCGTGAGCGAACACCCCCAACCAAGCACAACCTTGTTCGACCGCGCCTTTCAGGAGGGACAAACCTAACATGGCCTTATTTCTGAGCACCAAGGCAAACGCTCGGCGCGCTGCCCTGCTCGGCACCGCAGTGCTAGCCGTTGGCACATTGGCCACTTCCACTGCAGTGGCCACCACCACCGGGGTTGCCTCCGCCAGCCAGCCCTCAATAAGCATTTCGGAGACTGGCAGCACCCTTCTCTACCCGCTTTTCCAGCTCTGGTCCACCGCCTACCACAAGCAGCACCCAAACGTGACCATCACCCCACAGGGGACCGGCTCAGGCACGGGCATTTCCGACGCGTCTGAGGGCACCGTGGACATAGGCGCCTCCGACGCCTACCTTTCTACGTCGCAGCGGGCACAATCCCCGGGGCTCATGAACATCGCCCTGGCCATTTCGGCCCAACAAGTCAACTACAACGTGAGCGGCCTAAGCCCCAGCACGCACCTAAAGCTCACCGGCAAGATCCTCTCTGCAATTTACAGGGGCATGATCACGTCCTGGGACGACCCCCAGATCCGTGCCATTAATCCCGGGGTCAAGCTCCCAGACGAAAAGATCGTCGCTCTCCACCGCTCAGACTCCAGTGGGGACACCTTCCTCTTCAGCAGCTACCTTTCGAAAAGCGACCCAAGCGTTTGGGGCAAGACGATAGGTTACGGGACGAGCATCAGCTTCCCCGCTATTGCCAATGCGCTCGGTGAAGAGGGCAACGGGGGCATGGTGACAGGGTGCAAAGACACACCCGGTTGCGTTGCGTACATTGGCATCAGCTACCTCACCGAGACACAAAAAGCCCATCTGGGCGAAGCGGAGCTGCAAAACTCTGCTGGCCAGTTCTTGTTGCCGACAGCCAGTACTATCATTGACGAGGCTTCCAGCTTCACAAGCCGCACCCCAGCCGACGAATCGCTCTCGATGATATACGGCAAGGGCTACCCGATCACCAACTACGAGTACGCTATCATCCCTCCCAAAGAAGCCAGCCCCGTGGTGGCAAAGACGGTCCAGGACATATTGACCTGGGCAATTAATCCCAAGCAAGGCAGCTCTCCTGCTTTCTTAGGCGCAGTCAAGTTCCAGCCCCTGCCCCCTGCCGTCCGTGCCCTCTCCGAGCGTCAGATAGCAAAAATTCGCGGCTAGTGGGCTCGCGAACGGACCGGACTGGTAATTATGGCTAAACCCGTCCCAGTGGCCTTAGCCCTGCACAGCTGTGCTGGGGTCGAGGAGCTGCCCGCGCCCGTTGCCCCCAATGGCACCGAGCGCGGGCGCTCACTTCGCGCCTTTGACCTGTCCCATAACGTGTTCAAGTGCTTCGCCAGGGCCTCCTGGACAAGTCGGCGTCCCAGGCATGAAGCGTCGTTGTTGCGGGCGGCCACGGGGCTGGCAGCTCTGCTCCCCTTGGCCGCGCTGGTGGCTATCGTCACCGTCCTGGCCGTCAAGGCTTGGCCAGCCCTCAAGTACAACGGGTTGGGTTTCTTAGGCCGCAGCGCCTGGCAGCCCGGTTCCACTTACTCCAACCCAGTCAGCACTGGTGGGGTGCTGCACCCTGTGGGTGCCAGCTACGGCGCTCTGCCCCTGATCGCTGGGACCCTGGAGAGCTCGGTCATAGCCATTGCGCTCGCCGTGCCTGTTTCGATAGGTGCTGCGCTAGCGGTGACGGAAAAGCTCCCCAGAGCGCTCTCCAATGCGACAGGCACTTTTTTGGAAGTGCTCGCCGGTATACCAAGCGTCGTCTTCGGCTTCTGGGGGGTGCTGACCCTTGGGCCGTTCTTGGCCAGGGACGTGAGCCCGTACATTGCCCAGCACATGCCAGACGTGCCCATCGCGGACTTCTTCCGAGGCAGCACCGGTGAGGGCGAGGGCTTGCTCGCGTCTGGCCTTGTGCTCGCCGTAATGATCGTCCCCATCGTGGCAGCTACCGCTCGCGACTTGCTCCGCCAGGTCCCACGCCTGCCTAAAGAAGGCGCGCAGGCGCTCGGCCTAAACGATTGGGAAGTCGCAAGGAAGATCAGCCTGCCCTGGGTACGCTCCGGCATTATCGGTGCAATTTTCCTCGGGCTAGCCAGAGCCCTCGGCGAGACCATGGCCGTCGCAATGGTGTCCGGGGCAGTGCTCGGCACAGTGCCTTCGAACATTTACGCGACCATGGGCACCATCTCTACCGCCATCCTGACCCAGCTAGACGGCGCCCTAGCCGACGGCACCGGCTTCGAAGTAAGGACGCTGGCCGAGTTCGCGCTCGTCCTGGCGGTTATAACGCTCGCAGCCAACATCGGCGCCCGGCTGTTGGTGCGCAGGGTGGCCACGACGGATCTGCCTGTAGGCCGAGGGGTATAGGCGTGAAAGCCCAAAACCCGGTCTCATCGGGGCTGGGCGGGCCGCCGCCGGGGCTTGGCGGCGCGGTCCTCGGACCTGGCCCTGGCGGCCCCGGCAGCCTCGACCTCTACGGCCGGCCTTCCTGGCGGCGACGCATTTCCGACCGGCTGGGCTGGGCTGCCTGTGTGCTAGCCGTAGGGGTCATAGCCGTCCCTTTGGCATCAGTCCTGTGGGGAGTACTAGGCCGGGCTGTCCCCGTCTGGCACTGGAGCGTGCTCACCCAACCAGGCACCGGGGTAGGCGGCGGCCTCGCCAACGAAATTGTGGGCACCCTTTTGCTCATTGCCGGGGTTGGCGCCTGCGCCGGGCTGGTCGGTATAGCTTCAGGCATTTACCTGGCCGAGTACGCAAGGGGGGCCACTGGCGCGTTGCTTAGGGGAGCGTCAGAGACCCTGGCAGGAGTCCCGTCGATCGTCCTTGGCTACGTGGGGTACATAGCCTTGGCAGTCGGGCTCCACTGGCAGTTCTCGCTGGCCGGCGCCCTCATCGTGCTTTCCGCGCTGACGGTGCCCTATATAGCAAAGTCGACCGAAGCAGCCTTGCGCCAGGTGCCCACAACTTACAGAGAGGGAGCCGAAGCACTCGGCATGGCACCGCTGCTTTCCCTCCGGCGCATCACCCTAAAAGCAGCTCTCCCGGGGGTGACCACGGGTTTGCTCCTCGCCCTGGCCATCTCGGTGGGCGAGACGGCGCCGCTTCTTTACACCGCAGGCTTCACAGACGCCTTGCCCAGCCTGAGCCTTACGCACCATCCCGTGGCGTACTTGACCTATGCGGTGTGGACCTTTTACAACCAGCCTTCGACAGTCTTTCAGGACCTGTCCTACGACGCTGCCCTGATCCTCATAGTCCTGGTCATAGTGCTGATCGTCGTCGCCCGGGCGCTGGTGGCCCTGACGCAGAGGCATTCGGAGCGGAGCTGACTCGCCCGAAAGGGGCCCACGGGGCACTTGCCACCAGGGCAAGAGCCCGAGCGTTTGACGGCAGAGCCGGCCTGACCGGGCCAAGAGCACCGAGGACACTAGTCTGCCGCCTCTTCGCCTTCGCTGCCCAGCGCTTCCCGGCGAGCGATCACGTGGACGTCGATGCCGAGCTCACTTGCTTGCCGGACCAGCCTGCGCAGGACCAACCCACCTGTCCCGGTCATTTCACGCCAGCGGTTTTGCTGGCTAGAGCCGATGACGATCTGGGTTACCTGGTGCTCCTTGGCAAAGTTGGCGATAGCCGAAGCGGGGTCGTTGTGCTCGACTTCGTGCCATTGCGCCCCCAAGTCGGCAGCCAGCTCTTTCAGGTCCTCTATCGCTTGGCGGCCCCGCTGGCGGCTGGCGTCACCTGAGACCACGTGCAGCACTCGCAACTGGCTTTTGGCACGCGCTGCCATGCGGGCCGCCCTGCGCAACAACCCGTCAGCCCCGGGCGCGCCCGTCACGGCCACCAGGATCCTTTCTGAGGTCTCGAACAGGCGCTTTTCGCTGTGACGGCGAAGGTGCTCCAAGAGCTCCTCTTCCGTTTCATCGGCCAAGAACCTGAGAGCCAGCTCCCGAAGGGCGATCAAGTTGTCAGTCTGAAAAAAATGCGCGAGGGCGTAGGGGACCCTGTCCGGCGGGTAAATGTTGCCGTGCAGCATCCGCCGGCGTAGCTGCTCGGGCGACGAGTCCACCAGCTCGATCTGGTTAGCCTTGCGGACCACCCAGTCTGGGACTCTCTCCTTTACCTTCGTCCCGGTCATTTGTTCCACTGCGTCGGCGATGCTCTCCAAGTGCTGGATGTTGACAGTCGTTATGACATCGATCCCCGCGTCCAGCAGGGTGAGCACGTCCTGCCATCGCTTCTCGTGAGGCCCAGACCCCGGGACATTGGTGTGGGCCAGTTCGTCGACCAGTGCGACCTTGGGGTGGCGCTTCAGTACGGCATCGAGGTCCATCTCTTCGAACTTCGCCCCTCGGTACTCGACCACCTTGCGGGGTACTACCTCGAAGCCCTGGACTAGAGCTTCCGTCAGCGGGCGCTTGTGGCACTCCACGAAGCCGATGACCACGTCGGTACCGCGCTCCAGCCGACGACGGCCTTCGTTGAGCATGTCATAGGTCTTGCCTACCCCGGCCGCGGCACCGAGGTAAATGCGAAAGTGCCCCGCAGGGGCCACAGCCACGGCCTCTGGGGTGACTTGTTCAAAAGCAACAGAGCCCGGCGCGGCAACCTCGGCCAGGTCGCCAGCCCCCCCCGTCGGAGCGGGGGTCTCGGGTGCGGAGGGGTCCTCAGTGGACATTGCTTTCGGTACGCTACAGCGCCTGGGCGTGCCAGCACCGGCGCTTTGGCGCAGTTGCAACGCCGGGACGTGCTGACAGCCAGGGCAGCTCGAGGTTGCTCACCGGTGGTGCACAAGCTGGGCCAGGGCCAGGTTGAGGTCCAGCACATCGATATAGGGGGCACCAAGGAACCCCAGCTCTCGCCCGTGGAGCTCTGACTTGACCAGTTTGTAAAGCTCGGCCTCAGGCAGGTGGTCCGCCTTCGCGACGGCAGGGACCTGTGCGTCGGCGTCCGCTTCAGATATGTCAGGGTCCACCAAGCTCCCCGAGGTAGTCACCAAGTCTACCGTCGGGTCGTCAATGCCCTCAGCCTTGAGCCGGGCGGACTGTTGGGCCACGAACTGCTCCAAAGCCCTGCTGCGCGGCCCGAGCTGCTCCGTCCCAGACACCACGACCTGGTCGGCCTTGTTGGTGAGCACGTAACCGTCCGGTCGGCCCTGGAACCACTTTGGCCCCGGCCACTGCTGGCCGATCAGCACCGACCCGACGATGTCGTGCCCCTCGGTGACGAGCGACCCTTCGGCCTGGTGCTTGAAGAAGGCCAATGACACGCCCGTCCCTGCGAAGGGGTAAGCAAGCCCCAACAAGACCAGGAAAACAACGGAGAGCACCACAGAGCGGCGCAAGTGCGTGAGCATCAGTACCACCTGAGCGCAGTTAGGAGCATGTCTATGAGCTTGATGAACACAAAGGGCACCACCATCCCACCGGCACCGTAAACCAAGACGTTACGGCGCAAGATCGACAGAGCAGACGTGGGGCGCCATTTGACACCTCGCAAAGCTAAAGGTACCAAGGCGATGATCACAAGGGCGTTGAAAATAACTGCCGAGAGGACCGCGCTCGTCGGGCTGTGCAACTTCATGATGTTCAACGAGCTCAGCTGCGGGTAGGTGGCCGCGAACAGCGCGGGGATGATGGCAAAGTACTTGGCCACGTCGTTGGCTATCGAAAAAGTAGTCAGTGCCCCACGAGTTATAAGCAGCTGCTTGCCCACCTCGACCACATCTATGAGCTTGGTCGGGTTGGAGTCGAGGTCCACCATGTTGCCGGCCTCTTTGGCAGCCGTGGTGCCGCTGTTCATGGCGACCCCGACGTCCGCTTGGGCCAGTGCAGGAGCGTCATTGGTGCCGTCACCCATCATCGCGACCAGCTTGCCGCCAGCTTGCTCGGCCTTGATCAGCTCCATCTTGCGCTCGGGGGTGGCTTCAGCCAGGTAGTCGTCCACCCCCGCCTCCTGGGCGATAGCAGCGGCAGTGAGCGGGTTGTCGCCGGTGATCATGACAGTACGGATGCCGACGGCGCGCAGGGCTTCAAAGCGCTCCTTGATACCTTCCTTCACGACGTCCTTCAGCTCGATCACGCCCAGTACGTCCGGGCCGTCGGCTACGACGAGCGGCGTGCTCCCAGAACGCGCCAGCCCCTCGACTACCTCTTCCAGTTCAGGCGGCACGGTGCCGCCCTGGTCGACCACCCACTTGCGGACGGCCTCGGCTGCGCCCTTGCGCACCTGCCGCTCTCCTATGTCGATCCCCGACATCCTCGTCAGCGCCGAGAAAGGCACAAACCTCGGGCTTTGCCCCATCTGCCTCTCGCGGATCTCAAATTGCTGTTTGGCCAGCACCACTATCGAGCGGCCCTCGGGGGTCTCGTCAGCCAATGACGCCAGCTGGGCCGCTTCGGCCACCTCTCGTGCGCTGTGCCCCCCGACTGGCACGAACTGCGCGGCCATACGGTTGCCGAGCGTTATGGTGCCGGTCTTGTCGAGCAGCAAGGTCTGCACGTCACCGGCTGCCTCCACAGCCCGGCCGCTCATAGCCAACACGTTGCGCTGTACCAGGCGGTCCATTCCTGCTATACCAATGGCCGACAACAAGGCCCCGATAGTCGTCGGTATCAAGCAGACCAACAGCGCGACCAGCGTCACTACGTCCACAGAGCCTCTTGAGCGGTTCAGTATGTCTGCGAAATCGCCGAACGGCTGCAGCACCACTACCACTGGCAGGAAAACGAGGGTGAGGGTAGCCAAAAGTATAGTGAGGGCGACCTCGTTGGGCGTCTTTTGGCGGTTGGCCCCCTCCACGAGGCCGATCATCCTGTCGATAAAAGTGTGACCGGGCTCAGCCGTGATGCGCACGACGATGCGGTCGGAGAGGACTTTCGTGCCTCCGGTCACTGCCGAGCGGTCCCCGCCGGACTCCCGGATCACGGGTGCAGACTCCCCCGTGATGGCCGACTCGTCGACTGAGGCGATGCCCTCGGTGATCTCCCCGTCCGAAGGTATCACGTCACCCGCCTCGCACACGACCAAGTCGCCCTTGGCCAACGCAGACGCAGGCACACGTTCCTCGGCACCAGACGCGCTGAGCCGCCGAGCCAGCGTTTCGGCTCTCATGCGGCGCAGTGTGTCAGCCTGGGCCTTGCCCCTGCCCTCGGCCATCGCCTCGGCAAAATTGGCGAACAGCACAGTCAAAAAGAGCCAGACGGTTATCGACCAGCTGAACACGCTCGGGTGGGCGACCGCCTCCAGCAACGTGATGACGGTGCCCACCAGGACGACGAACATCACGGGGTTTTTGACCTGGACGCGTGGGTCCAGCTTTTTAACCGAGCCAACAGCAGCCATCGCCAGTATCTCCGGGTCGAACAGGCTGCGAGCCTGTGCGACGCCTTTGGCGACCTCTCGCCTAGACGGCTGGACGGGGTTCTCAGGGGCGGTGGCCACTGCCATCTAGAACAGCCCCTTGCTCAACTGCTCGGCCAAGGGGCCGAGCGAGACTGCAGGGAAAAAGGTAAGCCCGCCAACTATAAAGATAACGGCGACCAAAAGGCCCACGAAAAGTGGCGTGTCTGTCCTGAAAGTGCCGATATTAGACGCAACAGTGCCTTTGGCCGCCATGACGCCCGCCAGGGCCAACGTGGGCACGATAATGGCGAAGCGCCCGGCCAACATCGCGACCGACCCCGTTATGTTGTAAAAGGCAGTGTTGCCCCTAAGGCCGGCGAAGGCCGAGCCGTTGTTGTTAGCCTGAGAGGTGAAGGCGTAAAGGATCTCAGTGAACGCGTGCGGCCCCGCATTGCTCGGCCCGACCCGTCCGGCATGCACAGACACCGCTATCCCGGTCAGCACGAGCACCGTCACAGGCATGACTAGGACACCGAACGCAGCCAGTTTCATTTCTTTTGCTTGGACCTTCTTGCCCAGGTACTCGGGTGTGCGGCCGATCATCAGGCCCCCAATGAACACGGTCACAATGGCGAACAGCAATATCGTGTAAAGCCCGCTCCCGGCGCCACCAGGGCTCACCTCCCCGAGCATCATGCCGGTCAGGAGGCCAAAACCCCCCATCGGGTTGAACGAGTCGTTCGCCCCCGAGACCGCCCCCGTCGAGGTCTGCGTAGCCGATATGTTGTACAGGGTGGTCGGCATCGGCCCAAAGCGGACCTCCTTGCCCTCCATGTTGCCGGCGGGCTGAGAGACGACGTGGGCAGCTGCCACGGCCGGGTTCGGCTGGGACTCGGCGTAAGACGAAAACCCTACCCACGTGCCGAAAATAACGGCCATCGCCGCCAACAAGGCGACGCCTTGGCGGCGGTTGCCCACCATCTTGCCGAACGTGTAGGTCAGCGCTACAGGCACCGCAAGCATCAGCACGATAGACAGGAACTGAGTCAGCCCTGTCGGGTCTTCGAAGGGGTGCGCCCCGTTGGCGTTAAAAAAGCCACCACCGTTGGTCCCGAGCTGTTTGATGGGCTCCATGAAGCCAACGGGCCCCCGGGCGATGACCTGGGTGACCCCGTCAAGCACGTTGCGCACCCTGACTGGGCCCGCCATCGTTTGCACCGCGCCCTGGCCTACAAAGACCAGCCCGCTCAAAAAGCTGATGGGTAGCAATATGTACAGCACGCAGCGCGTGATGTCCGCCCAGAAGTTCCCGATGGTCGGTGAGCCCCGCCGGGCAAACCCGCGCACGAGGGCAATGGCGACAGCTATGCCCACTGCCGCGCTGGCGAACTGCTGCACGGTCAGGCCAGCCATCTGGGTGAAGTACGACATGGTCGTCTCACCCGCGTAGTTCTGCCAGTTGGTGTTCGTGACAAACGAGACAGCAGTGTTCCAGGCCAGCGCCGGGCCGACGGCGCCCAGGTGCTGTGGGTTGAAGGGGAGGCTTCCTTGGAGGCGCTGGACCGCGTAGGTGACAAGGACCGCCGTGCCAGAAAACACGATGAGGGCACCGGCGTAGCGTGGCCATGGCTGTTCCGCCTCGGGGTCGACGCCAAGCGCCCAGTAGATGGGCCTCTCCGCCCAGGCCAGGTACCTGACCCGCCCGCTGAACACCGCTTCCATGTAAGAGCCGAGGAAGCGCCAAGCGATGCCAAGCACTACCAGGAGGGCTACGATCGTGAAAAAGTAACCCACCTAGAACCACTCAGGCTTGAACAGGGCCGCTCCTAGGTACCCGAAGAGAGCGACAGCAACGGCTAGCAAAAGGGCGTCAGTGACGCTCATATGCGCTCCAGGCCCTTTACGAGGGCCATCATCAGGGTCACGAAGACCACTGTCCCCAGCACAGCGAGAAGGTCGGACACGGCACAAGCGTGCCCTGCTTGGCGTGAACGCTTTGTGTACCACCTAGGCCGAGGCGTGAATTAATTGTGGAGCAGGCCGCCTCAACCAGCTGACAGGCTGTAGCCGATACCGGGAGACGTGCGCAACAGGCGCCCGCCCTTTTCCCCCAGCTTCTTGCGGATCCGGTAGACGTACACCCTTAGGTAGTCCGGCTCAGGCCTGTACGTGCCACCCCAGACGGCTCGCAGCACCATTTCGTGGGTGCACGTCTTGCCAGCGTGGCGAGCCAAGAAGGCAAGCAGCTCGAACTCCTTCGCCGTCAGCTCCACCCGCTCACCTGCCACGGTCACCTGGTAGTGCAACAGGTCCAGCTCTATGGGGCCGACCACCAGGCAGGTCGCCTCAGGGACAGGGGGCGCCTGCGCGTGGCGCAACGCAGTACGGATACGAGCCTCCAGCTCGGCCATGCCGAACGGCTTGGTCACGTAGTCGTTGGCCCCCTCGTCAAGGGCGGCCACCTTGCGGTCCTCCAGCGCCGTGGCTGAGAGCACGACCACCGGCACCTCGCTGAAGGCGCGGATGTGGCGGCAAAGCGCAAGGCCGTCCATGTCAGGCAGGCCCAAGTCCAACACGACGACGTCGGGGGAACGCAACGCGAGCGCCGAAAGCCCTTGTTCCCCGGTGGCAGCCAAGAGCACCTCGTGGCCCTTCGCCCCGAGGCCCACTCGCAGCGCCCGCAACAGGGCCTTGTCGTCGTCGACCACCAGCACGCGGGCCACGTCAGGGCTCCGCTTGGGCCACCGGCAAGGTGAAGGTGAACCGTGCACCCCGCCCGGCTGGGCCGTCGCCAACCCAGATGCGCTCGCCGTGGGCTTCCAGGAACGCTTTCACGATGGCCAGGCCCAAACCGCCCCGGCCTCCGGCCTCACGTTGGTTGAACATCTCGAAAACCTTTGCCCTCTCAGCGAGCGGCACCCCTGGGCCTTGGTCGGCCACCGACAGCTCAACTTTCTTCTCGCCCGCCGTGACCTCTGTGCACCTGGCAGAAATAAGCACGGGCTTGGACGCAGGAGAGCAGCGAAGAGCGTTGTCTATAAGGTTGGCCAGGACCTGGCGGACAAGCAGGGGGTCCACCGCCACGGCAGGGAGGTCGTCGGGAGCGTACCAACGCACGCTTCCCGCGCTGGCAGCCCGGCCCAGCACCAAAAGCGCCTCGTCGACCAGCTCGCCGACGCTGACCACCTGGCGGCGCAGCTCAAGGGCACCCGACTGTATGCGGGTCATGTCGAGGAGGTTGGAGACAAGCCGGTCGAGCCGGTCGGCCTGGGCGTCCAGCAGCTCGGCAAGCTCCCGGACGTCGCCTGGGCCGAGCGCCTCGGCGTCGAGCAATGCCGAGGCGCTCACCTTGATCGTGGCCAGTGGGGTCCGCAGGTCATGGGACACCGCACCCACCAAAGCGCGCCGGAGCCGGTCTTGTTCTTTCAAAAGTTGCGCCCGCAGCACCTCTTCGCCAAGCTCCGCTCTCTCCAGGGCCAGGGCCAGGTGGTTGGCAAACGCCCCCAACAGTTCTCTTTGTCGTCGCGCGCCCCGAGCACCCCGCAAGGCAAGAAGCCCAACAGGCCGCCCAGACGCCGTTAGAGCAAGCGTCTGCAGCCCGCCTTCATTTCCTCCTTGGCTCTGGTCCTCACGCTGTCGGTGCCGGCCAGCACGCCCGGACGGCGGCCAGAGGCTCACTGGTACCGCCGAACTGGCCGAAAGGTGCCGGGCCTCCTCGTCGGAAAGTGGCGTGCCAGCAGATGCCGCTACCTGGAGGACGCCGTCTCGCGAGAGCAAGAGGGCAGCTCCTTGCAGGTCGAAGGCTGCTTTCACGGCGTCCACGATGTTGGCGAGCTGCCGCTCGTCCGAAGGTTCCCGCACCAGCAGCTCAGACATGCCGAACAGGCGTTGTACCTCCGCCGCCCTCTGCTGGCTGTCCGCCCTCGCGGCGTTAGCCCGGGCCACCACCTGTGCTACCAGGCCCATCACCACCGCGTAAACGGCCATGGCAACCCAGTCCTCGGCACGGGTCACGTAGAGGGTGTAGTAAGGGGGGATGAAGACGAAGTCGTAAATGAGAAAACAACTAGCGACGGCAACCAGGCCAGCGGCGAGCCCACCAACGGCTACCCCAGCCACCACGGGCACCACCAGGACCAAGGCCGTAGTCGCCGTGCCCAGGTCCGCGCGCAAAGCCCACATGGCCCCCGTCAAGCCGGTGGCGAGCACAAGTGCGACAAGCGTGCCAACAACCGCCTTGCGCAGGGTGCTAGTGGTGCTCTGAGCTGCACTTATGCCAGTGCTGTCCTCTGGCGTACCCCTATCGCGCGAGCGGCGCAAGCTCTGCGCGCTCCCCCGCACAGGCCGCAGCGCCACGAGGCGCCCAAGCGACTTCCACCTGGTGCCCTCATAACGCAGGCCCTCCTGAAGCGCCGTGGTCCCTCCTCGCCTGCTCAGTCGCACCAGGGCTCAGCTGAGCCCTGCCCTGCGACCTCAGCTAAACCTACCCGGGAACAGAAGCTAGCAGCTCTGCTGCTTTTCTCAGGCTTATAGACCGCAGCGACCCCACCACGAGGTCCGCTCCTGTAAAGTCCATATGCCTAGTCATCTTTGTCGGTACCACTATGCAACAAAGGCCGGCCGCCTTGGCAGCCACCAAGCCGTTGCGGGAGTCTTCGACCGCTAAAGCCTCACCAGGTGCAACGCCCAACAGCTGGCAGGCGAGCAAGTACGGGGCCGGGTCAGGTTTCGCCGCACCGCTGTCGTCGCTACAAGCAAGGGCGTCGAAGTACCCGGCCAGCCCGAGCCTCGCCAAGTGGCCCTGTACCCAGTCGCGACGAGAGCTCGATGCGATGGCCAGGCCCATGCCTAGTGAACGGGCCTCCTCTAGCCAATCGACAAGACCTTCTTGTGGGCCAGCCGCGCTGAGAAGCTCAGCGGTCAACTGCTGCGCCTGCGCCAGGACGTCAGCCTCGACGAGGCTAAGACCTGTCCGGGCCACCAGCTCGGCGAAGGGGTCGAACGTCGAGCCGTCCTGGTCTGTACCTATGCACCCAGCCCATGTTCCCAAGGAGAACGTTTGGCCATAGGCCTGCCAGACCTGCTTCCAGGCCAGGTAAGCGGGCTCCTCGGTCTCCAAGATGACCCCGTCGAAGTCGAAGACCACAGCCCTAAAAGGCAAGGCCACCCCCAGGCCAGCTGGCACTGGTCAGGCCCGCACAAGCACGATCTTGCCCAACTTGGCCCCCGCCGCAAAACGCTCGTAGGCCATCGCAGCTTGTGCGAAGGGGTAGGTCGCTTCTATGAGCACCTTCACCCGGCCGCTTGCGAAAAGCGCCATCACGTGGTGCTCGGTGCGGCGGACGACCATGGCCTTTTCCTCAAGGGCCCGGTTGCGCAGCGTTGACCCCCGCAGCGTTGCCCGGCGCGCCAACAAAAGCGAAAGGTCGATGTTGGCTTGCCTACCTGCGCCCATACCTATTACAACTACCCGGCCCCAGGGAGCCAGGGCGCTCAGGCTGGCAGGTACCCCAGGCCCACCCAGCAGTTCCAGCACCACGTCGAAGGGGCCATGCTTGCTCGCTTCCTCGGGGGCTACGCAAGTAGCCCCAAGGTCGGCAACCCGCTCCCTCAAGGCGGGCCCACGAACGGCGGCGACTACCTCTGCCCCAGCTGCCACAGCCAGCTGCACCGCGGCCGTCCCAACTCCCCCGGCAGCGCCCGTCACCAGTACACGTTCTCCCATGCCAAGATGAGCCTGGGTGAACAGGGCGTCGTGGGCGGTGCAAAATGCCTCAGGGAAGCCGCCCGCCTCGGCAAAGGACCGGCTTGGGGGCACCAGCATGGCCAAGAGTTCGTGGAGCACTGCCAGTTCTGCCTGGCCCGCCCCAGGCACCAGCCCCATCACGCGGTCGCCAGGCTGGAAGCCGCTCACGCCGTCCCCGATGGCTTCGACGGTACCCGCGCACTCGATCCCCGGCTGGTCGGCTGGAGTACCAGGCGGGGGTGGGTAGTTACCGGCACGCTGGAGCAAGTCGGCCCCGTTCAGCCCGGCCGCCTCCACCCTCACCAACAGCTCATGTGACAACGGGACAGGGCCAGGGCGCTCCTGCCACGACACCTGGCCCCGAGAGATCACGACTGCTCGCACGGGTGGCCATACTGCCAGAACCAGCACGCTTTGCGCGCCGCCAGGCCACGAAAGCTGCCTGAGCGAACCCCTCCGGTCAGGCACGACTGGCCCAAGCGGGCCTTGGCTGCGGTAAATGGAGCACGGAAATGGCCGAGCCGCAGGCGGCGCCAGTACTCTTGTGGGTATGCGGTACCCGCGCGAGGGGATCGCCGCAACAGGCATGGGCCGTCGGCGTGGAGCAGGCTCGGGCCGTCGGCTCGCCGTGACGCGCTGGCGGACGTTGGTCGCGCTGTGCGTTGGTGCCAACCTGACCGAGACCGGCCTAGTGACCGGCTTTGACCACAGGTCAATGCCCGCCCTAGCCCCGCAGGCAAGCGCCTTGGCCCCGCTCGGGGTCTTTGGCGACCTGCGCTGGATAAGCGTTTACCACGACTCGTGGCTGACTTTCGCTGCAGAGATCGTAGCCATGCTGGCCGTGAGAGGAGCGTTGACCGCCGCTTCGGTGGCCCTCGCTTGGCCGGGTGGCCGGGAACGCCCACCTGTGCAGGCCCTGCTCTTGCGTGGGATTTTTGCCACCGGGCTGTCTGCCCTGCTGCTCGTGCCGAGCGTTGTCGTCCTGTTCGGCCTGGCAGCAGTGCCAGTGTCGTGGCTGTTCCTGGCCGCCGTGCCCGCAGCGCTCTTGGTGGCCTTCATCGCTCACCCGATCGGGGTGTCCGGCGATTGGTGGCGTCGCCCGATGTCTGTACGCGCCATTGGTTGGGTCGCCCTTGCGTTCGTCACAATGAGCGTAGCTGCATCTGTTATGGCTGCCTCGCCGATGGCGCTCTGGCCGCTTATAAGTGCGCTGAGCGGTTTGTTCAACGCGTGGTCGTGGGCCGGCCTTGTCCATGCCGTGGTGGAGCGCCGTCCCGCTAGGTGGGTGGTGCCAGCCGTGCCCTTGGCGACCCTTGCCCTGGTCGGCACGGTCATAGGGGGCACCGTAGCCGGGTTTGAGCGTGCTGCCAGTACCAATGCCTCTGCCAGCTCTCTTTCGGCTGCCCCACAGGGCCACGGCCAGCCCCTCTTGCTCGTGTCAGGCTATGGGTCGAGCTGGGACGGCCGGCCCGGGCACCCCGTCCCGGGCAACTTCACCGAGGAGCGCTTCTCGTACAGAGGCCTCGGCCCGGACGGCTGGCCACTGGCCTACACCGGCGCCGATACCGTCAAGCCTCTGTCGCAGCTGGACCGGCTCTTCATCGCCCAGGTGCGGTCCCTCTACGCCAAGACCGGGAAAAAGGTGGACGTAGTGGCCGAAAGCGAAGGAGCGCTCCTGGCAAAGACTGCGCTCCTGGCCGCGCCAAGCTCGCCCGTCTCCATGCTCGTACTAGCTAGCCCGCTCGTCGGGCTTGGCCGCGTCTCCTACCCAGCAGACGGCGGCAGCGGCTGGGGGGTGGCTAGCAACGCGGCTTTAAAGCTCCTGGGCAAGGCCCTACAGAGGGTGGCCCCGATAGACCTGTCCCCAGACAGTTCTTTCCTGGCTTCCCTCGATGCTGAGGCACCCAGCCTCCAAAAGGTGGTCGGCTGCCCCATCCCCGGGGTGCGCCAGTTCGCCCTTCTCCCACTGGCAGATGCCACCGTCGTCCCCACCACCACGGAACTGTCTTTCCCGTCCGTCGTGCTGCCAGCGTTCCACGGAGGGCTCATCGAGAGCGCCGACGGGGACCGGGTGCTGTCTCAAGTCCTGTCCGACCACCCGGTGAGCGGGGACAAGCTGCTGCGGTTGGCCGAGGTGGCCATCAGCTACGCCGCCAGCGCCTGGCAGGTGCCGTCGCTGGTCCCCTCCGACTACCCCGAGGCTCGCAATGGCACGGCCGCCCTCAGCTGCTCGCAGCTCGCTGCCAACCTCCGCTCAGCCATGGACAATGGCCCGGGCCACGGGCAGACGGCCAACCCCTAAGCACCAGCCCCGCCGCTTGGCAACGGCTCCGGCGGCGCCAGCCGAACGGGCACGGCTATTCGCCCAGCTGGTCATCAACCCGTTGGGCGAAGTGGCCAGAGCTACCCTTTTTTGCCATTTAGCTGGGGGGGCCGGGGCGACGGCAAAAGTCAGGGCCCTCGACGCCAAAGCGGTACGTGGTCTTTGACGTGAAGACTTCTCCCGGGTTGAGCACCACCGATGGCCACCCGGGCTCCCCGAGATGGTCAGTAGACCCGGGGAAGTGCTGCGTTTCCAGTGTGAAGCCATCTGTCTGCCGGTAGGAGCGCCCGCTTGTGCCCCGCACGTCGCCAGCCAAAAAGTTGCCGGTGTACAACTGGATGCCTGGCTCGTCGGTGTACACCCACAAGGCGATCCCTGTGCCGCTGTCAAACGCTATGGCCGCCAAGCGGTAGCCCGAGCCGTCGAGCACCCAGTTGAAGTCGTAACCATGAGCGATCGACAGTTGGGGAAGCCGTTGGCCTCCACCGTCGGGCAGGTCGGCTCGTCTGATCAGCTCACCGATCGGACGCATGGCCCTGAAATCAAACGCCGTGCCCGCCACGGGGGCGAACACGCCCGTCGGGATCTGAACTTCGTCCGTCGGCTGGTAGCTGCTGGCGTTCACCTGTAAGTACTGTCCCTCGACGCTGCCCGAACCCTCGCCAGCCAGGTTGAAGAACGTATGGTTGGTGAAGTTGACAACCGTGGGAGCGTCCGTAGTGGCCTGGTAGCCGACCACCAGCTCGTTGTCGTCAGTGAGCGAGTAGGTGACCTCGCATTCGACGGTGCCGGGGAAACCGTTTTTGCCGTCCGGGTCGGTGTGGGCCAGCTTCAGGGAAACACGGTCCTGCTCCACCTCCGGCCTAGCTGCCCAGACCTGGGTGTGGTAAGAACCAGGCCCTCCGTGCAATGTGTTGGGCCCATTGTTGGCTGGGAGCCGGTAATTACGGCCATTGAGAGCGAACGACGCGTTCGCGATCCTGTTCGCATAGCGCCCGATCACGGCACCGAAGAAGGTCACCCCCGACCCACCCGGCAATGGCCAGGGTTGGCCCTCGAAATCGTCTACATAGTCAGCTAGCGCCGGGAACCCGAGCGTGACGTTCACGAGCCGGCCAGAGCGGTCTGGCACCTGCACCGACTGCACCACACCCCCGTAGTTGCTGACCCTCACTTTCATCTTGTTGTCGTTGACAAGCGTGTAGAGGTCGACGTCCGAACCGTGCGCGCTGCCCCAAGGCTCCTTGGTGATGCCCAACATCGCCGTCGAACTTTAGCCCACTCGCCCCACAGCAGCCCACCCGGGCCGCTGCCCGCGCCCTAGTGTGGCACATGGACAGCCCTCGGCAGTAAGGTCGGCGCGAGCCAGGTGGCGACCGGGGACGACGGCCCTGACGGCCTTCTACAGGCTGCTGACATTTACAGGCTGCTGAAAAGGAGGATCTTATGGGGACAACACTCGAGGTGCCGACGGCAGACGGTGAAATGGCCCTGTACGAAGCTGAGCCGGACGGCCCGGCCCGAGCGGCAGTGGTCGTCGTCCAAGAGGCGTTCGGGGTGAACGAGCACATCGAGGACGTGACCAGGCGCCTGGCCAAAGCAGGCTACCGGGCGGTTGCCCCGCACCTGTTCCACCGCACCGGTGACCCGGTGCTCGACTACACGAACTTCGACAAGGTCATGCCCCACATGGGAGCGCTCAGCGAGGCCGGTATATTGTCCGACCTCGACGCGGCTTTGAGCCACTTGGCTGCGGCGGGGTTCGAGGCTCGCCGTACCGGGATCGTGGGGTTTTGCATGGGCGGCTCCGTCAGCTTCCTCGCCGCCGCCCGCCGCCCGCTCGGCGCAGCAGTCACTTTCTACGGCGGAGGGATCTTAAAGGGCCGCTTCGGCGCCCCGCCACTGGTCGAGCTGGCTCCGAGCCTCAAAACGCCTTGGCTAGGCCTCTACGGGGATCTTGACCAGAGCATCCCGGTCGAAGAGGTGGAGTCTCTTCGCGAGGCGGCCGCCAAAGCTAAGGTGCCGACCGAGATCGTGCGCTACCCCGGGGCTGGCCATGGCTTTTATTGCGACGCACGCTCCTCGTACCACGAGGCGTCTGCGCTCGATGCTTGGCCACGGGCCCTCGACTGGTTCGAGCGGCACCTGAGCACCACCTGAGCGGGCCGGTGCAACTTGGCAATGTGCGGGCGGTGGTGACCGGAGCCACAAGTGGCCTCGGCAGAGCGATGGCCGACGCGTTGCTTGAAGCCGGTGCCACCGTCGCTATGGCCGCTCGGCCTAGTGCCCGCCTTGAAGAAGCGTGCCGCCAGCATCGCGCACAGGGCTTGGCCGCCGAGGCAATGGCCCTCGACGTGCGCGACCCAATGTCGGTCAGTACCGCTGCTCAGGCGCTCCTTCAGCGCTGGGGCGGCGTTGACCTAGTGGTCAACAACGCGGGGATCGGCATGCGCACGGTGAACCCGCGGTTCTTCGACGACCCACGGCCGTTCTATGAGGTGACCCCCGAAGGCTTCGCCGACGTAATCGCTACGAACTTAACGGGTTATTTCTTGGTGGCTCGCGCCTTCGCAGCGGCGTTCGTCGAGGCCGGGCACGGGCGCTTCGTGAACATCTCGATGAACCACGAGACCATGCGCCGCCGGGGCTTCGTCCCCTACGGGCCGTCCCGAGCCGGCACCGAGTCACTGAGCCTCATCATAACGGAAGACCTTGCGCCCTACGGCATCACGGTCAACATGCTCCTTCCCGGGGGCGCTACAGACACGGGCATGATCCCAGACGGGATGGCCGATGCTGACCGGCGCTCGCTGCTCGACCCCGAGATCATGGGGCCGCCCATAGTGTTCCTGGCTTCGCCCGAGGCAGCTGGGGTCACCGGAGAGCGGATCATAGCGAAAGACTTCGGCACTTGGGTTGCAGCTTTCCGCTCCCGCCGCCACGCCGACGAGCCTCAACCCACCATCAGGCCCGGCGTCACTGACCCTGACCGTACGCCGGGCTGAGCTGCGGTGACCGCTCTGGGGTCGGGCTAAGAGCTCCGTCAACGTCCCGCTCGCACGCAGTACAAGCTTGCAGGAAGGCCAGCCAGCGGGGGTGCCCCGGGGTTCTTACATCTAGCCAGCCTGTCTGGCCCGTTGAAGCTGCACTAGACGGTCGCTGAGGCTCCTGCCTTGGCCACAAGGAAGCGAGGCCACGGCCAAATGGTCAAGGACCGTGGTGGAGCCGACCGTTGCCAACCACCAAAGCGAGCCGTCGGCGACCGTGAACGACCATGGCACGCCATATGGCCCCGGCGCCTGGGCTGGGGCGAGAGAGATGGCGCACCAGCTTGTGGAGCCCGATGGGAGCAGCTGCCACGGCCTCCCCGAGATTGCGAGGAGAGCCCCGTCTGGGAGCGCAACGAGGGACTGGGGAGACTCGCCAGGCGGCTGGCCCGGTAGCGCCGGGAGGGAGAGGAGCTGCCACGTCCGGCCACCGTCCTTGGTGGCCTCCAGCGGGTACAGACCGGCGTAGTCGGGGATGCCTTCGTCGGTGCCGAGCAGCACGGCTTGAGAGCTAGACAGGGCAACAATGGCAGCCCGCTTGTTGATGCTCACCAACCCGAGCGGGCCAGGTAGGGTCGCCCAGTGCCCTCCGCCATCGGTGGACACGAGCACCTCGACGTAGCTCGGTGTCATGCCACAGCCCGGTGGCCCACCGCCGAGGCCCCCAGGTGGCACAAGGCCCAGCCGAGGGCAAGAAAAAGACGCTCCTTCCCATCTGCCCGTGGCAACGACATATCGCTCGACCTCCGGCACGGCACCAGCCGAGCCAGCCCCCTGGCCCGCTCGGCTAAAAAGCGCCTCCGCCCCCCGCTCGGCGCGTAGCGGAACCCGCCGAACAGCGAGATGGAGGAGCCCGCTGGCACGGGGACAAAGGACCAGCTGGCCCCGTCGTCGGTCGTATAGGCACCGACAGCACCGCCTGCTGATGGGGCCTTTGCAGAAGCGTAGGAGCAAGCGGCGAACACAGCACCTCCCTCGACGGCAGCGCTAGCGCAAGTCGCAAAAAAACCCCTGGCCACGCCGGCGAAGGCCTTGTCGGAGCCGATGAGCTTGCTGGCTCCTGCAGGTGGCACCTTCGAGGCGCCTGAAGGGCCTTCGGTCTGCACGTAGCCGAGGGTGCACCACGCAAACGACGGTGGCGTTGCGGGGCTCGCCGAAAGCGGGGACTGAGGGGCCTGGTACTGCGCGGAAACGGCGACCCGGCCCAAGCTGGCGAAGCTGGGGGCAGGCACAAGCCGCAATTTGGCATTGCCGGCACGAAGTTCAGCCGTGAGCCCGCCTACAGGCAGGGCCTGCTCCGACAAGGTGGCGGCACCCGAAGTGGGGCCACCCTTGTAGCCGACGACGCCGCCCAAAATAGGCCCCGCCGGTGGTTCTATGGCGGCAAGCGGCGCGTGCCCAGTGAGCCGGACGACGTCCCCCGGGGGCCGCAAGACGCTGAGAGACTTGGAGGTCGGCACAGCCGGGCACCGACTTGCAGGTGTAGGCGGCAGTCGACTTCAGCCGCACCACTGCCACACCCTCCGCTGGCCCGAGGCCGCAGTGCTCCGTCAACAGGACGCACTGCACCCCGAGGTCGTAGGCACCAGCTACCGGTGAGACCACCCGGTCGGGCCCGAGGGCCACCCACGGCGCAGCCGGTGCCTTCACGTGTGCCACGAATGTGGTGGGGGAACGCCAGTCGACAAGCACCCCCTCATAACGGAGGCCCCCTGGGCAGCCTCCCCAGCAGAACGACAGAAAATCCTGCCTTCCGTTGTACGGGCGACGCAGCACACCCTTCACAGTGACCAACTGGCCGGTTGCACAGAACTTGGTTCGGCACGCAGCGAGACAGCCGGGCTCGCTGCGTGGCTGGCGGCCGGGTGCGTGGCCCGCGTGAACTTCCCTGCGCTCTGGACAAGATAATCGACCACCGACAGGTGGTACGTGCCACCAGGTACGTCGGGGACCTCGAGGCAGACATCGACCTTGCCGTCGACCGACTGCTGCCCGCCGGCCGTCCTGCCGTGCTGGCTTGGGCAACCGACCACCTGCCAATTGAGGGTGTAGGAGGCCCTCGGGACGGGCACCGCCGGGGGCTGGGCGGCGGCAACTCCCGCCAGGGCTGCCGCCACCAGTACTACAGCGGCCACCAGAGCGGAACGGCTTAAGACCGCTGCCCTCCCTCCGGCCGGCCCCTCCCTCACATGCTGGTAACTGGTTAAGACCCTCGATGGTTCTCGAGCGCGCCAGCTTTGCCCGCTGTTGCGTGCGCTTCGCCAACACGGGCACCGGGGCAGCCACAACCGGCCATGCGCGCGAACTTCCTGTAGCCGCCCTCAGCGACGCCGGGCGCGAATGACGACGTCGGCCATGTGCAAGGTGCCAGCCGGTGGGTCGATGCGCGGCTCGACTGCGTGCAGCTCCACGATGAAATCGTCCCTGAGCAAAAGGGCGAGATCGTCGGCACTGACATAATCGGCCGGGTCGGTGCCATGGGACTTCATGTGCTCGCGATGCTCGTCATCGAGGTCGTGGTAGACGGCGAGGACCAACCCGCCAGGTCGCACCGTGCCGAGCAACCTCTTTACAGCCCCTTCACCAGCGGCCTTGGGCAACGATGCGTACTGCAGCGACATGAAGTCGAAGGAGCGAGCGGGCAAGTCCAGCTCGAGTACGTCGCCGGCAAGCCATTCTACCGTGGTGCCAGCCAGTTGGGCGGCCTCCCGCGCCCGACTGAGCGCCACCTCGGAGATGTCGACGGCCGTCACGGTCCAACCGCTCGCGGCGAGCCATATCGCGTCAGCGCCCTCACCGCAACCGACGTCGAGCGCCCGACCGGGCCTGAGCCCTGCGACCTCGGTGACAAGCCGGCCGTTCGGTCGCCCGCTCCACATCGCCCCCGCCCGCTTGCTGTACCTCGCGTCCCACTCGGCGGCAAGCCTGGCCGTCCCGTACGGTTCCTCCTGGCGCTCGTGCTCTTGCATACACCCCACGGTAGACGTGCCCAGCGACCAAATCGTGCGCCCGCTCCTGGGCGACCGTCAACTGTGCCAGGCGACCTCTAAGTACCAGGCAATGTAGCCGTAGTAGTTGCCCACGCCGTAGTAGCCAGGGCTCTCGAGCCCGCGAGCCTCTTCCAGGGGGTGGCTAGCGCCGTTGGCCAACCACCAAAGGCCCGCGTCTCTCAGGAAAAATAGGCCAGACGGCGTCACGATGGGGTCGTGCGCTCCCTTGGGGGCGCCAGCCACAGGGTGCCCAGTGGCCTCGGGGGGACCTGATGCGTACAGGCGCGCGCCCGAGTACCACTCGCCTACTGTTGCCAGGTTGAAAGGCCCGTTGCCGATCACCTTCAGGCCGGGCGGCACAAGGGC
>JBMFUG010000032.1:0-26991 GCA_049966695.1 Acidimicrobiales bacterium | reverse complement strand
GAAGACAACCGAGCCCCTATTGGCTTGGTTGGTTACTCACCGGATCAACTAGCCTCCAACAAACCCAGGGTCTTCCAGAGGTCATCTACAGCCAACCAGGGCTCGGGGCAGTGCTCGGCGCCCGAGTGCTAGGCGAGCCCGGGGACGACCCGGACCGCTACGCAGGTGCTAGATGATTAGTTCCAAGGGGTCAGCTCAGTAGTCGTCGGCAACGAGGGACCGCGGCACGGGCTGGTGGGTGTTCTGGTTTGGCAGGTCACAGCGGTGAGGGCGAGCATGTGCTGCCAGGCTCGTGCGATTACCCCGCCAG
Source organism: Acidimicrobiales bacterium (assembly GCA_049966695.1). Taxonomy (GTDB): domain Bacteria; phylum Actinomycetota; class Acidimicrobiia; order Acidimicrobiales; family Palsa-688; genus JAKAWM01. The sequence continues at coordinate 26,681 of JBMFUG010000032.1, read as the reverse complement.
GAGCCCGGCCCCCGGGGAGCTCAAGGTCGAGCTGAGCTTTGAGGGTGTGGTTGACTGACTCGATAATTTGGCGGAACGGCTTCAAGAACCCTTGGCCAGGGTGGCTGGCCTCGTCTTTCCTGGCAGGGCGGACGAGCGTGACGCCCATTCCGCCAGCAGCCTTTCAAGCTCTTCCGAGCGGTAGCCCTTGTCGGCGATGAGGACCTGGCCTCGGCGTTCGGCGAGGCCAGGCCGGGTCGGTGACGAGCAGGTGCCAGAGGACGTCGCGGCCGTCTTCTTTGGGGTTTGAGAGGGCGAAGGCTATCGGCAAGCCAGCCGGGGTTGCGATCATGTGCCGCCTGAACCCCCAGAAATAGCGGGTGTGGCTGGCGCAGTAGCCGTAACCTGCCCAGCCGGCAAGGTCGGGACGCTTGGCAGTCTCGCGGGAGCGCCCGCGCTCGACCGGCGTCGAGCCAACCAGCCAGAGGCTGTCCCACCAGGCGTCGCAAGCAGTCGCTAGGGCCCTCATGACTGCGGCCATCACCCTCACAGAGGCGCGTAGGCGTTTGTTATAGGCAGGGCGCTCGGGCACGTAGGGGACGGGTCGGGGAGGAGCATGTCGTCGACGGTGACATAAAGTGCGGTGGCGAAGGTGCCCAGGTCGGCGTACACCTGGCCCTGCGGGGTTTGGGCAAATGCCGTACCGCTGGTCCGGGCACGTTTCACGCGGAAAGTGGTGGATGTGCGCGCAGTACGCGGCCATAGGCTGGCAGCAAGGGGTACGGAGGGCATGGACCGGCGTGGTACCACGTCCGTCCAGTGGTTGGCGAGCCCTTGGGACTGCTCATCTAGTTGGGCCACGAGCTCGGTGGCGGCCAGTGCTCGGGCCACGCAGGTTGACCTGGCTCAACTGGTTGGCCAAGAGGCCAGAGCGCCGCGCCCGACGGTGCCGGTTGGGACTGCCCGGTTGCACCAGGGGCTGGTGCCGGGTCGCCTCGCCAGGGGCTTTCGGCCCCGTAGCCACCCCCTCCAGCTTGTTCGTAGCCCTGTGCCAGCGGGTTACGGTGCTGAGCCGACAGGGCGTCCCAGGTCACCAGAGCCGCCAGGACCGCTGTGGCAGCGACGTCAACGGTCCACCAATGGGTAAGCGAGACGGAGAAATGGACTCCCAGCCCCTGTGCCTCTGCCGGGGTAACGCCAAAGCTGTGCATGAGGCTGGAGGACAGAGCTGGCGAGATCCCCTGGTCGACCTGGACCAGCGCCGAGCCGAGCTGTGACGCCAGTGCCAGCAAGACGCCAGCGCTGGCCCAAGCACCAACGCGTGCTGGCTCCCAAAGCACGCCAGCTGCTGGCAAGACGACAATGGCGAGCGCCACGACCAGGTCACCAGCCATCACCGCTCCTGGCTGGGAGAAGGCATTGCCGGCCGTGAAAGACGCTGAGCGGCCTGTAACCGTGGAGACTGCGCTGAAGCGGTCCCAGCTGGGCAGGAAGGCAGCGGCAGCCAGGAAGGCCGCCGCGGTCGTGAGGACCGCCCGTGGCTGACGCTGCGATGGCACCGGCAGTCGCGGGCCGCCTATGTGAACTGTGCTACAGCCAAGCAGCACGCCTGCTATACCGAAGCCAAGCCCCGCCAAAGCCAACCACACTCCTGGGGTGTCCGCATTGTAAACCTGGACCGAGCTGGCGGTGTCGGAGATGAGGTAGCCCAGCTCGAGCGCCCCGACACCTGCCGCGAGCGCGGTCCCGCCGGTGACAGACACTCGAGTTAGGACAAGCAGGGCTGCTAGTGCCCATCCGATCTCGAGGCCGACATATATGGCTGTTTCCACAGGCGACGACACGATTGGCGCCTTCGAAATGTCAGGGTAGGAGGGCCACATGGCGGCGATGTGGAGAGCCAGGGCTGCAACGAGCAGGGTGCCTGTAGGAGCCACCTGGCTGAGCGTGAGGCGGCCCGCAGGCCTGAGGAGGGACAGACGGGTCAGCCGGTCGCCGGTTGGCGGGCCTCCAAATGGAGCCGTCGGGGAAATGTTCGGCGGTTGCGGCCCCGAAGGGGAGCCGGCGGGCCACGGCTGGTTACCGTGAGTAGGTGTGGCTGACACGGGTCCATCTTGCCGCAACGCGCTGCAGCCGGTCGGCACAGGCGGTCGCGCTCGAAGGAACGGCCCTAACGGGCACGCCCCGTTGCAGCTTGACCTTTGCTAGCACTGCCCTTCGTGGTCACATGGACCCCATGAGCTTCGTGGTCACATGGACCGCATGAGCTGGTAAACGCCGGCAAAGTCGTCGTTGACTTTGCCGGGGACAGCCGTTACCCGGCCGAGGGCGCGCGCTCCCCACGCGATCTGGGAGGTCCGCTCGACGACGGCCACTATGTGGAGCACCTTGGCCGGGCTAGGCCCAACCGCGACCAAGCCATGGTTGGCCAAGAGTGCTGCCCCGCGGCCCCGAAGCGCTTCCACTGCGTTGGTGCCCACCTCGGCTGACCCAGATGGCGCATATTCGGCACAACGGACTTCGCCGCCCACGTACATCGTGAACTCATCGATGCAGGGGGGGACGGGTTCATGGCTGACCGCGAACATGGTGGCCCATACGGGGTGGGCGTGGATGACCGACCCTATATCGTCAAAGGCTTTGTAGCAGGCCAGGTGCAAAAGCAGCTCCGCCGTCGGGCTCCGGCCTTCTGCCCGCTCGATTACGGTACCGTCCGGGCCCACCACCACGAGGTCCTCTAAGGTCATTGCCTCGTAGTCGACCGACGATGGGGTGCAAACGATGTTGCCGTCGGCACGGCGAGCCGAGATGTTGCCAGAGGTACCTTCGACTAGCCCCTTTCGGAGCATTTCCTTGGCAGTTGCGAGCACGGCCTCGTGGGCCTGAGGGACACTTTTCATTTTTCACCTAGCACTTGTGGGTTGACGATATAGAGGGGGACTTGGCCGTTCAGGAGCCGCTCGATGTCGTCGGCTATCATCTGGGCGCCTCTAGCCTCAGTGTCGGTGGTGGCCCCGCCGATATGGGGCGTGAGGACGACGTTCGGCATCGACAGGAGGGGGTGGCCTTCTGGAAGAGCTTCGCCCTCAAAGTGGTCGAGGCCTGCGCCGGCGAGGTGGCCGGAGCTCAGCGCCTCCACCAGGGCGTCCATGTCGTGGAGGTTGGCCCTTGCGGTGTTCAAAAAGACCGAGCCCGGGGCCATGAGGGCGAACTGTTGCTTGCCGAAGAACCCGAGCGTCTCGGCCGATGGGGCAGCGTGCAAAGTCACGACGTCGGCGTCCCGCACGGCAGCGGCCAGGTCCTGGCCCGCGTCCTCTACGTAGGGGTCATAAGTCACCACGTTCATCCCGAGGGCTTGAAGACGCCACGCGAGTGCCCGGCCGACCGCACCGTAGCCGATGATGGCGGCACGGCGGCCAGCAAGCTCCCATCCTCGGAACCTTTGGTAGGGGATCGTCCCGTCGCGGAAGACCTGGAGGTCGCGGACGTCTTTGTCGGCGGGGAGGATCCGGCGGACGACGGCCAAGAGGAGGCCAATGGCCAGCTCTGCGACCGCGTCAGCGTTCCTGCCAGGTGTGCGCAGGACCGGCACGCGAGCAGCCGTAGCAGCCGCCACGTCCACATTGTTTGGGTCTCCTCTGGTCGCAGCCACCGCCACCAGTGGCAAGTCGAACACCGGGCCGCTTACGAAGTCAGCTTCTACGACCAAAATGTCGGCGGCTTCGGCTTCCAGTCGCTTGGCTAACGCAGGCCCGTCGTACAGCTTGAGGGGGTTCTGCTCGATCCACGGTTCGTACACGAGGCTGGCAAGTTCGCGAAGCTTGTTGAGCCCTGGGCCACGCATAGGTGCAGTGACAAAGGCGCGATGGCCTGGCGCCGGTCGGCCCGTGGCCTTGTCGGCGGGTGGCCCAGCTGGGGAGACGTCTGGCACGGCTGATGATGAGGGAAGCACTCCTGCAATATTGTCCGAACATGCAACGTGGTTCACAATCCTCTGGCAACAAGGAGGCCGTGCTCACCGCCGGCATCGACATAGGCACGACGGCGGTAAAAGGGGTTATAGCCGATGAGCAGGGCCGAGTTGTGCACCGCTGGGCCGTCCCGAACCGCTTGCAGGTCCAGCCCGGCGGGCGCCTGGAGCACGATGCCGCCATGAACTGGTGGCAAATGCCTCGCCAAGTGCTTGCGACGTTGGCCTCCAGGTTGCCGCTGGGCTCTATCTCGGCTGTGGCGGTAGCAGCTTTCATGCCGTCGGTGGCTGCTGTTGGCCCGACTGGGCGGCCGTTGGGCCCGGGGCTTATTTACGGGGATGAGCGGGGCCGTCAGGCCCTCGATGACGCTGAGGGCGAAAACCAGCGAAAAGCCACAGGCTCCGAGGGGTTAGGTGCCAGCCCGGGCCGACTACGTGCCACGTCGCATGGCGACCCCACTTCAACCGATGAGATGGCACGCCTAGCCGGCTGGGTGGCCGCTCGTAAGCCGGGAGCGGCTGGTTATTGGCCTGCCCAGGCGGTCGCGAACGCGTCGCTAGGGGGCGAGGGTGTAGTTGACCTGGCTACCGCATTTGCTGCGGGCAGCTTGTTCAGTGGCTCTGGGTGGGATGAGGCGGCATGCCGGGAGGCTGGCCTGAAGGTCGAGCAGTTGCCCCGTGTAGCTGTCTTCGGGGAGCCGATCGGCAAGGTGGCTTTGGCAGGTCTGGTCGCGAAGGGCCATGACCCCAGGCTCCTGGCTGGCGGCCAGGACGGCGACGCCGGAGGAGCGGTGTCGTTCGACGAGGCGGTTGCTTCAGCGGGTTTTGGTGCTGGAGCTGCTTTAGGCGCGCAAGGTGAGGCGGTGCTGGGTGCTGGCTCGGTGGACGGGCTGTGCGAGCAATTAGTTGCTGGCGCGGTCGATGACGGGGACGTGCTGGTGAGCCTCGGTTCTACGCTGGTGGTCTGGCTCACAGTCCCAGGCTGGCCGGACGCGGCACCTGGGTTGTGGAGGGTGCCACATGTAGTCGCCGGCAAGGCAATGTTAGGAGGCGCCAGCAACGCTGGTGGGCTCTGGGTCGACTGGGTGAACAAGTTGTTGAGGGACGCCCCGGCCGGCGGAGACGACCTCGTGGCCAGCGAGGTACCAGTGTGGTGGCCGTGGGTGCGAGGTGAGCGAGTGCCTTGGCACGACCCAGATCTACGGGTCAGTCTTAGTGGGGGGAGGCTTTCGCAGGGCGCTGGTGCCCTGCGGCGGGGTGCTTTTGAAGCGACCGGGTTTGTTGTGCGCCACATCCTGGAGCTCGCCTCTGCCTGTGGCACCCAACCAACGCGGGTCCTTGTCTCGGGCGGTGGGGTACGTAACCCCGCTTGGCTGCAAGCCATTGCTGATGTACTGGGCTTGGCGGTCGTCCCTGCAGTTGCGAGCGAGGGGGCGGCACGAGGTGCAGCCTTTCTTGCCAGGATGGCCCTTGGGCTAGAGACTTCGACCGACTCCGCAGCACGGTGGGCGTCGTGGTCGGCGCCAGTCGTGCCGCGCTCGGAGTGGGTGGCTGCCGCGGGGCGGCGTTACGAGCGTTGGCTGGCTGGCTTGCCACGGCGCTAAGGCACCAGATGCTGCCAGGGGGGATGTCTTTTGTAACAGGTGCTCTCTATAGGTACGAGGCAGGCGCAATACGGTCGTGGCCGGTCGCCTGCTGTTATGCGCGCAACCTTTTGAGCATGGCCCCCGGGCTTTGCCCGAGGGCCCCTTGCAAGGAGCCAACTTGGTCTTCGGCTTGGCGCTTGGCTTGTCGTTTGGACCGGTGCATGTTTTGGCTCTGGCCAGGAGCGGTGGCGGAGGTGGTTGAAGTAGTCGTGGTAGCCGTCTGGAGCTGTCGGCGGCTGTGCACCCGCTGGACCCTGAAGGGGTTGCTCGCCGGGCTGGCTTCAGTGCTCCCAAGGTAGATAGCGCCAAGAGGGGCACGTGAGCCGTTGATGTCGAGTGTGACCGTCAAGCCCCCCGAGCAACGGGTGGCAAAGTCCAAGCCGTCGACTGTGCGGTAACCCGCAAAGCGGAAGACGATCGAGCGCCCGTTCGGGCTAAGCGCGACGATGTCGTAGCCTTGGCCGAACTGGCGGACGTCGATGAACTTGCCGCTCGTCTGCAAGATGCCCGAGAAAATTGCTTGGTCGTTGGGCCCGGTGTGGGTAACCCGTAGCGCCCAGCCGCCGTCTGGGTCGTACCACAGGTAGGCCCCGTGGCCGGAGGCGGCAAAGCCCTCCGGGCGTCCTTGCAGTACTGCTGGCCACGAGCCTCCAACGCAGTTGTCGGGCGGTGACGGTGCTGGCGCCACGACGGGGACGGGCAGGGTCGCGTTTGTGGGTGATGCCGGGCCTGCCCAAACGGTGGCGGCGGACGAGCCAAGCCCCACTAGGGCCGTACAGGCGCCAAGGAGAGCCTTGGCTGGCAAAGTGCTCACTTGGGCTCCTTCATGCTACGGACCTTGTGGTTGGCTTAGGACTACATGTTCGGCCTGGATGTTGCTTAGGCTGCGATGAGAGTGTGAAGATCGCGCGAAGGTCCCATAGCACAAGCTAGGGCCGTTCACACGTAACTGTGGGTTCCCTTCGAGACAAGGAGCATGGGCCATGACGGACACTTCTCCGGGACGAGCCGTGCCCGCTACCACAACGGCACAAACTTCAGCTGGTCCAGCCGGCTCACGAGCCGCTAGGCCCCTGTCGGAGGCTGAAGTGAGCCTGATAGACGCCTATTGGCGGGCTGCCAACTACATCTCGGTGGGCCAAATCTACCTTCTCGACAACCCTCTGTTGAAAGAGCCGCTGAAGCCAGAGCACGTGAAGGCTCGTCTGCTTGGGCACTGGGGCACGACTCCCGGGCTCAACTTCATTTACGCGCACATGAACCGTGCTATCCGCAACTGGGACTTGAACGCCATTTATGTCCTTGGCCCAGGTCACGGCGGGCCTGCGGCGGTCGCCAATGCGTACCTCGAAGGCACCTATACCGAGCTGTACCCGGCTATCACCCGCGACGCGGACGGCCTGCGCAAGCTGTTCCGCCAGTTCAGTTTCCCCGGTGGCATCCCCTCTCACGTGGCGCCCGAGACGCCAGGTTCGGTCCACGAGGGTGGTGAGCTCGGCTATGCGTTGTCTCACGCCTACGGTGCCGTCTTTGACAACCCTGACCTGTTGGTCTGCTGCGTAGTCGGCGACGGTGAGGCCGAAACAGGCCCCTTGGCCACAGGGTGGCACTCCAACAAGTTCATAGACCCAGTGACCGATGGCGCCGTCTTGCCCATCTTGCACCTGAACGGTTACAAGATCGCCAACCCGACGGTCTTGGCGCGCATTGGCAAGGAGGAGCTGACCAAGCTACTGGAAGGCTATGGCCATGAGGTCTACTGGGTGGAGGGCGACGACCCAGCCGAGATGCACCAGCTCATGGCTGCCGCTCTCGACACCGTTGTCGAGAAGATCACCTCGGTCCAGCGAGCGGCGCGCGCTGGTGGCGAGACAGCGCGGCCTCGTTGGCCGATGATCGTGTTGCGCTCTCCCAAGGGCTGGACAGGGCCAAGAAGCGTTGACGGCCTCCCGGTAGAGGGCACCTGGCGTGCTCACCAGGTGCCCCTGGCTGAGGTGAAGACCAACCCGGAGCACTTGGCCCGTCTTGAGTCTTGGCTGCGCAGTTACCGGCCCGAAGAGCTGTTCGACGAGCATGGTGGGCTTATAGCGGAGCTTGCTGCGCTGCCGCCTAAGGCGCACCGGCGCATGAGCGCGAACCCGCACGCCAACGGTGGCGTCTTGCTAAAAGACTTGGTCTTGCCCGATTTCCGGGACTACGGGGTGCCGGTCGCCAAACCGGCTGCGACCTATTCGGAGGCTACGCGGGTGCTGGGCACGTACCTGCGCGACGTGATGAAGGCGAACCCGAGCAATTTCCGTCTCTTTGGCCCGGACGAGGTTGTTTCTAACAGGCTCCAGGCTGTCTTCGAGGTTACCGACCGTCAGTGGGACGCCGAGCACCTCCCGACCGACGACCATTTGGCACCCAAGGGCCGGGTGATGGAGATGCTTTCCGAGCACCAGTGCCAAGGCTGGCTCGAAGGGTACCTGCTGACGGGCAGGCATGGCTTGTTCACGAGCTATGAAGCTTTCATCCATATCGTTGACTCGATGTTCAACCAGCACGCTAAATGGCTGAAGACCACCCGCGAAATTCCATGGCGTCGGCCCTTGGCATCGCTTAACTACCTGTTGTCGTCGCATGTCTGGCGCCAGGACCACAACGGTTTTTCGCACCAGGACCCAGGCTTCATAGACCATGTGGTCAACAAGAAAGCCGAGATCATCCGTGTGTACCTCCCACCCGATACCAACTCTTTGCTTTCTGTTGCCGACCATTGCTTACGTAGCCGCCACTACGTGAACGTAATTGTGGCTGGTAAGCAACCATCATTGAACTACATGTCTATGGAAGAAGCCGTGGTGCACTGCACCCGAGGGATCGGTATCTGGGACTGGGCCTGTAACGACGATGGGGACCCTGATGTTGTCATGGGCTGCTGCGGGGACGTCCCCACTTTGGAAACCTTGGCGGCTGTTGACATATTGCGCCGAGAGCTGCCGTCTCTCAAGGTCCGTGTGGTCAACGTCGTCGACCTAATGCGGCTCGAGCCTGCCACCGAGCACCCCCACGGGTTGTCAGACCGTGAGTTCAGCATCTTGTTCACCGAGGACCGGCCCGTCATTTTTGCCTACCACGGTTATCCCTGGCTTGTGCACCGCCTGACTTACCGGAGGCCCAACCACGACAACTTCCACGTGCGCGGTTACAAGGAAGAAGGCACGACCACGACCCCCTTCGACATGGTGATGCTGAACGACCTGGACCGTTTCCACCTCGTAATGGACGTCATCGACCGTGTCCCCGGCCTCGGGCCGCGAGCCGGCTCCTTGCGCCAGAAAATGGCCGATGAGCGTATCAAGGCTCGTGCCTATACCCGCTTAGAGGGCGAGGACGACCCGATCGTGCGCAACTGGACCTGGCCTTACTGAGCTTGCGCCAAGTGCACATCCTCGTTGTCAACGCTGGGTCGAGCAGCCTGAAGCTGACTGTGCTGGACGACGCTGACGAGGTCGTTACCGCCGTTACGCTGCCGGCCCCAAGTGGCCGTGTGGACGAGGACGCCCTCCGCTCAGTCGTGGCCCGCGCCGGCCCTATTGGTGCGGTGGGCCACCGGGTCGTGCACGGAGGCTCGTACTTCACTGAGCCGGTGCTGGTCGACTCTCAGGTGGTCCAAAGGCTCGAGGCGCTGAGCGACCTGGCCCCCTTGCACCAGCCAAAATCCCTGCGTGCCTTGGAACTGGTAAGCCGGCTTTTGGACGGCGTGCCGGCTGTTGCCTGTTTTGACACGGCATTTCACTCGAGCGTGCCGCCGGCTGCCGCCACCTATGCCATACCGGAGGAGTGGCGCCGGCGGTGGGACCTACGCCGGTTCGGCTTTCATGGTTTGTCTCATTCCTACGCCTCCCGGCGCGCGGCACAGCTATCGGGACGTCCTATTGGGCAGCTGCGCATCGTCAGCGCCCACCTCGGTGCAGGGGCTTCGCTTGCTGCCGTTCAGGCGGGCAGGTCCGTCGACACGACGATGGGCTTCACTCCTCTGGAAGGCCTTGTCATGGCCACCCGTTCAGGCAGCGTCGACCCCGGGCTGTTGTTGTGGCTTGAGGAGCACGTGGGCATGCCTCCGAGCGAGCTGGCCTCTACGCTGGAGCACCGCTCCGGGCTCTTCGGGCTCACCGGCACGGCCGACATGCGTGCCGTGCTGCAGGCTGAAGCCGCCGGGGATCCCGCCGCCACCTTGGCCGTGGCTGTGTACCTGCACCGCTTGCGGGCAGGTATCGCCTCCATGGCAGCCGCCATGGGCGGGCTTGACGTGCTGGTCTTTACTGGTGGCGTAGGCGAGCGCTCGCCAGGTATCCGTTGGCGAGCGGCTGAGGGCCTAGAGTTCCTCGGCGTCAAGTTGGGACTTGAGGCCAATGAAGCTCCTGGGCCGGCCGACCGCGAGCTGAGCGCTACAGATGACCGCGAGCTGATGTCTACAGGCAGTGAAGAGGGGGGGCCTGATGCGGTGCGGACGTTCGTCGTAGCAGCGCGCGAGGACCTCGAGATCGCCCGGGGAGTGCGCGAGGTGATAGGCGGGAGATGGTAGCCAGGTGTGCCAGGAACGGCGCTGGCCTAGCGGTGAGCGCTGTGCTGGCTGGAGCTGTGCGCGCCGTTGGCGCCAGCAGGCCGAGAGCAGTGCCGGAAAGCGGCTAGGGCACGAGACGAGCAGCTCCGCGGTCAGCTGACTGGGCAAGTGCAGCGTACGCCCGTAAAGCTGGTGAGACCGTGCGCTCCCGCTTGGCGGGTTGCCACCCTTTTTCGTCGCGCCGTCGACGGCGCTCGGCTAGGACGTCTGCTGGCACCTCGAGGTTGATCGAACGAGCCGGGACGTCGATCGCGATCATGTCACCGTCCTCGACCAGCCCTATGAGGCCGCCTGCAGCCGCTTCGGGTGAAACGTGCCCGATTGACAGGCCGCTCGTCCCGCCAGAGAAGCGCCCGTCGGTGACCAAGGCGCACTGGGAACCGAGGCCGCGTCCTTTGAGGAAGCTCGTCGGGTAGAGCATTTCCTGCATGCCGGGGCCGCCGCGGGGGCCTTCGTAGCGGACCACCACCACGTCGCCGGGCCGGACACTGCCGGTCAAGATGGCGTCGACCGCCTCCTCTTGGCTTTCGGTCACCCGCGCGGGCCCGCGAAAGGTGAGCTGGTCTTGGGAGACGCCGGCCGTCTTGACAACGCAGCCGTCGGTGGCAAGGTTGCCGCGCAGTACGGCCAGGCCGCCGTCGGCACTGTAGGGCGCCTCAGCCGAGCGGATACAGCCAGACTTGGCGTCGAGGTCGAGGCTCTCCCATTTGGCGGTCGAGGAAAAAGCTTCCGTGGTGCGCACCCCACCTGGTGCTGCGGAGTACAGCTCCACGGCTCGCTCCGAGCGCGTCTCAGAGCGGACGTCCCATTTGGCTAGCCAGTCGTCGAGGCTCTTCGAGTGCACGGAACGGACGCTGCGCTCGAGGAGGCCTGCCCGTGCCAGCTCGCCCATCAGTGCCGGTACCCCACCTGCACGGTGGACGTCCTCCATGTGGTAGTTGGAGCTGGGGGCCACTTTGCACAGGCACGGTGTCGCGCGGCTGAGCCGGTCGATGTCTTGCATGTCGAAGTCCACGCCGGCCTCTTGGGCGGCGGCCAACAGGTGCAGCACTGTGTTTGTCGAGCCGCCCATGGCAATGTCGACCGTCATCGCATTGCAGAACGCTGCCCGGTCGGCGATGCTGCGAGGCAGCACCGATGGGTCGTCGTGCTCGTACCAGCGCCGGGCCAGGTCCACCACCAGCCGCCCGGCTTCCACGAAGAGCTCTCGGCGGACTGAGCTGGTGGCCAGGGTGGTCCCGTTGCCGGGCAGCGACAAGCCGAGCGCTTCCGTGAGGCAGTTCATGGAGTTGGCCGTGAACATCCCCGAGCAGGAGCCGCATGTCGGGCAGGCAGAGCGCTCGATGTTGCCCAGCTCCTGGTCGGACACTGACTCGTCGGCGGAGGCCGTCATCGCTGTGATGAGGTCGATCGCACTGCGCGCGACGCCGTCACGGACGGTCACTGTGCCGGCCTCCATCGGGCCGCCGCTCACGAAGACTGTCGGGATGTTGAGGCGTAAGGCGGCCAGGAGCATGCCGGGGGTGATCTTGTCGCAGTTGCTGATGCACACCAGGGCGTCGGCCTGATGTGCCTGGACCATGTACTCGACGGAGTCAGCGATCAGCTCCCGGCTGGGCAACGAGTAAAGCATCCCGCCGTGGCCCATGGCTATGCCGTCGTCGATGGCGATCGTGTTGAACTCCCGGCCGACGCCGCCGGCAGCTGCCACCGCCTCGGCGACCAGGGCGCCCATGTCCTTCAGGTGGACATGGCCAGGCACGAACTGTGTGAAACTGTTGGCGATGGCGACGATCGGCTTGCCGAAGTCATCGTCGGTCATCCCGGTTGCTCGCCACAGGGCACGTGCCCCCGCCATGTTGCGGCCATGGGTGGTGGTCCGGGAGCGGAGCGCAGGCATGGCCTCCAATCTAGGTGAGGCTGACGACGTTCGCGTGTGCGGCGCCCGTAGCCCGTGCGTCAGCGCCTGAAGGGCGCAGCCACCTCGGTGAGGAAGCGGTCCATCATGTCGGAGCGTGCTGTCCCGGTGCCGAGGTTCCAGTCGGGCAGGACGAACTCTTCGACCCCCGCTTGCTGGTAGCCCCCCAGCAGGTCCTGCATTTGGGCAGTGCTGACCTCTACGCTCGGGAGCCACGACCGTGACGGTGCCGTGCAGTCGAGGTTGACTATGACCTGGGCGGAGCGCACGACCGTCGCCGGGTCCCTCCCGATCGCCTCGCAGTGACGGTCTAGGACGGCACCTTTTGAGCGGAGCACCTCAGGCAAGCCCCAGGTGTTCCATTCGTCTGCCCACTTGGCGACGGTGCGCAAAGTGACCTTCTCGCCTTCGCCGCCGATCAGGAGCGGGAGGTGCTCTTGGACCGGCTTCGGCTCCATCGGGGCATCCAGTAGGCGGTAGTAGCGGCCTTGGAAACTGGCTCGCGGGAGCGTCAGGAGGCTGCGGACCACGGCGCACGCCTCGTCGAGCCGAGCCATCCGGCCTGGGACGTCCGGGTAGTCGATCCCATAGGCTCGGTGCTCGTTTTCCTGCCACCCAGCCCCTATCCCCAGCACCAGCCGCCCCCCGCTCAGGTGGTCGACCGTCGCGGCCATATTGGCCAAGACGGCGGGGTGGCGGTAAGTGTTCCCGGTCACGAGAGACCCGATCCGCAGTCGCGCCACGCTCGTAGCCAGCCCGGCCAGCACGCTCCAGCACTCAAGCATCGGCTCGGTAACAGGCTCCGCAGCGGGCATGAAGTGGTCGGCGACCCAGACGCCGTCCCAGCCCGTGCGCTCCGCGTGCGAGGCGACCTCGAACAGCTTGTCCCAGGACTGCGACGTGGTGGGCCAGATGCTAAAGCGCACTGCGCCACCTTACATGAGGCCTGGCGCAGCGTGAAGCGTCGAGGACCGTGGCAGCTAGGTAGGCCAGGGCTGACTTGGCCGCGCACAAGCCGAGAGCCGACCCGACAGGCGAGCGCCCGCTTGGCAAGCTGTGGGCATGCCTCACTCGTGGTCGCCTTTGAGCGCCGAGGCGCGCCGCGCCAGCCGTGAGGAGATCTTGAGCAGGTTGGCTTACCCTCCCGAGCTGCCCATAAGCGCGCACAGAGAGGAAATCCTGTCGGCTCTGCGGGCAAGCCAGGTGGTCGTGGTGGCAGGGGAGACAGGTTCTGGCAAGAGCACGCAGCTGCCGAAGCTTTGCCTAGAGGCAGGCGGAGGGACGACAGGCATGATCGGCCATACGCAGCCCAGAAGGCTTGCCGCTAGGAGCATCGCTGAGCGGCTCGCGCAAGAGATGGGCAGCGAGGTCGGCCGCGCGGTCGGCTTCAAGGTCCGCTTTAGCGACAGGGTTGCCGAGGGGGCCTTGGTCAAGGTTATGACTGACGGGGTGCTGCTTGCTGAACTGCACAGCGACCCGGTGCTTGAGCGCTACGACACGCTCATTATCGATGAGGCGCACGAACGTAGCCTCAATATCGACTTCATTTTGGGCTACGTCAAGCGGTTGCTGCCAAAACGGCCTGACCTGCAAGTGGTCGTCACGTCAGCTACCATCGACACCCAAAAGTTTTCCAGCCATTTCGGCGCGGCGCCGGTGGTCGAGGTCCCCGGGAGGACCTTCCCGGTAGAGATCAGGTACCGTCCCTGTGCAAAAGACGGCGCCGGGGAAGAGGTGGACCAAGTCCAGGCCGTTTGTGACGCTGTTGGTGAACTGTGCAAGCAAGGCCCAGGAGACATCCTCGTCTTTCTGTCCGGGGAACGTGAAATTCGCGACACCGCCGAGGCACTTTCCAAGTCCGGCTTGCCCGACTTGGAGATCCTGGCATTGTACGCGCGGTTGTCAGCTGCTGAGCAGCATCGCGTCTTCCAAGCCCACGAGAAAAGGCGTGTGGTACTGGCCACAAATGTTGCCGAGACCTCCCTCACGGTGCCCGGGATCCGTTACGTAGTGGACCAGGGCACGGCTCGTGTCTCTCGCTACAGCCGCAGGACGAAGGTCCAACGTTTGCCCATCGAAGCTATTTCGCAGGCTTCTGCCAACCAGCGCGCCGGCCGGTGCGGGCGCCTCGGCCCAGGGGTGTGCGTCAGGCTCTACTCCGAAGAAGACTTTGCTGGCCGGAGCGCTTTTAGCGAGCCCGAGATCCTGAGGACCAACCTCGCTTCTGTCATATTGCAAATGGCAGCGATCGGCCTCGGGGACGTCGAGGAGTTCCCGTTTGTCGACGCGCCGGACCGGCGCAACATCAAGGACGGGGTGGCCCTGTTGCAAGAGATAGGCGCTCTCAGCCCACAAGGGGCTTTGACAGCCACGGGCCGCAAGTTGGCTCAGTTGCCCCTTGACCCGAGGCTCGGCCGGATGGTGGTCGAAGGGGCGAGGCTGGGGTGCTTGCCCCAGGTTATAGTCATTGCAGCGGGGCTTTCTGTGCAGGACCCGCGTGAGCGCCCTGCGGGCAAAGAAGAGCTGGCAGACCAGGTCCATGCGCGTTTTGCCGACCCGAGCTCCGACTTCATGACATATTTGGCCCTCTGGGGACTTATGGAAGAAGCGACAGAAGCCGGCCAGTTCCGCCGCTTTTGCCGGCAACAAATGATCTCCTACCAGCGTGCACGTGAGTGGCAGGACGTCGTTAGCCAACTGAGCGAAATTTGCCGTGCCTTGGGCTTGTCCCGAGGGAGCGCCACTAGCTCGGGCGGAGGGACGCTGAGCGCTGCCAAGACAAGCGCTTTGGCTCCTTGGGCCGCAGCGGGTGAGCGTCCCGGCGGCACAGCAGGGGCCGTTCTTGGCACCGCGCCGGGGAGAAGTGGCGTGCATGGCAGTGAGATGTCCTCCAGGTCAGTCCTCCACCGGGCCTTGCTGGCTGGCATCGTGGCGCAAGTCGGGGTGCGCGACAAGGAGCGGGACGACTACCTTGGGGTACGCAACGCACGGTTTAGCATTTGGCCAGGCTCCGGGCTCGCAAAGGCCAAACGCCAACCTCGCTGGGTGATGGTGGCTGAGCTCGTGGAGACCGGGCGCCTCTGGGGCAGGGTGGCGGCGCCAGCCCAGCCTCGCTGGGTTGAAAATGTAGCGGGCCACCTCCTCAAATGGTCGTACGACGGGCCTTTTTGGGACGCCGACCGGGGTTCGTGCTATGTCTTTGCCAGGGCAACGCTTTATGGCTTGCCTGTAGTCGAAAGGCGCAGGACTGACTTTGCCCGTTTGGACCCGGTGGCTTGCCGGGAGATGTTCATCCGCTCGGCCCTCGTGGAGGGCGACTGGCGAAAAGCGCCAGCCTTTGTTGCTCGCAACCGTGATGTCGTCGAGGAACTGAGGTCTTTGTCTCAGCGCTGCCGGCGCCAGGACTTGGCTGTGGGCGACGAGGCACTGTTTTGCTTTTACGACGCAGTTTTGGGCGCTTCGGTGACCTCGTCAGGCACTTTTGCCGCTTGGCTTGCCCGGGACAACCCAGGACGCCTACAGGTGAGCATGCAGGACCTTATAGGCGGCAATGCCCCTGTGCCTAGCGAGGCCGATTACCCTGACAAATGGCACTTGGCGGACGGTACGTCGTTTGCCCTCAGCTACAAGTGGCAACCTGGTGACTTCGACGACGGCGTGAGCGTCGACGTGCCGTTCGGGAGGCTAAGTGAGCTGGAAAGCTCAGGCCTCGAGTGGCAAGTGCCGGGGTTCCGAGAGGAACTTGTCTTGGCCCTGGTGCGTTCGCTGCCGAAAAACATGCGCAGGGCGGTCAGCCCGGCACCTGCTCTAGCGCGCTCTGTGGTGGCGAAGTACAAGGCGCCGGCTGGCCCATTGCTGGAGGTGCTGGCCAGGGAGCTGAGCGAGGCGACTGGGGCAAGCGTTGCGCCTGAGGACTTCGACTGGGGAAAGGTCCCCGTGCACCTCCGCCCGCTTTTGCGGGTGGTGGACGGCAGCGGTCGCACCTTGGCAGCCAGCAGGGATCCTTCGCGGCTGGTGGCGGCCCTGCAGCCGTTGACCAGGCGTGCGCTGGCTCAAGCTGCCAAAGCGGCGGGCTTGCAACGTTGTGGCCTTTGCACATGGGATTTCGATGAGCTGCCCAAGAGGTTCGAGGCCACCTGGCAAGGCATTTCGGTTTGCGGTTACCCGGCGCTCGTGGACGAAGGGGGCCAAGTTGGCGTCCGGGTGCTCTTTAGCGAAGCCGAGCAGGCCCAGGCGATGGCTGCTGGGACAAGCCGGCTCATTGTTGCCGGGCTGGGCCATCGGGTGGGCCAACTGGGGCGCTTGTTGGACAGGGGCACCCGCTTGGCCCTCGTCGCCACCGGCTCGTACAGCTCAGCGCGCCATGTTGTTGAAGATGTTGGCGCGGCAGTGGTGGACGACTTGGTGAGCCAGCTGGGTGGGCCGGCTTGGGACCGCTCAGGCTTCGAGACGCTTATGGCCAACATAGCTGACAAGTTCGACCAGTACGCGGCCGCTGCTATGCAAGCAGCCAGCCGAGCGATCGTCAAGTTGCAGGTGGTGCAGCGGCGCCTCGGTGAACTGAGCGAAAAAGCGTTGTTGTTACCGCCCGGGGCGCCTGCCCGGACAGCGGCCGAGGACATAACGAGGCAATTGGCTGAGCTGGTCGGCCCGGGCTTCGTACGGCGTGCCGGAGCGGGCAGGTTGGCTGACGTCGAGCGGTACCTGCGCGCTGTGGAGGTCCGCTTGGACAAGTTGAGCTTTGACCCAGCGCGTGACCAAGTGCTGGTGAGCCGGGTCAGGGCAGTGGAGGACTTGCTGGCGCAAGCTCGCAAGAAGGTCGTGGCCCGCCCTGGAGAGCCTACGGCCGAGACCACAAGGTCGCTCGAAGAGCTGCGTTGGCTGCTTGAGGAACTACGGGTGAGCATGTTCGCCCAGTCCATAGGCACCCGGGTGCCGGTCAGCGTGGAACGGCTTCAACGCTCCATACGACAGCTGCTGGCGTAACCGGCTTACTTCGAGGCTCGACCGGCCTGTTCTAAGAGGCGAGCTGCCTATGCCGGCTGTTGGGGCGTCCCCCCGCTCATGGCAGCGCCAAGCGCCAAGCTCTCAGCTTCCTCAATGAGGGTTGGCACCGTCGTCCCTTGGCCGGGCCAGGAAGGCGATGGGTTGTGCCTGAGCAAGACGTGGCCTCGGGTGGCACTTTGGTGGCCTCGGGTGGCACTTTGGGGGTTGCTTGGGGAGCTAGGAGGAGTTACAATCCATCAGGTGGAGGGTAGAGGTGTCGTTGGCCCAGACTTCGGGGCTCGGACCGGCATCGAGTACCTTCACGGGGCCGGGGAGTACAAGGTCGACAGCAAGTCGCGGCTTATCATCCCGGCCGATTTCAGGCGCCCTCCGTTCGTGACCGGCAAGAAGGTCGCAGTCGTAGCAAGGCACAACTTCGGGTGCCTGGCCATATGGCCGCGAGACCTGTTCCAGGAACAGCTTCGGGCGGCTTATGCCGCGCAAGACGACGGCCCAGAGGAGCTGGCCAGGGCTCAGGCGCTCACTTGGAACTCGGACCCCGCGGACATCGACCCACAGTGGAGGGTCACGCTCCGAAGCGACTACAGGGAGTGGGCCGGTTTAGAGCTGGACAGCGCTGTAAGTGTCGTGGGCTCGTTCGACCACATTGAGCTGTGGGAGCCAAACCGCTGGGCTAGCCGTAACGACAGGTACCTTGCCAAGCTGATGGAGGGCTCCCTTGCTCCGTCTCATCGTCAGCGCGAAGAAGCGGGGGCGGCCGAAATGGGGGCCGCGTGAACGGTGCCATTTGCCCTCCTGCTCAGGTACAACGGAGGCAGCGCCACCAGCTCGGGCCTATACGTAGCCTCTTGGCCACCGGGACAGGAACCCCCTTCTCCACGTGCCTCAGTCCCCTGCTGCCCGGAGAGGTACCCGGGGCAACTTTGGCCAAGGGGCTACGCATGAGCCAAGAGCCGAGCAACGAAGAGCCTTTGCAGCAGCCTAATGGGCCCTTCGACCACGTGCCCGTCATGGTCGGCCAAGTGGTCGAGCTGTTGTCGGCGGTGCCGGAAGGCGTGGTCCTCGACGCGACAGTCGGTGGTGGTGGCCACGCGCGGGTGGTGCTGCTGGCGCGCAGTGACGTACAGGTCATTGGACTGGACCGAGACCCTGCTGCGGTCGCAGCTGCCAGCAGGGCCCTGTCTGTCTTTGGCGAACGCGCCAGGGTCATAAAGGAGCGCTTCGACAGGCTCGGCGAGGTGCTGGACCGCTTAGGGGTCGAGCGGTTGTCCGGGGCGCTTTTTGACCTGGGGCTGAGCTCACCTCAGGTCGACCAAGCAGGCAGGGGGTTCTCTTACCGTTTAGACGGGCCGCTGGATATGCGCATGGACCCGACCCAGGAGCTCACCGCTGCTCTGTGGCTGAACGAGGCGAGCCAAGAACAGTTGGCGGCATTGTTCGCTGCCCACGGTGAAGCACGCTTTGCTCGCCAGATAGCCGCCGGTGTCGTGGGGGCAAGGCCTGTCCTTACAACGGCAGAGCTTGTAGAAGCCATTGAGCAAGCGCTTCCCCCGGCTGCTCGCCGACGTGGCCACCCGGCCAAGCGAGTTTTCCAAGCCCTGCGCGCCGTGGTCAACGCTGAGCTAGAGGTCTTGCCGGTCGCCCTCGACCTTGCCATCGACCGCTTGGTGCCAGGTGGGCGCGTGGTGGCAATTTCCTACCACTCAGGGGAGGACAGGATCGTGAAGGGACGCTTCGTGACAGCTTCTACGGGAGGTTGCACCTGCCCTCCCGGGCTGCCCTGCGCATGTGGTGCCATGCCGAAGGTACGTCTCCTCAACAGAGGTGCGAAAAAGCCATCTACAGGTGAAGTGCTGGCCAATCCCCGATCCAGGAGCGCCAGGTTGCGAGCTGTCGAGGCGCTCAGCCGGGCGGAGGTAGTGGAAAAGGACCTCCAGTGAGCCCCGCCGCGCCGGAGCGGAGGCTTTCGGCCGCAGAGCCTGAAAGCAGCGGCCGTTACCATGAGCCGGAGCTTGTCAGCCCTAACGAAGAGGCCGGACCAAGGCGCCTGCGCCTCGTCGAGCGTCAACGCAGGACGCCTGTCCACCTGCGGCGCCTAGGCGTTGCGTTGCTCATGGCCAGCGTCGCTGTGCTTTGCCTTGGCCTGGTGGCGCTCCACGCGCTGATCGCTGAGAACCAGTTCGCGCTCAACCAGCTACAGGGCCAAGCAGCTGCTGCTCAAGCGGCCTACCAGAAGCTGCGCCTTCAGGTGGCCGAGCTGGAAGCGCCGGCGCGGATCATATCCGTGGCGGAAGGTCAGCTGAAGATGGTCCAGCCAGGCTCCGTGACGTACCTTCCGGCCCCGAAGGCCCCCTCCACAAGCACTTCCAGTGCCGGTGCCTACCAGCAAAGCGCGCCTCTCTCTGCCCCGAAGGATGCTCAGAGCCCCACGACGGTACCCGCTCCACAAGGAGATGCCAACTGGCCGAGCATCAAGCCCTACATGAGCATTGACCCGTGAGCGCAGAACGAAAAGGTGGCTACCATCGCAGGCAACCGCCTGAGATGAGACAAGCGGTACGCAGGGCTGGGCCTCCCAGAGGTGGGACCACCGTGAGGCACCGCAGGTTGTTCGCCTCCCTTGGCCTGATGATCGCATGTCTGGGCGGGATTTCGGCCAAGCTCCTGTTCGTCCAAGGGGTGGACGCCAGCAGTTACGAGGCTCACGCTGTGTCCCAGGACCTCCAAGTGGTGACCCTGCCAGCCGAGCGGGGCGCGATCTTGGACAGAAATGGCGATGAGCTTGCGGTGTCGGTCCCGATGACAACGGTCTTCGCCGACCCTTACCAGGTGACTAACCCGCGCCAGGAGGCGGCGGCTCTGAGCGGCGTCCTCGGTGTGCCGCAAGCGACTCTGCAGGCAGAGCTCAGTGCCCCGAGCGGTTTCGTGTACCTGGCCAAGACTGTCCCCGATGCGGTCGCGAACAAGGTGAGCAAGCTTCTGTCGAGCGGGCAACTGGCGGGTGTCTACACCATGCAGCAGCCCAAGCGCTTCGACCCTGCCGGCCAGCTCGCCGCGCCGTTGATCGGTACTGTTGGGGCCGACGGCCAAGGCCTCTCCGGTTTAGAGTACAAGTACAACAGCCTCTTGGAGGGCAAGCCAGGCAAGCTGGTCCAAGTGGTGGACCCCGCCGGCCACCAAATCCCCGGGGTTGCGAGCCGCTACGAGGCCCCGGTGCCTGGAGACGACTTAGTACTTTCCATTGACGAGCCTCTCCAGTTCGACGCCGAGGAAGCTCTAGCACGTACCATAGTGGCCTCACAGGCCCACAGCGGAATGGCCCTTGTCATGGACCGCCGTACTGGCGACCTTTTGGCCGTGGCCGAGCTGACGATGCCCTCTGCTAGCGACCCAGAGACCCTGCACGAGCCCCCTGCCTTGCCGGTGTGGTTTGTGCCACCGGCGGGGCCAGGCGGGGCTAGCGGCACTTCGGCCAAGGCGAGCATTGCGAGCGAGCAACCAGTCGAGGCGCCGACGGCCAGCGCTTTTACCACGGTGTACGAACCTGGTTCGGTGGAAAAGCTGATAACCATGTCGGGAGCTCTTGCTGATGGCGTTATCGTGCCGTCGGACACCTTCAGCATCCCTGGTTCTTACGATGTCGCTGGGTCTACTTTTTCAGATGCCTGGCCACACCCCACGCTTGACTGGACTGTCTCCAATATCCTCGCCCATTCCTCTGATATCGGGACGATCGAAATAGCACAGCGCCTGGGGATGACCAGGCTGGTCGATTGGATCCACGCTTTTGGCATCGGGGAGAAGACGGACATAAACTTCCCCGGCGAATCAGCCGGTCTGGTGCCTGGGCCAGGCCAGTGGTCAGGGACCTCGATAGCGACGCTGCCTATAGGCCAGGGCCTGGCTGTCACAGCCGTGCAGATGTTGGCCGCCTACAATACGATCGCAAATGGCGGTGTGTACGTGCCGCCGAGGCTCGTGGACGGCTATATCGGGCCTGATGGCCACGAGCACGTGTTCCCTATGCAACCAACGCGGCGCGTCGTCAGCCCGACGGTAGCGAGCGAGATGACCGACATGCTCGAAGGAGTGGTGCGCGTGGGCACGGGCCAGGCGGCCAACCTGGAGCCCTACACTGTCGCTGGCAAGACAGGGACTTCCCTCGTGCCGTCCCCAACGGGGGGCTATATAAACGGGTATTTCGTCTCTAGCTTTGCGGGTTTTGTGCCCGCCGAGGACCCGGCCATCACGGTCATGGTGGTGGTCGAAGACACGTTGCAGTACGGGGCTGAAGCCTCTGCCCCGGTGTTCGCCATGATCGCGCGCGATGCCTTGCAGCAGCTTGGGGTACCTCCCCACAAACCCGAGCCTGAGCTGCCGAGCGTGCCTCTGGCCACCCCTTATGGGGCAGAGGGCGAGGCTGCTGGTCCCGCCTTGGCGGGGCTTCAAGGTGCTCCGAAGGTCCAAGTGGAAGGCAGCCCTAATGCCAGCACGTCTGCAGCGCCATCGACTGCAGCGCCATCGACGACCACGTCTGCAGCGCTGAAGGTGAGCGGGACCGGTAACGTCGGGCACTGAAAGGGTTCCGGGATGCGATTGCAGACGTTGCTCGTGGCCGCCGGGTTGAGGGGGGCGAGGATAACCGATGGCTGGGGTCAGCCCGACGAGGGCGCTGGGCTGGTCGGCCCTGAGATCGTGGACATAGCCATCAGCTCTTCGGCAGTCGCTGCCGGCACGCTGTTCGCCTGTGTGCCCGGCCAGCATGCCGATGGCCATGACTTCGCCCAGGTGGCGGTGCAACGTGGGGCGGTGGCGCTTCTTTGCGAAAGACCGGTGCAGTTGCCCGTAAGCGTGCCCCAGGTCGTCGTAGCTTCGGTGCGGGCTGCCCTGGGACCGCTTTCCGCCGCGTTCTGGGGCCGCCCTGCGCGCTTTATGAAAGTGGTGGGAGTGACGGGGACCACCGGCAAAACTACTACGTGCGCTCTTTTGGCCAGCATTTTCAGGGCTTACGGTTGGCGGTCGGCAGTGATCGGTACTCTCACGGGGGAGCGCACGACTCCAGAAGCGCCGGTCTTGCAGCGCCGCCTGGCGGAGCTGCTTCGCGAAGGGACGGCAGCGGTGGCCATGGAGGTGTCGTCTCACGCGCTTGACCAGCACCGAGCGGACGGTACCGAGCTTGTAGCGGCGGTTTTCACAAACCTGAGCCAGGACCACCTTGACTACCACGGCACGATGGAGTCTTACTTCGAGGCCAAAGCCGCCCTGTTCAAGCCGGGTTGGGCGCCCTTGGCGGTGGTCAACCGAGACGATGAGTGGGGTGCGCGCCTGGCCAGGCGTGTCGCCGAGGCGGGCCCAGGCGCCCCACAGTTAGTGACGTACTCGCCAGACGACGCGATTGACGTCCACGTGGGGCCAGAGCGCGCCTCGTTCAAGTGGCGGGGCCAGAAGTTGGAGCTCGGCATGGGGGGGAGGTTCAACGTCGCCAATGCAGTGGCAGCTGCCACTACCGCTGAAACCCTTGGGGTGCCGATAGACGGCATCCAGGAGGGCCTGCTTTCGGTGCCGCCGGTGCGCGGGCGTTTTGAAGTGGTCGAAGCTGGCCCGCCTTTTCATGTGATCGTTGACTTCGCGCACACGCCTGCCGCCCTGGGCGCGGCTTTGAGGGCAGCGCGGGAGCTGTCCGGCAAGGCGCCCCTTGGGCGCGTGGTGTTGGTCTTCGGGGCTGGCGGCGAGCGGGACCGCGGCAAGCGCCCCGCAATGGGCGAGGTGGCGAGCCGGTTAGCGGACGTATGTTTCCTTACCAGCGACAACCCCCGTGGCGAGGACCCACTTGGCATAATCGCCGAGGTGGCGAGCGGGGCTGCGCCAGGGGCGTTGGTCATCGAGCCGGACCGGGCCAAGGCGATCGAAAAAGCGCTGGCCGCGGCGCGCCCTGGTGACGTGGTCGTTATCGCCGGCAAGGGACATGAGACTGGGCAGGACTTCGGGGACCACGTAGAGCCCTTTAACGATGCCGAGGTCGCGCGCGAGGTGCTGAGGTGTTTACGCGGCGGCGGGGCCGGGCCTGCGGCTGTTGCACCAAAAGTAGGTTAGGTACAGGCAGTGAAAGCGCTCCTGATAGCCGGGTCAGTAGCTCTCTTGATCTGCATTTTGGGCACGCCGGCGGTTATTGCCCAGCTGCGGGCACGTCACATGGGCCAGCAAATCCGAGAGGACGGCCCAGCCGGGCATTTTTCTAAAGCCGGTACCCCGACCATGGGAGGCTTGGCCATCATCGGGGCCGGTGTCGGTGGCTATGCGGTGGCCCATGTCTTTAGCGCGTTCACGACACGTGGCCTGGTCGCAGTGGTCGCGATCTGTGCGATGACCCTTGTGGGTTTTGTCGACGATTGGCTGAAGGTGACCCGCCAGCGCAGCCTTGGCCTGAACAAAAGGGCGAAGATCGCGCTCCAAGTCCTCGTAGCCCTGGCTTTTGCGGTCACTGCAGTGCTATGGCTGAAAGTTGACACGCACTTGTCTTTCACCCGCTACAACTCGACCGGGCTACAACTGGGCAAGGTGGGCTGGGTGGTGCTCGCCGTCTTGTTGGTCGTCGGGACCACCAATGCCGTCAACCTCACCGACGGACTGGACGGCCTGGCTTCAGGGTCGGCGGCGTTCACGTTCGTGGTGTTCACGGTCATCGGCTTTTACCAGTTGAGGCACACGGCGATTTATGCGAACCCGGATGCTCTCGACGAGGCCGTGCTGGCGGCAGCCATGGCTGGCGCGTGCGCAGGCTTTTTGTGGTGGAACGCCGCGCCAGCGCGGATATTCATGGGAGACACAGGTTCTCTCGGCATCGGAGCGGCTGTGGCAGTGCTTGCTTTGCTGGAGAACGTTGACCTGCTGTTGCCGCTGATCGGCGGTTTGTACGTGCTTGAGACACTTTCGGTGATCGTGCAGGTAGCTAGCTTCCGGCTTTTCGGCAGGCGGGTGTTCAAGATGGCCCCGGTGCACCACCACTTCGAGCTGATGGGCTGGCCCGAAACGACTGTCATAGTGCGCTTTTGGATCTTGGCTGGCCTTTTCACGATGCTTTCATTGGGAGTTTTCTACGCGGATTTCCTGGCTCACGGGGGTACGTCATGACCGAAGCACTAGTGATCGGCTACGGGCTGAGCGGGCAGGCAGCGGCAAGCTACCTTCTCTCAGCGGGTTGGGACGTCGTGGTCTTGGAGGACAGCCCTAGCTCTGGGCTGGAACAGGCGCTCGAGGCGCAGGGGGCTCGAGCCGAACTATCGCCGAGCCGGGAGAGGGCGGCCGCTTTGGCGGCTCATGCCGAGCTGGTGGTGCCGAGCCCGGGAGTACCGGTCAGCCACCCTGCTCTCGTTGAGGCTGAACGGCTAGGCAAGGAGGTGCGCAGCGAGGTAGAGCTGGCCTGGGAGGCCATGGAGGTGCAGCGTGGGGCCTCGGGCAATGGCGCACGGGTTGGGTGGCCCCGTCTGGTTGCCATAACTGGCACCAATGGCAAGACGACTGTGACCAAGCTCGTGACCGCTATGTTGGTCGGCTCGGGCCGTTCGGCCGTCGCCGCCGGCAATGTCGGCCTTCCCCTACTGGTGGCGGTAAGAGGCTTGGAGCCTGGGTGCGAGGCGACCGTTGTGGCAGAAGTTTCGTCGTTCCAGTTGCACTACACGAGCCGTTTTCGCCCAGACGTCAGTGC
The DNA here is from genome assembly GCA_049966695.1 of Acidimicrobiales bacterium. GTDB lineage: Bacteria > Actinomycetota > Acidimicrobiia > Acidimicrobiales > Palsa-688 > JAKAWM01. The sequence goes on along the minus strand of JBMFUG010000032.1, from coordinate 1,847 downwards.
ATGGCTCAATTTCGCGCCTGACCACTTGGACTGGCACCCGGACCTCGGCCACTACGAGGCAGCCAAGGCCAAAATTTGGGCCAACCAGGGTGCCGGCGACGTTGCCGTTTTCAACGCTGACGACCCGGTTGTCAGCCGCCAGGCAGGCTCGGTTGCCCCGGAGGTGAGCTTGGTCAGCTTCGGCCGTTCAGGAGCTGACTGGCGTGTGAGCGAGAGAGGGGTCGAAGGCCCCGACGGTGTGGTGGTGGACGCCAAGGACCTGCCCCGGGCATTGCCGCATGACATAGCCAACACAGCTGCTGGTTTCGCCGTGGCGTTAGCCGCCGGGGCGAGCGAACAGGGGTGCCTTGAAGCCGCCTGGCGCACCCCCCCTCCGCCTCACCGAGTAGAGCTGATCGGCCAGGCGGGCGGGGTCACCTGGTACGACGATTCCAAGGCAACGAGCCCGGCCGCTGTGCTTGCGGGGATATCGGGGTTCCGGTCAGTTGTCTTGGTGGCGGGTGGCCGTAACAAGGGGCTGGACCTTTCTCCCCTGGCAGCGACCGCGCCACCCGTGCGGGCAGTCGTAGCCATTGGCGAGGCGACTTCGGAGCTGAGCAGGGTGTTCGAAGGGCGTGCCCCGGTGCGGCCAGCGTCTTCTATGAAGGCGGCCGTGGACCTAGCGGCCGAGCTGGCGAGGCCGGGTGACGCAGTAGTGCTGTCGCCTGGGTGCGCCAGCTTCGACTGGTACTCGTCGTACCAAGAGCGGGGCAACGATTTTGCCGCTCTTGTCAGGGCGAAGCTCGGGTCAAGCCAGCCGGGGGGCCAAGTTGGAGCGACAAGAGGGGACCTAAGGAGCGACAAGAGGGGACCTAAGGAGAAATGAAATGTCAACAGTGACTGCGGTGGCGCCAAGCCGGAGGAGGCCGTCGAGCTACCTGTTGCTGGTCGGGGTCGTTACTGCGCTGTGCCTGACCGGGCTTGTCATGGTGCTTTCTGCATCAGCAGTGACGAGCCTGCGGGCATTTGGCGAACCGTGGTACTACTTTGAGCACCAGACGGTTTGGCTTGGGGTTGGTGCGGTGGTTTTCCTTGCGGCGCTAAGTGCCAAGGTGGGCACGTTGCAGCGGCTCGCCCGGCCCTTTTTGGTCTTGACGGTGCTTGGGTTGTTGGCAGTGCTGGTAGTGGGCCGTAGCGCAGGGGGCGCGGCACGCTGGCTCGGGGTTGGGCCGGTGACCGTGCAGCCTTCGGAGCTGGCAAAACTGGCATTGGTCTTGTTCAGCGCAGACGTGCTCGCGAAGCGCGAGGGCAAGGGGAGCTGGCTGTACCGAGCCGGGCCAGTCCTGGTCGTCATGGCTGGCATGGCGGTTTTGGTCATCGCTCAGCCTGATATGGGCACGGCGATGGTCATATGCGTTATTGGCGGGGCAGTGCTGTTCACTGCGGGTATGCCGGTGCGCCAGCTGTTGGGGCTGGGCCTGGGCGGCGGGGCTGGCGCGTACGTGCTGGCGAGCTCAGTCAGCTACCGGGCAGCTCGGTTGAGCTCTTTTCTCAACCCTTTTGCTCACGCAACGACCTCTGGCTACCAAGCGGCGCAAGGGCTGATCGCCCTGGGGGGCGGGCACTGGTTCGGCACGGGTATCGGCCAAAGCGTTGCCAGCTGGGGCTACCTGCCAAACCAGTACACGGACTTCATATTTGCCGTAATTGGGCAGGAAACGGGCTTTGTCGGGAGCATGGTCCTGGTGGGCTTGTTCGGAGCGCTCGGCGTCGTCGGCACCCAGGTGGCTGCCCGGGCTAGTACCACGTTCGAGTCGCTCGTAGCGGCTGGGGTCACGGCCTGGTTGGTGGTCCAGGCGATCATCAAC
>JBMFUG010000031.1:0-27329 GCA_049966695.1 Acidimicrobiales bacterium | reverse complement strand
CGTCCGAGTAGGCGCAGGTGATACGGACGGCACCATCCGGCGAAGCAAGAACGACCCGGCTATGGCCGTCAGAGCCGCGGGTGAGACCGGTGTAGGTGATGTCCAGCCTCGTTGGCCCGATGGGGACGCCGCCGCGGAAATCGTAAGGGGTGCCGTCAACTGGTAGCGGCTTTGGCGCCGCTGCTGACGGTCCGTCTGGCGCGAAGTAGTGGGAAGCCGGCAGGTGCAAGACAGCTTCATCGACGACGGGAGTGCCAACTGTGAAGTAGGGGTGCTGGCCGAAGCCGTAGGGGGCGTTGCGGGTGCCGATGTTGGTTGCCGTAGTGCGCATGTACAGGGCGGCTCCGCTCCAGGAGTAGGACTGCTCCAAGACCAGGTTGAAGGGGTACCCGGGACGCGCCAGCATACGGTGGGTAAGCACAACGGCACTGGCGCTGTGCTCGGCGAGCTGCCATGGGCACCAGCGGACGAGGCCGTGGATCGCTGAACCCGACACGAGGTCGTCGATGGGCAGCTGGTGCGCCTGGCCGCCAAAACTGTAGCGGCCACCAAAAATGCGCCCGGGCCAGGGGACTAGGAGCTGGCCGTGGGAACCCTTGCCGACGTAGCCATCGTCATCTGGTACGGACAGGAGGTTCGTACCAGCCACGCGGACCTGGAGCAGGCACGCACCCTTTTCGGCGATGAGCGCCTGACGGTCACCGCTTTTGATCTCAAAAAGCTCCCCGACTTGCGGTGTGCTCGGCTCTTCAGCATTTTGTGCCACAAGCAAAATGGTAGCGGTGGTTGCCCTGCGCTTGGTAAGCGCTTTCTGCTGTCGGGAAGCACCCGGTGCCACCAGCCGCAGCGGCCGGCTTGTGTTGCACCCCGGGGCCGGCTTGGTACCCCCGGTCGGCTCTAAGAGGTAAGCGGCAACTGCCTGCCAGTGCCGCCAGCGGGGGAGCTCGAAAAACCGTCCACAGGGGGGCCCGCGTGGGCCGCGATGTCGAGGACTAGCTCCAAGGCCCGGTCCAAGGCCGCGCCGACGGGCTCAGAGAAGCCTTCGCCGTGGGAAAAGTCACCGCCTTCTATGCCGACTAAGGCCAGACGCTCCGGGGCGTCCCCCAAGCTAGCGGCCAGACGGTACACTTCGAGGACCGAGAGGCCGTGGGTACTGGGTGGTTGGCCGGCTACGTCCAGTTCTTCTGCCCAGGTGAGGGTCACCGTACCGGGAGCAGCACCCGAGCTCGCTGCGTCGACCACGATGGCTAGGTCTGCACCGTCCCACCAGCCAAGGAGGTCAAGAGGCTCACGAAGAGCAATGGCGGAGCTGACAGGGCACGGCGCAAGGTTGGGGAGCGTCGCGGCCACGCGTTCGGCGACAACTGGGCCGGCACCGTCGTCGCGTCGCAGGGTGTTGCCAATACCGGCAACGACGACTTGAGCTTGGCCGGGACGGTGGGGGTCTTGGGCGGTCGGTTGTTGGCTCACGACCGGTGCTCTACGGTCACGTCCAAGAAGTGAGCAGAACAGCTTATGCAGGGGTCGTGGTTGCGCACGGCCAGCTCTGCCCGGCGCGTCAGTTCATCGGAGGAAAGGCCGAGCCCAGTCCGGGCGACTTCGCGCAAGTCGTCCTCGATCGCCAACTGGTTTTGCGCGGTCGGCGGCACGATGCGGGCTTTGCGCACAAGCCCGTCATGGCCGATGTCGTAGGTGTGGAGCAAAAGGCCGCGGGGGGCTTCGGTAGCCCCCGCCCCACTGACGACCTGAGCGCTGTCCCCGTCTGCAGCCGCCGGCATAGGGGCCGCAGCAAGCGTAGGCGGTTCGTAGGAGCCGACTATACGTAGCGCCTCCTCGCAGGCGACGACCAGCTCGACCGCGCGCACCACGATGCTGCGGAAGGGGTTACGGCATGGCGCACTGAGCCCAGCACGCGAAGCGGCTTCGCTCGCGAGCGGCGTGAGAGCAGCTGCGTTTAGGGCGTAGCGCGCCATAGGGCCAGTCAAGTAGGCATCACGCCCGAACAGGCGCGAGTGCAGAGCTGTAGACCTCTCGACGTGCTCTTCGACGGCTACCTCCGCAAACTGGGCAGGGCTTAGGTCAAGGCCCGTCGACGTGGCTACACGGCCTTGTTCTAGCGGGTAGCGCCCGTTGCCAGTACCTCGCAAAGCAACGAACACGTAATCTCGCTCGACGTCTGGGAAGTCAAAGCCCGCGGCCCACTCCACCGTTTGCAGAGAGGCCTCTAAGGCCCGCTGGAGGGGTTCTTCCAGCTCACGGACGGCCTCTAGCGAAGGCGCCTTGTAGAAGCCGCCGACGCGCACGTTGACCGGGTGGACCGCCCGCCCTCCTATAACTTCCATGAGGCGGTTCCCGGTCTTTTTCAGTTCGAGGCCCCTCTGCACCGCCTGTGCAGCTGCGTCCCCAAGAGAGGCGAGCTCGATCGCGTCCTCACAGCCGAAAAAGTCCGGCGCGTGAAGGAAATAGATGTGCAGCGCGTGGCTTTGGATCCATTCGCCGCAATAGAGCAACCGCCTCAGCTCTTGTACTTGAAGCCCCGCTGGTGCCCCGAAGGCGTCCTCGATCGCCGCACAGGAGCTCATTTGGTAGGCAACTGGGCATATCCCGCAAATACGAGCGGTGATGTCCGGGACCTCGTTATAGTGCCGGCCCACCAAGAAGGCTTCGAAGAAGCGCGGTGGCTCGTAGATGTTGAGCGCCACGTCCGTGACTGCCCCGTCTTCGACCACGACACGCAGGCCGCCTTCTCCTTCGACGCGGGCCAAAGCCCCAACGTCGACCGAATAGTTGCGGTTTTGCTTCATTGGCATAGCGCCTCCTGGGCGGTGCTCTCCTCGGAGAACTCAGGGGCGCCGGCCGTAAAGGTCCGGAAAAGCCGTACCAGCTCGCTCGGCCCAGCACCGTCCGCGGCAAGCCGTGCGGCGAGCGAGGCGGTGTTCGCAGTGGCCGCTGGGCCGAAGCACCCAAAGCACCCTCGGCCGACAGATGGGCACAGGGCGCCGCAGCCGGCCCTGGTGACCGGCCCCAGGCATGGCGTGGAGCTGGCTACAAGGACGCACACGTTGCCCTTAGCCTTGCACTCCTGGCAGACCGAGTAAGTGGGGATCCGCGGTGCCCGGCCAGCCAGTAGGGCGGTCAGCACTTCGAGCAGCTGGTGGCGGTCCACAGGGCAGCCCGTTAGCTCGAAGTCCACCTTCACGTGGGCGGATATTGGCGTGGAGGTCTCGAGCGTGGCGATATAGGCGGGGTTTGCGTAGACGGCGCTCACGTAGTTGCCGACTGACGTGTAATTGCGCAAGGCCTGGATCCCCCCAGCCGTGGCACAAGCCCCGATCGTGACCACGAACTTCGACTCGGCCCGCACTGCCTTGGCCCTTTCGACGTCGTGGGGGGTCGTCACTGAGCCTTCCACCAAGGAGATGTCGTAGGGCCCTTCTACTTGTGCCCGGGTCATCTCCAGGAAATAGGAAATGTCAACAGCTCGAGGGATCGACAACAACTGGTCTTCCAGGTCAAGTAGGGAAAGCTGGCAGCCGTCGCAAGAGGCGAACTTGAAGACAGCTAGGCGCGGTTTTCTCTTAGGGGCAGCAGTCGCGGTCACAGTTCTGCCTCCGAAAGTAGCCGGCTTGCCTGTGGGTAGGTGACGACAGGGCCGTTCTTGCACAGGATGTAAGGGCCGAGCTGGCAGTGGCCGCACAAGCCTGTCCCGCACTGCATATTGCGCTCAAGCGAGATGCGAAGCCTGATCGAGCTGGGCAGCACGCCCCGCTCTATAAGAGCCTGCACTGCGAAGCGCATCATGACCTCTGGCCCGCACACGAGCGCCATGGCGCGGTTGGCGTCGAAGCTCGCCTGGCTGACAAGGTGCGTGACCACCCCGACATTGCCATCCCAGCCCTCTTGGGCCATGTCAACGGTAAGCGCGACTTCACCATGTGCTCTCCAGGCGTCTAGGTCGTTCCTGAAGATCAGTTGGTCGGGTGTGCGAGCTCCCACGAGGACCACAACCTTACGGGGGCCCATCGGGAGCCCGGCACGGTCCAAGAGGATCTGCACCGCGCCCCGCAACGGTGCCAGCCCTATGCCGCCCGCGACCACGACTGCGTCTGACTGCGCGAAATCGTCAAGCCCCCAGTCCGTGCCAAATGGCCCGCGCACGCCTATTGGCGACCCTATAGGGGCACGGCAAAGGGCGGCCGTCACGGCCCCCACCTCACGGACCGTGTGCAGGAGGGGACCGTGCCCAGGACGGCTGCTGACAGAAATTGGCACCTCGCCCACACCGAAAGCAGTCAGCATGTTGAACTGGCCCGGCTTGAAGGAAAATGGGCGGCCGTCAACCGGCGATAGGGCCAGCGTGACCACGTCGGGGGCCTCCTGCTGGCGGCCGACCACCTGGAAAACGGCCGGAGTGAAAGGACCTGGGCGCGCCGGAGCGGGCGTTGGCTCAGCGAACGTCGTTGTCATGGGTGCCGGTACCCTCACCGTAGAGGTCGAGCAGCCGCAGGCGAGTTTGCTGTAGGCGCTCAAGGACGACTGGGGTAAAGCGCTTGAGCAGTTCGTAGCCGAGACCAGGATCGCCGTCTAGCTCGGCTCGTAGGCAAGCGGCGTCAATGGCAAAGGCTTCGACATGGTCGACGGCCCGCCCGTCGAACTGCCAGACAAATGGTGGGAACAACCAAGACAGGCCTAGCGCTTCACCTGGGCCTAGGGTCTGGACGAGCAAGTGGCCTTTGCCTGGGGCATGAGCCGAGAGGCTGACCTTGCCTTGGCGCAAGAGGTACAAAGTGCTGGCTTGTGCTCCCTCGGACAGGATCTCTGCCCCAGGGTCGAAAGAGACGATGGAAGCGCACTGTGCGAGGCGCCTGAGGGTGCTGAGCGGCAGGTCAGCGAAGAGCGGGTGCTCGCCTAGTTGCGACGCGGTAGGGACGGTCATTTGTGAAGCTCCTCCTTTCGGGGTTGGAGTTGCTTGCGAGAGCGGCGGTGGGCCTCGGTGCCGGCCGCCGCTGTGCTGATAGCACCGTCGCTCGCCCGAAGGGCGGCTATCTCTTCGGTTATGTCTATGCCGGCGGGGCACCAAGTGATGCACCTTCCGCAACCCACGCACCCTGAAGTGCCGAACTGGTCCCACCACCAGGAGAACTTGTGCGTGGCCCACTGGCGGTAGCGGGACTTTATGCTGTAGCGGACAGGTCCGCCGTGGACGTAGGAGTGGGCCAGGTCGGAGCACGACGCCCAGGTGCGCTGACGGGTCACCGTCCCATCGAGGTCAGTCGTGTCCTCGAAGTTCGCGCAAAAGCAGGTGGGGCACACCGACGTGCAATTGCCGCAAGCGAGGCAACGTTGAGCGACGTCGTCCCAGCGTGGGTTGGAAAGGTTGCGAGCTAGCAGCTCGGCCAAGCCCGAGGTGTCCACGCTGCGGCCCATGTGCGACGCGGCTTTCGCCAGCAGGTTGACCCGCTCGGTCTCGTCAGCATCTCTGGCTGGCCGATGGGGGACGGCGCCCAGGAGGTCGCGCCCTGAGCGGGTACCGGCCAAGGCAAGGTAGCGTGGGCTGTCTGAGCCGTGGCCGGCGAGCTCGGTGAGGCGGATGTCAAAGCCCTCGGAGGCACCGGGGCCGGTGCCCATTGCTACGCAGAAGCACGTGCTGGCTGGCCGTGTGCACTCGACGGCCACGAGGAACGCATTAGAGCGGCGCTTTTGGAAGGTAGGGTCGGCGACCTGTCCCCCAGCGAGGGCGCGCCCCAGGACGTCGAGACCAGCCAGGTCGCAAGGCCGGGCACCTATTACCGCTAACGGAGGGTGTTCGTCTGGCGCCTCTTGCACGACATAGTCAGGGGGCTTGGCTGTCCACACGGTCGAGCGTGGAGGGAAAACCTCTGCTTTTATGGACTGCGGGCCGACTGCCCAGTCGAACAATTTCGAGCTAGATGTCTGCTCGATGCTATAGCTGCCGGGTGCTTGGGTGTCTTGCCAGCCCTGAGGCAAGTCAGCCACACCGTGGATATCTCCCATGGTGATGGCGCCGTCGCGCACGACCGGGCCTATCGCCCGGTACCCGCGCGCCAAGAGCTCTTTCACCAGTTTGTCCAGGCCTTCAAGGCGGATCACGACGCCGGCGCTCATTAGCTATTGACGGTACGAAATAGTTCGCCGCCGAAGAAGGGCCTTAGGTCCCATACCAAGATGACTTAGGGGCCCGAGGACGGGTGCGATTTATGGGCAGGAAGGCGGGTGTGACTTCGTGGCCGGCTGTCGCGGCTAAAAAAGGCTTTGGCCCAAAAAAACGGCAAACTGTTGGCTTGTCGGTCAGCTTGGGGCTGGAGGGGGGGGTACATGTTGAAGCGAGAGCAGTGCACATGGCCCGGGGAGATAGGACCTTGGGCCCCACAACCGACGACGTGCCCGCGCGTAGCTTTATGAGCGGAGCCCGGAGGCGACAACGGCGTCAGCGCTGCTGGGCACTTCCAGGCAGCCTAACTTGAGGAGGTACTGACCACCCATGCCTGTAGCTGGGCCAATGAGCGCAGCGGCTCAGGCGCCGCCCAACGACGACAAGCGTTGGCGCCAGGTCGAGGTGCGCATCCGTCGGCTCGGGCACCGGCCCGACGGCTTGATCGAGGTCTTGCACACCGTGCAGGAGCTTTTCGGGTACCTCGACGAGGATGCCCTCTTGTACGTGAGCGAGTCCTTGGGGGTGCCTCCAAGCAAAGTTTTCGGTGTCGCCACGTTTTACTCGCACTTCATGTTGAAGCCTCAGGGCCTGCACACATGCGTCGTATGCACAGGGACGGCGTGTTACATCAACGGGGCGGGCGCAGTCTTAGCCAAGTTGAACCAAGAACTGGGAGTACGAGCCGGTGGCACCACGGCCGACGGCAAGTTCTCCCTGCTGCAAGCGAGGTGCCTTGGCGCGTGCTCTATGGCACCAGCTGTCGTGATCGACGGCGAGGTGCACGGCCGGGTGACGCCTGAGGCCGTTAGCTCACTGTTGGAGCAGCTATGACTGTCACAGAGCCCAGCGCTGCGGGGGGGCGTGCTCGTCGGCGAGCGCAAGAGCCGCTCCTGCCCGAAGGCACGGTGCGCATCTCAGCCAACATCTGCCAGGCGGCTGGGTGCCTGTCTATGCAGTCCGATGCCGTGTTCGACGCACTGCGTGAGCGGGTCGTGGCGGCAGGGCTCACCGACGTCGCGGTCCGGCGGGTCGGTTGCTTAGGGCTCTGCGCCGCTGGGCCATTGGTCGAAGTACCTGAGGTCGGGCGGGTCTTCGACCACGTCCGAGTTGACGACGAAGCCAAAATGGACGAGCTGTTCTCTACGCTGGCCGGTGGAGACCCTGGTGGCCAGAAGGTTGCCGAGGAGCCGTTCTTTTCCCACCAATTGAAGGTCGTGCTCGAACGCTGCGGGCGCGTCGACCCTGAACGGGTCGAGGACTACGTGCAAAGCGGCGGTTATGAAGCACTGACCACAGCGGTGACCACCATGTCGCCCGAAGAGGTAATAGCGGAGATCGTGCGCAGCGGGCTGCGGGGCAGGGGCGGCGCAGGTTACCCCACAGGTCTCAAGTGGACGACGGTGGCAAAGGCCTCTTCCCACGATGGCAAGTACGTGGTCTGTAACGCTGACGAGGGTGACCCTGGCGCGTTCATGGACCGCAGCGTGCTAGAAAGCTGCCCTCAACAAGTGCTGGAAGGCATGGCCATAGCCGGTTACGCAGTCGGCGCTCGCCACGGTTACGTTTACGTGCGTGCGGAGTACCCTTTGGCGGTGAAGAGGCTTAATAGCGCTATTCGTCAGGCGGAACGAGCGGGCCTTTTGGGCAGCCGCATAGCTGATACCGGCTTTGAGTTCCACGTCGAGGTCCGTATCGGTGCAGGCGCATTTGTATGCGGCGAGGAGACTGCGCTGTTAGCCTCGATCCAAGGAGAGCGGGGCACGCCCAGGCCCAGGCCACCCTACCCAGCAGCTTCAGGCCTTTGGGGCAAGCCGACCCTCATCAACAATGTCGAGACCTTCGCGAACGTGCCGCAGATAATTGCTCGCGGCGGTGAGTGGTACAGCTCGATCGGTTCTGGGAAGTCAAAGGGGACCAAGGTCTTCGCCTTGGCTGGCGCGGTCGTGAACACTGGTCTCATCGAAGTCCCGATGGGCCTTTCTCTTCGCCAGATCGTCTTTGACATCGGCGGTGGCCTCGTCGGGGGCAAGAAGTTCAAAGCCGTACAGACTGGAGGCCCTTCGGGTGGTTGCCTCCCCGAAGAGCTATTGGACATGCCGATCGATTACGAGTCGTTGTCCCAGGCAGGCTCGCACATGGGCTCAGGGGGCATGATCGTCATGGACGAGGGTACCTGCATGGTGGACGTGGCCAAGTTTTTTATGGACTTTTGCCGAGATGAGTCCTGCGGCAAATGCCTTCCTTGCCGGGCTGGCACGGTCCAGATGCACGGCTTGCTCGACAAGATAACCCGTGGGCGCGGCACACGCCGCGACCTGGCCGCACTGGAAGAGCTGGCTGGCATGGTAAAAGCCACGAGCCTTTGCGGCCTTGGCCAGGGCGCCCCTAACCCGGTGTTCTCAACGCTGCGCTACTTCCGCGACGAGTACTTGGCCCATGTGGACGACCACGTCTGCCCCGCTGGGGTTTGCGAGATGGGGGATGCTAGGACATGAGCGAAGACGTACGTACCCTCGTCATAGACGGCAAGGACGTTGCCGGTTCCCCCGGCCAGAGCATCCTTTCCGTTGCTCGCGAGAACGGTGTTGAAATACCGGCTTTGTGCCACCTCGAGGGCTTGACCCCGGTTGGGTCCTGCAGGTTGTGCATGGTCGAGGTCGAGGGCACCTCTCGGCTCGTGCCCTCCTGTGCGACAGCTGTCGAGGAAGGCATGAAGGTCACCACCAAGTCCGAACGGCTCTTGGCCTACCGTCGCCAAGTGATCGAGCTGTTCTTCATGGAGCGCAACCATGTTTGCTCGGTCTGTGTTGCTGACAACCATTGTGAGCTCCAAGAACTGGCTCGTTCTCTAGGGGTAACGCACTTCGACCTGCCGCCGCTGCACCCTGTAGCGGACGTTGACGCCACCCACGAGCGCTTCGTAGTGGACCACAACCGCTGTGTCCTTTGCACGCGTTGCGTGCGGGTTTGCGACGAGATAGAAGGTGCTCACACCTGGGACGTCCGCGGCCGGGGCACGAACGCCCGTTTGGTGGCTGACCTTGGTGTCCCCTGGGGCCAGTCGACCACTTGCACTAGCTGTGGCAAATGCGTGCAGGTGTGCCCGACTGGGGCCCTTTACGAAAAGGGCCGTTCTGTTGCAGAGGCAAAGTCGCGCCGGCCCTATGTGCCTTTCCTAGTCGCTCGGGGGCTGTCATGAACGAGGCTCCCAAGGCCCGGGTGGCGACTATATGGCTTGACGGCTGTTCAGGTTGCCACATGTCGTTGCTCGACATGGACGAGCGCCTATTGGAGGTGGCTGAGCGAGCCGAGCTTGTTTACGGCTGCCTAGTTGACGCAAAAGACTTCCCCGAGGACGTGGACGTGACCCTGGTAGAGGGAGCGGTGTCCAGCGAGGAAGATCTCCGAAAGATAAAGGTCGTACGTGCCCGCACACGCATTTTGGTGTCACTGGGTGATTGCGCGGTGAACGCGAACGTCCCCGGGATGCGCAACCCGTTCGGGCCCTCCGAGGTGCTCAAGCGCGCCTATATCGAAAATGCCACATTGAACCCGCAGGTACCCAAGGGTGCTGTCCCGGATCTACTGCCCGAGGTCCTGCCTGTGCACGCCTACGTGCCGGTCGACGTCTTCCTCCCTGGTTGCCCACCGTCCGCAGATCTTATTTACAGCGTGATCATGGACCTTGTCGAGGGGCGCCAGCCTTCGGTAGAAGGGAAGGCTCGCTTTGGTTGAACGAGGAGAAACGCAAGTGAAAGAAATAGTCATCGAGCCGGTCACCAGGATCGAAGGCCACGCGAAGATCACCGTCCAATTGGACGAGGCGGGTGAGGTACAGGACGCCCGTTTTCATGTTACCCAGGTGCGAGGGTTCGAGCGGATCGCCGAAGGCAGGCCGGTCCATGAGATGCCTTCGCTCATGGCCCGTATTTGCGGGATATGCCCCGTGAGCCACTTGATCGCGTCAGCAAAAGCCTGTGACGAGATCCTGGGGGTCAGCGTCCCGCCTGTCGCCGCGCTGCTGCGCAGGGTTATGAACCTGGCGCAGATCGTGCAGTCGCACTCGCTCAACTTCTTTCATCTCTCAAGCCCTGACCTTTTGCTGGGCTTCGATTCGCCTTCGGCCTCCCGCAACATCCTGGGCGTAGCTGAAGCCTCTCCGGAGCTGGCACGCGATGGCATAGCCTTGCGCCGCTTCGGCCAGCAGATCATCGAACGGCTCGGTGGCCGGCGCATACACCCGGCCTGGGTAGTGCCAGGTGGGGTGAGCGCGCCCTTGGAGGCATCCCAGAGAGATGCGATCTTGGCCGAGGTGCCCGACGCTCGGGCCCGAGCTCGGCGCACTTTGGAGTGGTACAAGGACAACCTGGCGTCGTGGGCGGAGGAAACTGCTCGCTTTGGCAATTTTCCTTCGCTTTACATGGGCCTCGTCCATGGGACAGGCAACGCAGCTTATTCAGACGGCTCGCTACGGGTGGTGGACGCTCACGGCAAGTTGCTGGTAGACGGGGCCGACCCCAAGCGCTACTGGGAGTACATAGGCGAGGCCGTTGAACCTTGGTCTTACCTGAAGTTCCCTTACTTCCTGCCTGTCGGCTACCCGGCTGGCCTCTACCGAGTGGGGCCGCTGGCCAGGCTGAACGTGGTCGACCAGCTTGGCACGCCTGAGGCCGATGCCCAGTTAGCAGAGTACCGCGCTCGGCTCGGCCGTTACCCTTCGAGCTCTTTCCACTACCACTACGCTCGCCTTATAGAAGTCGTCCACTGCATCGACATGATCGAGGAGATCCTTTCTGACCCGGGGATATTGGACCAGCACGTCCGTGCGCGAGCGGCCGTCAACCAGCGCGAAGGGGTCGGCGTGTCAGAGGCGCCTCGGGGGACACTTATCCATCACTACAGGGTGGACGAAGACGGCTTGGTCGAGTGGGTCAACCTTGTAATCGCTACAGGGCACAACAACTTGGCTATGAACCAGGGCGTGCTGCAGGTGGCCCAGCACTACATAAAAGGTGAGCAGGTAAAAGAGGGGATGCTCAACCGGGTGGAGGCGGTGGTACGTGCCTTTGACCCGTGCCTGTCGTGTTCAACTCACGCTATGGGCCAGATGCCTATTGCCATCGATATCGTCGGGCCGGACGGTGCGCTAGTAAGAAAGGTGACGCGAGATGCATGAGCTTTGCGTAGACGGCAACGAGGCGGCTGCTCGGGTCGCCTACCAGCTGTCCCAGGTCGTGGCTATTTACCCGATCACCCCGGCGTCACCAATGGGCGAGCATGCGGATGCCTGGGCGGCAGAGGGCCGGCCCAACTTGTGGGGCCAGGTGCCCGCGATCATAGAGATGCAATCGGAAGCCGGTGCTGCGGGAGCCTTGCACGGAGCGCTGCAAAAGGGTGCCCTCGCGACCACCTTCACGGCTTCCCAGGGCCTTTTGTTGATGCTCCCTAACATGTTCAAGATCGCCGGTGAGCTCCTGCCGTGTGTGGTACATGTGGCCGCACGCAGCGTCGCGACCCACGCTCTGTCCATATTCGGCGACCATTCCGACGTGATGGCTGCGCGTTCGACCGGTTGGGCGATGTTGTGCTCGAGCTCTGTGCAAGAAGCCCAGGACATGGCCCTTGTAGCCCACTTGTCGACGCTGCGGGCGCGGGTGCCTTTTGTCCACTTTTTTGACGGCTTCAGGACTTCTCACGAGCTGTCGACCATCTCGCCTCTGTCTGAAGCCGACATCGCCTCGCTCGTGGACGAGGGGGCTCTTTTGCGTTTCTGGGCCAATGGCATGAGCCCTGACCACCCCGACGTCCGCGGCACTGCTCAAAACCCGGACGTGTTCTTCCAGGAACGAGAAGCAGCTAACAAGTTTTACCTCGAGGTGCCCGCCATAGTGCAAGGCACACTGGCTGCGTTCTGGGAGCGTACCGGGCGGCGCTACAAGTTGGTGGAGTACGTGGGCCCATCAGACGCCGAAAGGGTTGTCGTCGTAATGGGCTCGGCGGCAGGCACGGTCGAGGAGGCTGCCGCTCACCTTGCTTCGCGTGGCGAACGGGTGGGGGTGCTCAAGGTAAGGCTCTACCGGCCGTTCCCGTCTTCGGCCCTGGTCGAGGCGTTACCGCCGAGCGTCAAGGCGGTGGCCGTGCTGGACCGCTGCAAAGAGGCCGGTAGCGTCGGTGAGCCGCTTTACCTTGACGTTCGGGCTGCGATAGATGAGGGGTTGGCTACCGGCAAAGCGCCGTTCAAGGCCGCGCCGGTGGTCATAGGTGGGCGCTACGGTCTAGGGTCAAAGGAGTTCACGCCGGCGATGGCGAAGGCGGTTTTCGACGAGCTGGCGAAGCCCTTCCCAAAGCCGCACTTCAGTGTGGGGATCAATGACGACCTTACGGGGCTCAGCCTGCAGTGGGACCCGGACTTCGTACCTCCGCGGCCTGCAGGCGAGCTGCAAGCGGTTTTCTTTGGGCTGGGCTCAGACGGCACTGTGGGGGCTAACAAGAACAGCGCCAAGATCATTGCCAACGCAGCACACTATTTTGCCCAGGGCTACTTCGTTTACGACTCCAAAAAGTCCGGCGCGATGACGGTGTCGCACCTGCGCTTCGGCCCGCAGCGCATCTCTTCGACCTACCTCGTGAACGGTGCAGATTTCGTAGCTTGCCACCACTTTGGCTTGCTCGAACGTGCCGACGTGCTCGGCGTTGCCAAGCCGGGGGCTACCTTCCTGTTGAACTGCCCGTACCCTGCGGACGAAGTGTGGCAGCACCTGCCGTCACAAGTGCGGGGTGCAATTACGAGCAAGGGCATCGACCTTTGGGTTGTAGACGGTCAAAAGATCGCGCGTGAAGCGGGGCTTGGCGGCAGGGTCAACACGGTCATGCAAGTGTGCTTTTTCGCCCTGTCCAAGGTTTTGCCTGTTGACCAGGCCATCAAGGAGATCAAGGCGGCTATCGAGAAGACTTACGGCAAACGTGGGCAGGCAGTGGTCGAGCGCAACTTCGCCGCGGTCGACGGGGCGCTTGGTGGGCTGTCGCGCGTGGAGGTGGCCGCCCAGGCCGCTGGTCGCAAGCAGGTGGGGGATTTGGTGTCGTCGGCTGTCGCGGCGGGGAGCGAGCACCCGGCACTTGCTAGCGCGCGCTTTAATGGCCGTAGCTCGTTTATCCGTGACGTGACGTTGAGGCTGATAGCCGGTGAGGGCGATAAGCTCCCGACCTCCGTTCTCCCAGCGGACGGCAAGTTCCCAAGCGGCACGAGCTGTCTTGAAAAGCGTCGTATAGCGACTGAGGTACCTGTATGGGACCCGTCTATCTGCACTGACTGCGGCAAATGTGCCATAGTGTGCCCCCATGCTGCTATACGCATGAAAGTGTTCGCTCCAGAGGCGCTGGAGGAAAGTGGCCCTCCACCTGAGGACTTTCAGTACAAGCCGTTCCGCTCAAAGGACCTGGCCGGCCACCTGTTGGCGGTCCAGGTCTCACCGGACGACTGCACGGGGTGCGGCGTCTGCGTGGAGGCTTGTACGGCGCGCTCTAGGACAGAGCCGGGCCACAAGTCCCTCGAGATGGCGCCGGTTGAGGAGCACAGGGCAACCGAGCTCGCGAACTGGGAGTACTTCAGCTCGCTACCCAACGTGGACAGGTCGGCTCTGCCGCACGACTCCGTGAAGGGAGCGGCGGTCTTGGAGCCGCTGTTTGAATTTTCCGGGGCTTGTGCAGGCTGTGGCGAAACACCTTACTTAAAGCTGCTTTCGCAGTTGTTCGGTGACCGCCTGCTTGTCGCCAACGCGACTGGGTGCTCGTCGATATACGGCGGCAACCTGCCTACTACGCCGTGGTCGGCGAACGAGGAGGGGCGTGGGCCCGCTTGGGCGAACTCGTTGTTCGAGGACAACGCAGAGTTCGGGCTTGGGATCCGTCTTGGTCTAGAGGCCCAGCAAAAAGCGGCTAGGTCGCTTCTTGGTGGCCTGGCCAATGAAGTCGGCGAGGAGCTTGCAAGTGAGGTGCTCAACGCCTCGCAGGCCACCGAAGAGGAGATCTTCGCCCAGCGGCGCAGGGTCGCCAAGCTGAAGGAAAAGTTGGCGGAGCTTGCGTCTTCGGGCAACGGCGACGGAAGGGGGGCTGAGCGGCCCGATAGCACCGCTGCTCGGGCAGCTCGCCTTGGCACTTTAGTGGACGCGCTCGTGAGCAAAAGCGTGTGGATCGTCGGTGGCGACGGGTGGGCTTACGACATCGGCTTTGGGGGGCTTGACCACGTGCTGTCTTCGGGTGCCAATGTTAACGTACTTGTCCTTGACACTGAGGTGTACTCCAACACCGGAGGCCAAGCGTCGAAGTCAACTCCGCGTGGGGCGGTGGCGCGTTTTGCTGCTTCTGGTAAGCCCACGGCCAAAAAAGACCTGGGAGCTACGGCCCGGGCCTATGGCAACGTGTTCGTGGCCCAGGTAGCCTTGGGGGCGAGCGACATCCAGACGATCAAAGCCCTCTTGGAGGCGGATGCCCATCCGGGGCCCTCCCTGGTGATAGCTTACGCGTCGTGCATCGAGCACGGCATAGACATGGCAGAGTCGCTTGCCCACCAAAAGGACGCTGTGCGCTCAGGTTACTGGCCCCTGTACCGGTTCCGCCCAAGTCCCACGGCCTCGAACAGGCCCTTGCAGCTGGACTCGAAAGAGCCGACCTTGCCTGTTGCCGACTTCGCAAGATCTGAGGCCCGTTTTGCGTCGCTAACCCGACGTGACCCCGAACTTGCCGCCCGCTTGCTCGAGCTTTTGGAGGCGGACACTGCGCAGCGCTGGCGTTACTACAGCCAGTTGGCGGCTATGGAACGCCCCACAGTGCCGTCAGCCCAAAACGCAGATGTAACGCCTTCAGCGCAAAACGCAGATGTAACGAGCGAAGCATAGGCACGGCGCTACGCAAGCGGCCCGGGGTGCTTGGGCCGCCGGCCCAGCTCCGCCGCCGGCTCTGCTGTGAGCTGGCGTGTCCATATGCCGGTAGCCCTTGTAAGGGCTTCGTCGGCTTGCGAAGCGCTAACCTACAGCGTGCACGGCGCGCACTAACTAGCTTAGACAGGTGCGCGAATAGGCTTGGCGTGGCACCCCGGCAGCTTTATTGCTCGGCAGCTTTATTGCTCTACGTAGATGCATTCACCGGCGCACTGTGCCTGGGCGCTCAGCACATCGTCTTCGAGCTCAGGGGGTACGGCAACGATGCCAGTCTTGCCGCTGGCGTCGCGGGGCTGGCCGTCCGCCATCACATAGGCCAGCCCATCGTCGGCGAGCCGGAAGACCTGGGGGCACAGCTCCTCGCATAGGCCGTCCCCTGTGCAGTAGTCCTGTTCGATCCATACCTTCACGTGCTTAGCTCTCCTTGTAAACCGGCACTGAGCCGAGGCCTATATCCTCAAGGTTACGAGGCGGCTTTGCTTGTCTAGCAGGGCCGATCGTCCCGGCGAGAGGGGACCAAGGCACGGCGCCGGGTCAAGCGCTAGCGCGCTTTGCGCCGCGAAGGGAGCTTCGCTGGAAGTGAACCTAGCCTGCGGCAAACGGGGTCTCGGAGGGGCGTGGCTGCAAACGTTTGAAGGGGGCTGGCCTCAGCCTCACGACCATGAGCGTGCCGCCGCTCGCGGCTGGCTCGGCTCGGACTGTCCCTCCCATGGCGTCTACGAGCTCTTTTACGATCGCGAGGCCGAGCCCCGACCCCCCTCCGAGGTTGCGCCCCGCAATAGAGCTAGAGCGGAACAACCGTTCGAAGACAACCGAGCGCTCTGCTTGGGCTATACCAGGCCCGTCGTCCTCCACGAGTACAGACGGGCCGTCTCCATTTCGGGTAGGCGCTTCGACGCGGACGCTGACTGTTGAGGCGGCGTAATTAAGAGCGTTCTCCGTTAGGTTGGCGACGACCTGGCCAAGGCGGTCGGGATCAGCCTCGCAGAGCACCGCTGCGGGACTTGCGGTGCTAACTTGGAGACAAAGGCCGAGGTCGGACGCGCGCGGGCCAAAAGCTGAGGCGACCTCTTCGGCCACCCTGCCGGCGTCCACAGCCCCCAAGCGGAGGCTGAAGGCGCCCGACTGTAGCTTGGCGAGCTCCAATAGGTCGCCTACGAGGCGCTCCAGGCGGCGGGACTCGCTTGTGATAACGCCGGTGGCGTGGGCCAGGTCTGCCGCTGTCCCATCGGCGATCGCTTCGGCGAAACCCCGGATCGACGTGAGGGGGGTGCGCAGGTCGTGGGACACTGACATCAAGAACTGCTGCTGAGCACCCCGTGCGCGCTCCAGGCTGTCTGCCATCTGGTTGACGGACCGGGCAAGCGATTTCAGCTCGGGGCCCTCCCTCTCTGGCACGGGAGCCCGAGCGTTGAGGTCGCCTTCAGCGATGCGCCGCGTCACCGCCTCAGTGTCCGCTAGCGGGCGCGCTATGCGGTAGCCAAGGCGGTTGGCAACCACGAGGGATATAACCAATGTCAAGGCGGCCGCCACGCCGAACCAATAAGTGGCCCTCGTGATGCCGGTCGGCGCCTGCCGAGTCAAAAGCACTACCAGGTTGACCACGTCAAAGCGTCGCGCCCTTGCCACGGGGTACTTGGTGGAAAAAAGGTACGCAGCCCAGGCCAGCCGTCCACGATGGCCACTGTCCGACTGGCTTATTATCAGCTGGGCCATGTCCATGTCGCCTGGGCGTAGCCCGCCGGGCAGGTCGAGCGGCGCTTTGGGGTCTAGGAAGTTGTACGGGTCACCCTGCGGAGTGAGAGCGAACACGGCCTCGCCTTCCAGGCCGAGCGGTGCCTTGAGGACGCTTATCGCGCTACGCAGGACCGCCAGTGGGTGGCGCGGGTTGCCAGCCGTCACTTCTTGTTGCAAGCCCTGGCTGAGCTGGCGGGCTTCGGTCACGAGCTGGGACTGGGTCTGGTAGACGCTGTCGAGCGTGGTGAGCCCGAGCGTGCCAAGACCAGCTAGCACAAGAGCGCCAGCAACCATTGCCACCATGGTGAGGCTGATGCGCCGACGCAACGTGACAACCCTACTACCTGGCTGGCCGGCCTAACCGAGCCGGTAGCCCATTCCCCAGACGGTGCTCAAGGGCAAAGCTTCGCCTAGCTTCTTGCGAAGGTTGCGCACGTGAGCGTCAACGGTCCTATCGTCGCCGTACCAGCCAGGTCCCCACACGCCGTCCAGGAGCTGCTGACGGCTCAGGGCGCGCCCCGGCCGCTCAGCCAGGAACGCGAGCAACTGGAACTCTCTCGCCGCCAGAGGCACGACTTGGCCGTCCACCCTGGCTTCGTGGCGCACCAGGTCTACTTCAACTCGGCCAGCCATCAAAATCTCGCTCCGGTTACGGCCCGGGCCGTCTGAACGGCGGAGGATGGCCTTCACCCGGGCTACTAGTTCACGAGGCGAGAACGGCTTGGTCACGTAATCGTCTGCGCCGAGCTCCAGCCCCAAGACTCGGTCGACTTCGCTGTCCCGGGCGGTGAGAACCAAGACGGGTAACGCCTGCCTTGCCCGTGCCCGGCGGCAGATCTCTAGGCCGTCTATGCCCCCTGGCAGGCCAATGTCCAAGATGGCAAGCCGAGGGTGCTCGTGCTCTATGGCCAGTAACCCCGCCTCACCTGTGGCCGCCTGCACGACGCGAAAGCCTTCGCGTCGCAGGTACATGTCCACCAGGTCGGCGATGTTGGTGTCGTCCTCGACCACCACGATCGTCCCTAGTTCACCACCCATACCTATAAAGCATGTCAGCTATGAGCAGCGAACTGGTGGGCACGTCGCAATGGGCTCTTGCGGCTCAGGCTAGGCTGGCGGGCAAAATGGGCGACTACCTAGCTTCGATCCTCGCCGCTCATCGAGCGGTAGCTGCCAGGGACCGGCGCGACTTAAGCGAGCTGGTCGAGCGAGCAAGGCACTGCCCGCCCGTCAGGGGCTTTGCCGAGGCCCTGAAGTCGGCTAAAGGGCCAAGCGTCCCAGCAGTCATAGCCGAGCTGAAGCGACGGAGCCCTTCTAGAGGCGTGCTGGCACCCGACCTCGTACCGGGCACCATGGCCCGTCTTTATGCGGACTGTGGGGCAGCGTGCTTGTCGGTGCTCACCGACGCCGAGTTCTTCGGAGGTTCGGCCGCTGACTTGGCCGAAGCGAGAGCTGCTGTTGACTTGCCAGTGCTCCGCAAAGATTTCGCGGTGAGCCTGGCCGATGTCTGCGATGCCCGTCTTATGGGGGCTGACGCGCTCTTGCTAATAGTGAGAGCGTTGTCGGCCACGCAGCTGCGAGACATGCTCAAGCTGGCAGCGGAGCTCGGGCTAGATGCGCTTGTCGAGGTCCACGACCAGGACGAAGCCCAAATTGCCCTGAGGGAGGGTGCCACGCTGATAGGTGTCAACCAGCGCGACCTCGGCACTTTCGAGGTTGACCCGGTCCGTGCTGCCCGGGTGGCCAAGGCCATCCCAAGCGAAGTACTACGGGTGGCAGAATCGGGGGTTAGGACTGCACTTGACGTGGAGCGGCTTGTCTCCGCTGGCTTTGATGCCGTCCTGGTCGGGGAGGCTCTGGTAGCTTCTCCCGACCCGAAAGAGGCGTTCCGCCAGCTGTTTGGGGCGGAAGTACGAAGGGGCGAAAGGGCACCGTGTTCATAAAAGTATGCGGGACGACTTCTGAAGACGACGCCCTCTTGGCAGTGGCAATGGGTGCCAGTGCGGTCGGTTTCATATTCGCGCCTTCTCCCCGTCAGGTCACCCCGCAAAAAGTGGCGGACATTGTGAAGCGCCTACCACGCGACGAGGTGCTGACGGTGGGCGTGTTCCGGGACGAGGCACCTCGCCGAGTTGTTGAGATCGTGTACGCGGCAGGTTTGCAGGCGGCACAGCTCCACGGCCGGGAGACTGCTGAGCAAACACGCTGGGTCCGAGAGCGGGTGCCGATGGTTATCAAGGCCTTCCCCGCTGGGGACGTCCGGGTGCCACGGGCTGCCGAGTACGGGGCTGACGCGGTCTTGCTGGATGCGGCCCACCCTGGGTCGGGCCAGGTCTTCGATTGGGCGTTGGCAGCTGACGTGCCCGAGGGGCAACGGCTTGTGGTGGCCGGAGGGCTGGATCCCGACAACGTCGGCTCAGCCATCACGAGGGTCAGGCCGTGGGGCGTGGACGTAGTTTCCGGCGTCGAGGCATCACCCGGGGTGAAGGACCCGATGAAGTTGAAGGCTTTTATCGAGGCGGCCAAGCACGCACAGGCGCAGGTCGAAGCCGCAAGCATGAGCCGCTCGGCAAGGCTAGCGGATGGCCCCTACGACTGGGCAGAGGACGAGTGAGGTGGCTCCTTCGGCGGTAATGGGAGAGCCAGACATGAGCGGCCGCTTTGGCAGTTTTGGCGGGCGCTTTGTGCCCGAGGCTTTGGTGCCCGCGTGCCAATCGTTGGAGCAGGCCTTCCGCTCCGCCTGGTCGAGCGCGACTTTTCGCGACCGCTACCACGCGGTGCTGCGCGATTACGCTGGCCGCCCGACCCCGCTAACTGAATGCCAGCGACTGTCTGATGAGCTGGGCGTACGTGTGCTGCTGAAGCGCGAAGACCTGGCTCATACCGGCAGCCACAAGATCAACAACGTTATCGGCCAGGGGCTGCTCACTTTGGAAATGGGCAAGCGCCGCGTCATTGCCGAGACCGGGGCCGGCCAGCACGGTGTCGCTACGGCCACAGCCGCTGCCTTGCTCGGCTTGGAGTGCGTTGTCTACATGGGCGAAGTCGATATGGCCCGCCAGGAGCTCAACGTTTTTCGCATGCGCCTCCTCGGTGCCGAGGTGCGCGCGGTGCGATCAGGCAGCGCCACGCTGAAGGACGCCGTCAATGAAGCCTTGCGTGAATGGGTGGCGAGCGTTGAAGGTACTCACTATTGCTTGGGCTCGGTCATGGGCCCCCACCCTTACCCCTGGATGGTACGTGAGTTCCAGAGCATCATCGGGTCTGAAGCACTTGAACAGTGCTACGGGCTGATCGGGCGCCCGCCGGACGTGGTAGTGGCATGTGTCGGAGGTGGCAGCAACGCTGCGGGCACGTTTTCGGGCTTTGCCGGCACGACGGCCCAGCTTGTTGGTGTCGAGGCTGCCGGCGGTGCAGCGATGGGGCCTCAGGGCGTGCCCGGGGTGCTCCACGGCATGCGGTCCTACCTTCTTCAGGACGAGTTCGGCCAGATCTTGGAGGCCAAGTCGATCTCTGCTGGGCTCGATTACCCGGGGATAGGGCCCGAGCACGCGCACCTAGCCGAGCTCGGCCGGGCGCGCTACGAGTCGGCGACCGACGAAGAAGTCATCGAAGCCTTCCAGTTGCTGGCCCGGACCGAGGGGATCATCCCTGCCTTGGAGCCTGCTCATGCGGTGGCGTGGCTCGTGAGAGCAGCGAGGAGCGGAGAAGTTGCCCCAGGCTCGACTGTCTTGTTGACGATGTCTGGACGAGGCGACAAAGACGTGGGCCACATCATGAGGTTGCTGAGCCCCGGACGACGCTTGCCGGCCGTGGAGGCTCAGCCGTGACCGTCCCGGCTTCACCAACCCCGTCCTCAGCAACCCCGGCCTTAGGGGGTTTGGCTGTCGAGCCTGCACTGAGAGCTGCTCGGTACCGCGGACGCAAGCTATTGGTGACTTACGTGACCGGGGGGCTTGTGCAAGACTGGCTGGCCTTTGTCATGGCTATGTGCGACGCCGGTGCCGATGCTGTCGAGATTGGGCTGCCGTTCTCGGACCCCATGATGGACGGCCCCACGATACAGGAGGCCTCAGTGCAGGCTTTGCGTCGTGGCACTACGCCCGGGTCGGTCATGGCAGAAGTACGCAAAGTTGCGGTGCCTGTGCCTTTGGTGGTTATGACCTACGCCAACCTTGTCATGCGAGCCGGTACCAAGCGCTTCGCTAGCCAGCTCGTGGCCAGTGGGGTGCGGGGGGCGATCGTGCCCGACCTACCCCTCGAGGAGTCTGTTGAATGGGAGGCAGACGCGGCGGCCAGCGGTGTGGAGACGGTCCTTTTGGCTGCTCCAGTTACACCTGATGACCGGTTGGAGCAGATTTGCCAGCGTTCCCGGGGTTTTGTTTACGGGGTCAACTTGATGGGGGTCACGGGTGAGCGAGAGGGTTTGGCGAGCTCGTCGTCCACCTTGGCCAAGCGGCTGAAAGCTCTTACCGACAAGCCCGTTGTGATGGGGTTCGGCATTTCTGGCCCGGCTCAGGCGGTTGCAGCTGCTGCTGCTGCGGACGGTGTCGTAGTTGCTTCGGCTTTGATGCGGGCAGCCCTGAGCGGGGCTTCAGCGGCCGAGGTTGGCGACCGAGTCCGATCGTTACGCGAGGCGCTAGACAAGGGCTGAGCAGGTGGCTGAAAGCCGCTGATCTCAGTGGCTTTGCTGGCCCTCCCGGGGCCCCCTAACGTGCCCAGGTGCTCGCTTGGGGTTGGCTTTTGCCCCTGTGGGGCAGGCCCCGGGCCAGGACGCTAGCTTGTGGGCTGGTCTACCCCAGTAATTTCCCCGTTCCTGCTTGGGGCAGGGGAACGGGCTGGGGCAGGCGCGGGGGAAGGGCGGCAGGCAACGTCATGGCATGGCTTGTCTGATTGGGCGTGCACCTACAACCGCGTCAGCCTCAGGGCCTGCATCTTCGGCTGAGATTTTCGACCGCCTTGACGACGAGTGGTGGCGAGTGTCCCGTTCCAGCGCCTCTATGTGGGTTGCCCGTGAGCTAGCTGCTGCCAACCCAGCGCTCGCCGGGTGCACGAACCTGGCTGATGTCGTCTCGCTGGTTCGCTGGGAGGGCCTTTACCCGACTGAAGCGGCTAAGCGCGTTCTTGAAGCCTTGCTACGCCAGGCTTCATGCCCGCTCGTCGCGAGGGCCCTGTTACAGGCACTTTTGCCGCGCATCCGGCGCGAGAAGGTCACGTTGCCGATGTACGGCCACGGCTTGAGCGAGCACTGCCAAGATCCCTGTGACACCATGAGCGACCTTGTGGCAGAGTGCTACGCGGCGATCTGCCGCCACTCTGGCGAGGAGCACCATCACGTGGCCCGGCTGGTCGTCCAAGAGGCAGTTCGTAGGGTGCGGACCGCGCGTCAGGGCCAGCGGCGTTACCAACAACGTACGCAGCCGTTGACCGAGGTCCTCGAGGCTCAAGCAGCATGTGCGCCGAGCAGCGGCTGGGGCCTTGAGGTCGACCTTTGGCGTGCTCGCACGTCTGCAGAATGGCTGGCAAGCGCTGTAGTTGACGCGCTGCGGAGCGGGCATATGACGCTCGAGGAAGCAAGGCTCCTGTGCGCAGTCCGGGTATGGGGGTTTCGTGCGAGCGAGGCGGGCCGACGGGAAAGACTTCCCAAAAAGGCCGTTTACTACGCCTTGTCTCGTGCCGAGCAAGCTCTTGTCAGGAAAATGGCATGACAGTGGCCTGTGCCGTGGCGGCGTGCGCCGTGGTCGCCTGTGCCGTAGTGGCCTGTGCCGCAGTCCGTTGGAGCAAGAACTGGCCGAAAAGACATAGGCCGAGCGGTCCTACTAGCCGAGGCGCGCTGCTCGGTTGGGCTTTCGGCGACAAGAGGGACCGCTTTGGTTTTGCCAGCAGGCGGCAATTGCTCCAAGAGGCTTCCGTTGAGGCGGCGCGAAGGAAGCTGCCGCAGACACGTCCCTCTTTGGTCGCTGGTGGCGGTCGTAAAAAGCTTGCATGTCCGCAGGAAGCCGCCGTTGGCTACCCGATGGGCCGGTCTTTGCGGTACGGCGTCCCCCTGTGGGCGTCATGGGAGGCCTCCCTTCGCCTGGTGGCACCGCCGGGAGAGGGCAAGACGTTCCGCGTCCTCGCACCGGTGCTTCGCCAGCATCCTGGCCCAGTGGTCGCAACCTCGACCAAGTCTGACCTTTACGAGCTCAGCGCGATGAGCCGTCAGCGTGTCGGCCCGGTCCTCGCCCTTGACCCTGACGAGTTGGCCCCCGCTGCAGACCCGGTGCGCTGGTCGCCGGTAGCGGGTTGCACCAGCACCGTTGTGGCTGAGCGACGGGCCGCCGCTTTGGTGGCGGCAACTGGGGATGAAGGTGACGGGCAGAACGCAGCGTTCTTCCGGGACTCCGCTCGCGACCTGTTGAAAGCGTACTTGCATGCAGCAGCGCTCGAAGGCCTCGATATACGTGCGGTGCTGGAATGGTCTCGGCGCCCCGAAGACCCCTTTCCGGCTGACGTCCTTGCAAGCTCCCCGCTTGCGGCTCCGGGATGGGCGGACCTTATCGCCTTGCACACGACCGGTGCAGCCGAGACGACTTCTGGTGTCCTGCGTTACGTGGCACGTGCTCTTGCGTGCTTCAGCCACGAGCAAATAGCACAGTCGTGCTGCCCGCCACCCGGCGAGGAGCTTGACATAGAGCGGTTCTTGTTGTCCAACGGGACGGTGTACTTGTTAGGCAAGGGCTCGCGCCTAGGCACCGTGGCACCGCTGATCACTTGTTTTGCTGACGAGGTTTTCGATACCGCCGAGCGGGTCGCCGCCAGGATGCCGGGCCGGCGCTTAGATCCTCCTCTGCTCGGGTTGCTCGACGAGGCGCCCAGCATCGCCCCCGTCCCTGCATTGCCCGACCTACTGGCGGACGGACGTGGGAGGGGAATAGTCGTCGTTTACGCTATGCAGTCTTTTTCTCAAGCAGTGACCAGATGGGGGCCTCAGCGCTCCGAGACGATGGGCAATGCGACCTCCATAACCGCGGTGCTAGGTGGGCTCAGTTCACCCCGTGACCTGGGCGACTTAGAAAAGTTGTGCGGCCAGCGGCGCAGTCGCCGTGAGGCTAGCCACCGCGGGGCAAAAGAGCGGTCGCGCACCGTGAGCTGGGAGTACGAGGCTGTGCTGCGAGCGGACCAGATCCGCACATTGCCGGCCGGGGTCGCGTTGGTGTTGTGGGGGCGGTTGCCACCCGTGCTTGCTTACTTCCCGCTGCTTTCAGACCGTGACGACTGGCCCGAAGCCAAGCGTGAGGAAGACCTCGTGCGGGAGGCCAACGACCGTGCGTGGGCCGCAAGCCCCAAGCGCAAGGACTTGAGCGCCCAAAAGCTACCGCTCGTCCGGTGACGTGCCCGTAAGCAGAAAATTGCCCACAGTTTTCAGAAAACGAGACCGGGTCAAAGAAAACGAGACCGGGTCAAAAGAGCAACCAGACCACTGAAAGGAGAGGGCCGTGACGACCTCCTTGCCCCCCTACCGTCCGCTGCGGGGTGCTGAACCGCCTCATTTTGTAGACAGGCCCAGTTGCCATGACATCTCATCAGCTGGGATTGTGAACGACAGCATTGAAGCTTATGCGACCGGCCCCGGGGACCCAAGGTTCCATAGCTTGGTCACGGGTGCTCCAGCAATTGGCAAGACAGCAGCCCTAAGGGCGATCGCCAAGGAGGCTTCTTCGCGGCTGGGCTGGGCTGTTTGCACCCACCACTGCCAGCCCAAGCAGCGCGCCCTTGGCGGCTTGCTGGACGAGGTCAGCGCAGGTGCCTGCAGGGCATGGCCACATCACGTGGCGCGTTTCGCCCATGATGTACTGTCCCTTGCGCGCTCAAGTCACCATTGCAGCCTGGAGCCGGTGCCGCCTTGCGTTCCTCAGCAGTCGGAGGTGTCATGGTCGGCGTTGCAACGCTTTTTGAAGTTGGCGGGCATGTTCGCAAGAACTGTGTCGCTTGGGTTCGTTTTGGTCTTCGATGACGCAGACCGGCTGGCCAGAGGAGAGCTTGAAGCTCTCGGCTACCTGGCAAAGAGCCTGTGGCGCGAGGAGCTACCGGTTGCCTTCGTGTTCGGCGGCAGCCCGAGCTTGCAAGGCGCTTTCGCCAGTGCCGGCAACTTCTCCAACAGCGTCTGGCCCGTCTCACTTCCGCGCTTTGGGGAGGAAGAAGCTCGCGAGGCATTGGTGGTCCCTGCCGCCGAGCGCGGCGTGAGCTTCGAAGAAGCGGCGCTGGGGCTGTTGTGCGCTGCTGCCGGTGGTTCGCCGCTCGAAGTGCAGCGCCTTGGGTTTGCCGCTTGGTCGGCCGCTCGTGGCGCAGACGTGATCAGCTTCGGCGCAGCGGAGGAGGCTGTCCTGGTCCACTAGGTCCCGGCAGGCCAGTTAGGCTCATGGCCTGCTTGCTAGGATCGCATTGTGGCTCTTGTTGCTGGTGTGGACAGCTCTACTCAGTCCACAAAAGTTGTGATAGTCGATTCCAGCACTGGTGCGGTCGTGGGCGAGGGCACCGCTAAGCACGTGGTCAGCGGTACTGGGGGGGCTCGCGAGACTGACCCTGCTGTCTGGGAGAACGCTTTGGGCGAGGCGATCGGCAAAGCGATGGCTTCCCTTCAGGGCACCGGCAAAGTCACTGCCATTTCAGTGGCTGCCCAGCAGCATGGGCTAGTGGTGCTCGCTGCTGACGGCAGGCCACTTAGGCCGTCTTTGTTAT
This sequence comes from Acidimicrobiales bacterium, assembly GCA_049966695.1. Lineage (GTDB taxonomy): Bacteria > Actinomycetota > Acidimicrobiia > Acidimicrobiales > Palsa-688 > JAKAWM01. Next base: position 1,760 of record JBMFUG010000031.1, on the reverse strand, counting down.
GGAACGATACCCGCGCTGCCAAAGACGCTGCAGCGCTGGTGGACGCCCTTGGTGGCTCTGCCGAGTGCGCAGAGCGGGTCGGGTCCGTCTTGACGCCAGCCTTTACGGTGGCAAAGTGGGCTTGGTTGCGCAGGTCTGAGCCAGCCACAGCAGCAGAGACGCGGGCCGTTTGTTTGCCGCACGACTACTTGACTGCGTTACTGACTGGCGCTGTGAGCGGTAGTGGTGGCACCCAAAGCGACTCAGCACAGGCCATCTCCACCGATCGCAGCGACGTTTCGGGTACTGGGTGGTGGCAGCCCGGCCTTGAGCGTTATGACGAAGCCGTCCTTCAGCTACCACAAGTGGGACTGGACGTGGGGATGCTCCCGAAGGTGCTAGGGCCTATGGAGCCAGCGGGGGAAGTGCCTGCTGGGGTGGCTGAGCGCTTTGGCCTTAGCCGTGGAGCGCTGGTAGGTCCTGGTGCCGGGGACAATGCAGCTGCTGGCCTTGCAGTTGGGTTGGGGCCAGGAGAGGCGTCGCTGTCGCTCGGCACGTCGGGCACTGTGTTCGTTACGGCAGAGCGCCCAAGCGCGGACCCTGAAGGGGTGGTCGCCGGCTTCGCCAGTGCCGACGGCAAGTACCTGCCGCTTGTGTGCACGTTGAACGCCACACTAGCGGTGGACAAGGTAGCGGCCTGGCTGGGGCTGGCCCGTGACGACGTAGCGCCGTCCGGCGAAGTTGTCTTTTTGCCCTGGCTGGACGGCGAACGGACCCCTAATTTGCCTGGGGCATCAGGGACCATGTCTGGGCTGCGTCACGACACTGACCCACGCTCAGTTCTTCAAGCTGCCTATGAGGGGGCGGCGGCCACCCTGCTTGCGGGTCTGGACCGCATCACGGACTGGGCAAGCTTGGAGCCCACGTCGGCGTTGTTGTTAGTGGGAGGCGGTGCACGCAGCGGCGTGTGGCGTGAGGTAATAAGACGCCTGTCAGGACGGGGCGTCCTCGTGCCGGACGCGAAAGAGCTTGTGGCCTTAGGGGCTGCGGTGCAGGCGGCTTCGGTCCTTGAGGGGGTTGGCCCACGGGTGATCGTCGACCGCTGGGGCACTCGCAAGGGCGAACAGGAACCCCCTTTGGCTAAGGACGAGGAAAAGTCGCTGCGGATCAAGGCTTGGTCGGGGTTCGTGGCATCGTGGGCGACAGGGCCAGGGCTTGTCGAGGGACGGTAGCCCGGAGGTCACTTCGGGCGGGGTGCGCTTGCCAACAGGGGGTGCGCCCGCCAGCACGGAAGCCAGTTGGCGCCGTGGCCTCAAAGGCCAAGTTTGCTCCTAGAGCGTGCGCTGATGTCTGTGCGGCCCCCTGAGGACGAAGCGGGTTCAAAGGCCCAGCGCTGCGCTGCACGCTGGCCACTGTCCCCAGCCGTTGAGTGCTTCCAGTCGCTGGGCGGCTTGGTCTTGTAACCAGTAAGGCTCCAGGTCGGGGCGTCCGGGGTACCCGAGCTGTGACCAGGTGGCTTGGGAGAACTGGTACGCGCCGTAGTACCCGTTGCCGGTGTCAGCCTGGTAATTGTCACCTGACTCGCATGTCCGCAGCTCCAGCCACACGCCGCCGGCTGGGGGGGGAGGACCAGCGCCGACTGTCGATGGAGCAGGCGGTGATGTCGGGTCGGAAGTTGTTGCCGTCGTCGTGGTACGTGCCGTCGTGGTCGTTGTCGTCGTGGTCGTTGTCGTCGTGGTCGTTGTCGTCGTGGTCGTTGTCGTCGTGGTCGTTGTCGTCGT
>JBMFUG010000030.1:0-27340 GCA_049966695.1 Acidimicrobiales bacterium | reverse complement strand
GATCGAGCATGTCCTGCCACACGAGCGTCGCCGGGCCGTAGATCCCTAAATCGACCCACATCCATGCCGGGAGGCCCCGAAAAATGCGAGCAACCTATTTCACGCACTTTGCCCTCTTCAACGGCGCTGCTCAGCGCCGCTAGTGTCTCGCTTATCGGAGTAGCCGGGTCGGGCTGGTGCAGCTGGTAAAGGTCAATGTAGTCAGTCTTCAGGCGGCGCAGGCTGTCTTCGAGAGCCTTTTTAATATAAGCTGGACGAGCCCCTCGTCTTTGTTCGTCAATAGCCATGCCAAACTTTGTAGCTATTATGACCTCGGAACGCCTCCTGCGGAGCGCTTTCCCTAGCACCTCCTCGCTTTGCGTCCCTCCGTAAATGTCAGCCGTGTCAAACAAAGTGACACCAGCGTCAATAGCGGCTCTCACCACTTCTACGCTGCTTTTTCCATCTACCCGCCCGCCGAAGTTGTTACAACCCAGGCCGACGACCGATACCTCAAGCGACCCGATCTTGCGGGTTGGCATGGATGTCATCGCGCACATGGGCTTCAGGCTAGCGACCCCCAAGTGGCCCGGGAAGCGGCCCGGTGGCCTCTCGGCAAGCGCCCTAGGCGGCACGGCGCCACGGCAAGGCGGCCCACAGGGGCCCACGGCAACGCGGCCCACAGGGGCCCACGGCAACGCAAAGCGCTCGTAGTGGCCGGCTCACCTCGTCAGCTGAGGACGATCCCTTCGACCAGGTGTGCACGGGAGCGGCGCCACGCCTTGGAGCTGGCCGAACGCGCCGTTCCTGAGCTATAGCTGAAAGTCATGGCACCGTCCGTCGTCGCTGCCCACCGAAGGCGCAGTAGCTTCGGCATAGGACAACTCGCCATGCCATAGCGACGGTACCTTGTCATGCCATAGCGACGGCACGGAGAGCACAAGCACTTACAGCCCACCAAGCCCCAAGAGCCAGCCATGCGGATCCTCTTCATAGAAGACGAAGCTCACCTTCGTGATGCCCTTTGCCACGGCTTCAGCGAGGACGGCCACGAAGCTGTTGGGGCCAGCACTGGCACAGAGGGGTTAAGGCTTGCCACCGAGCAGAGTTTTGACGTGATCGTGTGCGACATCCTCCTCCCGGAGCTGAACGGCTTCCAAATTTGCCGCCGCCTCAGGGAACAAGGTATATGGACGCCCGTGCTGATGCTGACGGCCAAGGACGGAGAGTGGGACGAGGCCGAGGCCCTGGACTCCGGGGCGGACGATTACCTTAAGAAGCCTTTTTCCTACGTCGTGCTCAAAGCCCATGTGCGCGCTCTGGCAAGACGGGAGTCACGAAGTGCTTTTTGGAGCTTGGACGTTATGCGTGCTGGCGACCTCTTGCTTGACCGGCGGGCACGTCGTTGTGCACGCGGCGGCGAAGACATAGCACTGTCACGACGGGAGTTCGACTTGCTTGCAGTACTGTTGAGCAGCCCCGGCAAGGCTGTGTCAAAAGAGGAACTGCTTAGCAAGGTGTGGGGCAGTGACTTCAATGGCGACCAAAATATCGTAGAGGTGTACATCGGCTATTTGAGGAGGAAAATCGACATCCCGTTCGGCCGCCACAACATAGAGACTGTCCGCGGCTTTGGCTACCGCTACGCTTTGAGCAGCTCATGAAAGCCCAGGCAGCGGCCTCGGCACCTGTAGAGATCCCCACCGGATGGTCGCTAGTGAGGCACTGGGCCGGTGGAGTGCGAGTACGCGCGGCTGTGGTCTCCTTTCTGGTCGTGGGAGCGGCCTTTGTACTGAGCTCCTTCAGCGTGCTCGGTCTGCTGCGAGGATCTCTGTACCGGAGCGCGTCCAATACTGCGCAAGACGAAGCCCTCATTATCTCGTCACTGATGGCGAGCAGGGGCTACGTGCCCAACCCGCTCCCCGACCCAACTGAAGAGATCGCAGCGCAAGTGATCGGTAGCAACGGCGCCGTCATAGCTTCCAGCCGCAACATCGAAGGACAAGCGGCAATGGTCGACTCAGCTCCCCCGCCCGGCAAAGTACTTATATACACGGACGTAAGGCTTCGGGTACGGCGTTTCACACATGTACGGCTAGACATCGACAAGCGTTTTGTTGTCGCGGCCCTCGGAGTGAGGGGGCCTCCGGCCAACGGCACGGTGCTCGTGGCTTATTCGCTAGGCGCTGCCGACCACGCAGTCGGCTTGGTCGCCTTGTCACTAGGCGTGGCGCTGCCCGTACTGGACCTGCTGGTGGGACTTGTGGTCTGGACCATGACCGGGTGGTCTCTGAAGCCAGTCGAGAGGATCCGCTCTCAGGTGGCCAAGATATCTGCCACCGACTTGAGCAGCCGCGTAGCCGAGCCCCACGCTCTTGACGAGGTAGGGCAACTGGCGAGGACCATGAACGACATGCTTGGACGCCTCCAAGCAGCAAGCGAGCGCCAACATCGCCTGATCGCCGACGTGTCGCACGAGCTTCGCAACCCCCTCGCTGCCTTGCAAGCCCAGCTTGAGGTGGCTATTGAGCACCCAGCCGCTGCTGCCACCCTGGTCCAGGGTTCGATCGAAGAAGTAACGAGGATGAGCCATCTGGTCGACGACCTGCTCACCCTAGCCCGCATAGACGAGGGCATGCTGCGCTTGAGGCGCGCCGATGTTGACCTCGATGACATCATCCTGGCTCAGGCAGACCGCCTTCGCCAACGAGGAAAGGTCAATGTCTCCCTGAAAGGGGTGAGCGCTGTGCGCGTGAACGGTGACGGGGTCCTGCTCGAACGCGTCGTTACCAACCTGGCCGACAACGCCGAGCGCTATGCCCGGGCCAATGTCGAGTTCTCCTTGCAGAGCGTTGACGGGCGCTGCGAGCTCAGCGTCAAAGACGACGGCCCGGGCGTGCCCTGGTTTGAGCGAGAACGGATCTTCGAGCGCTTCGTCCGCCTCGACAGCGCGCGAGCTCACGAAGGCAACGGTGCGGGCCTCGGCCTCGCCATAGTTCGCGAGATCGTGGTCGCCCATGGCGGTGACGTGTGGGTGGAAGATGCCAAGCCAGGAGCCAAGTTCATCGTGGTCATCCCGCTCACTGGTCCAGCACCCTGAGACGGTGGCTGAGACGGCACGGCCACTTCCGCGCGCTGCGCGGCTTGGTTGCACGCGCAAGTTGTTCAGGGCCGACCTCTTCTCAGCACTTTCTCAGCTTTGAGCCTTCTGCTTCTCCCACCTAGCGTCGGGCGTCCATTGAGCCTGCCCGCACCCAGGCTTCAGCATTTTCTCAGGTAGCCGACGACCTTAAGCGTTATGCCGGTACAACTCAAATGTGTAAAAGAGGGTGGGACCTGGGCAACACCTTACGGCTCACCAGAGGAAACATCAAAGGGAAAGGGCAGATAGTGACTAAAGTGCTGAGGCGGGTTTTCCCCGCAGTTATGGCTCTCGGTGTGGCCTTGGGCGGCCTCGCCACTGCAGGAACTGCTTATGCGTCGTCTCACGCAAGCACCAAAACGCACCAAGCCGCCGTAGCCCACGCAAGCGTCGCAGCTCACCACGCTGTAGCGACTGAGGTGAAGGCTGGCAGTAGCTGCACCAAGGCAGAGCTCGGCAAGACAGAGAAGGCCGGAAAGGCCACGTTGGTCTGCAAGCCAGTGGGCAAGACGTTCAAGTGGGAGACGGTAAAGCCAGCCAGCGCAACCAAGAAGGCGGTTGCCAAGCCAGCCAAGACGGCCAAGTCGACCAAGAAGGCGGTTGCCAAGCCAGCCAAGTCGACCAAGAAGTAGTTCACCCTGGCCACTAATGGTCCACCGGGTGCCCGACAGGCGCTTCGCCTCCCGTAAAGCACCCGGTGGGCAGGCATCTCGTCACTACTAAAAGGGAGGTGTGTTGCTATGGCATTGGGCGTGCACCGGAGCATGGCGGTCCTGGGGCTGGTCGCGTCGCTCATGAGCCCGACTGCGACCGTCGCTCCTGGGGTAGTGACATGGAGTTCTCCGTCAGTCCCTGAGATCGTTATAGGCGGGCGACCGATTGGGCGTGCCAGCCCTTACTTGTTCGGTGGCAACGTTCTCTGGGCAGACAATGCCGAGGGCGCGTACGACCTAACAAAGGGGACGTTTTACCCCGGCTTCGTAACAGCTTTACGCCGTACCGGTGTTACGATATTGCGTTACCCCGGCGGCACGACTTCAGACAGCTTCGACTGGCTGCGGGCTATAGGGCCGCAGGAGCACCGAGGCCCTAACGAACCGTACGGCATCCAGGCAGCTCACATTTCCCGCGCGTGCTGTGTCTTGGACGGTCCCCAGCACTCGACAGTGGGGCCGGACGAGTTTGGCAAGCTGCTGGACCAGCTACATGCCGTCGGTCTCGTCACCGTCAATTTTGCTACCGGCACGGCCCAACAGGCTGCAGACTTTGTGGCCTACATGACCGCCCCCCTGACCCGGCACCCCTCGTCCAACCCCCTCCAGCCGAGCTATTGGGCAGCACTGCGAGCCAAGAACGGCCACCCCGCCCCTTATAACGTCCCTTACTGGGAAGTGGGCAACGAACAATCGTTCCCTGGCCAGTACGGCTGGCGCTCGGGGCAACTGGTCAACCTGGGACCACGTTCGGTCCCTTGTCCCCCGAGCCAAGCACCAACCTGCGAGTACATTTTTGGTGGCACAACGCACTTTTCCAACCAGCCGGTCGGCACGTTTGCCGACGAGCTCCCGTCCGCGTCGTACTCTACAGGCGCAGGGCACCAAAAGTTCTACCTCTACTACCCCCCAGCCGTGCCAGGCACCGTGACCATCTACGTCGCCGGCTCACCTTGGCGAGCGGTAGGCAACTTGTCTCTGGCGGGCCCTGACGCCCACGTCTACACGTTGGACCCAGCAACCGGCGCTATCACCTTCGGCGACGGTCGGCACGGGAGCATCCCTCCAGCCGGAGCTCAAGTAACAGCGACTTACAACTCGGGACCACACGGTGGCTTCATAGACTTCTACCAGGCGATGAAGCGCATGAACCCTCACATCAGGGTATGCGCCTCTGAAGAGACCAACGTAACGTTCCTGCAGCTCATGGGCACCCGGTACCCTTACGACTGCGTGGAGCTCCACGAGTACGCGCGTCTACCTGACATAACCGCACCCCTTCATCTTTACGAGGAAGCCCTGATGGCCTACCCCGCACGCGAGGCTCGGGACTTGGCCAGGCTGCAAAGCGAGGTACGCCACTATTCTGGCAGGGACATCCCCGTGTTCATTACCGAGTACGGGCAGCTGGTCGCCCCCGTGCCAGTAGCCGACCCAGCGTTCAACCTCTCACTTTACGAAGGCCTTTTCGAGGCTGCGCAACTTTTCGAGTGGATGAAGCACGGGGTCCCTGTGGCAGAAAAGTACCTTGCTGAATCAGCGCCCTTTACGGCCTACCGGCTGACCGGTGCTGTTGCTCGACGGGGCCTAAGGAAAGAGGCTCTGGAGAGCCAAACAGTGCGCAGGGCGATCGACATCGGCAAAGCCATGGTCAACACTGGCCTCAGCCCAGACAGCGGGATGGTCGCCAATTGGGGAGGCACATTTCTCGACGAACCGACCGGGCAGGTGCTCGGGCTGATGAGCTCTCTTGGCGGCGAGCAGCTGCTCAATGTGGCAGTGCGGGACGCACCTGTCCTGCCGGACGCTGGTAGGGCGCGGGCTCTATGGGCGGTAGCTGCTGAAAGCCGTACTGGGCAGGTCGATATCGTGGTGATCAACGCGAGCCCTACCGAGCCCTTCTTGGCCCAGGTCGACCTACGCGACAAGAAGAACTTCAGCCAAGTCGACGCAAGCGTGCTGGACGGCCCCAGCCCGACGGCTTACAACACGCCCGCTCGTCCCGACCTAGTGCATGTCACGTCCTATGCAACGCCTCTAACGGGTAAGCACTTTTACTGGAGGTTCCCAGCGCACTCGCTGACGCTGCTGCGCTTACGGCCCCCAAGCGTGGCTGGGTGAGCTGCACGAAGGTGCGCTGGCCAGCCGATCTAAATTATCCTGCACGTTGCAGGCAGGAAAACCGTCCTGCACTCCGCAGGCACGAAAACCGGGGTGGGCAATGCCACTAGGTAAGGCACTGGTTGGCCGGTTCTCCGGCACATCGGGCGCGCGAAGGCGCTCCAGGCTGGTGTGGGCCGTGGCTGCCCTGGCCGGTGTGCCTTCTCTAGCCCTGTCGGCGTGCGGGTCTGCGGCGTCGAGCAACCTGGCGCTGTCCGCCAGCTCGGGCCACCCGGGCTCGGTGATAAACGTCAGCGGTAACGCGGGCAGTGGGTGCTCACCGGGCCAGAACTGGTTCGGCTTCGACTTTGGGCGCTACGGCCGGCTGTCGAAGGGGCCGATGACCCAAATGACGGCCCCCGTCAGCACCGGGGGGACATGGTCAGCACAGTTCGAGATCCCCTCTTACCTCGGAGGGCTCTCCGCGACAAGTCCCGGTTCGCTGGTGACCCCAGGGCGCTATGAGATAGCAGCGACTTCCTGTCACGGCCATGTGCTCGCCAAGGCGTCCTTCCAAGTAACGTCTGGCAGTGCTCCGCCAAACGAGTACGTTGGGATCACGGCCACCTCGGACGGCCAGGGCTATTGGCTGGTCCAAGCCGATGGTAAAGTCACGGCCTTCGGTGATGCTCATTTCTACGGCTCACTAAGTGCGGACGCCACCGCTGCGTCAGCACCGATCGTGGCGATGGCCAGGACGTACACCAACCACGGGTATTGGCTGGTCAGCTCGATCGGGCACGTGTACCCCTTCGGTGATGCCAAGGACTACGGGTCCCTTCCTGCCCGCCTGGCCGCCGTGGCCCCCATAACGAGCATCGCTGTCACCCCCAACGGCCAAGGCTACTGGCTGCTCGCTGCCAACGGTCACATCTTTGGCTTCGGCGACGCCTCCTTGACGGGGATGCCGAACAGCCACCTCGCTCCTTATGATGCGATCGTGACCCGGCCAGACGGCGGGTACATCGTTACCGCGGCCAACTACGCCGCAGTGTTCGTCTACCCGGGAGGAGCTCTGGTCAGCGGCGGCCCCGGCAACGAGCTTGCAGCGAACGTGGTGGGAGCGGCACCTACGCCAAGCGGCAACGGCGTGTGGCAAGCGGGCATGGACGGGGGTGTCATCACATGGGGCGACGCGGGCCTTTACGGCTCGGTGCCCTCAGAAAACGTCGTCCTCAAGTCGCCGGTAACAGCCATCGCGGGCAGCCCCGATGGTCGTGGTTACTGGATGCTCACCGCGCATGGTGCCGTGCTCAACTTTGGCGATGCCAAGCTTTTTGGGGCGCCTACCAAGAACTGAGAGCGCAAGCCCATAGCTACAAGCCTCAGGCTGAGCGCCAACCCGCTCCGGGGGAGAGACTCGAACTCTCAACCTAGTGGTTAACAGCCACCCGCTCTGCCTAATTGAGCTACCCCGGAAACGCAGACACGCTACCACGTCACCGCGTACCGTTACCCCATCGCGCTCACTTCTCCAGGTAGTCGCGCAGGTGGCTACTGCGCAACGGCTGGCGCAGCTTGGCCAGTGTCTTGGACTCGATCTGGCGCACTCGTTCCCTGGTGACCCCGAACTCCCTGCCCACTTCTTCCAAGGTGCGGATGTGGCCGTCTTCAAGGCCAAAACGCATCCGCACCACTTTGCGTTCCCGCTCAGAGAGGTCCTCCAGCACTCCACGGATAGCCTCGCTCAGCATGACGCGGTCTGCGGCGTCGCTTGGGGCAAGTACGCCGTCGTCCTCCAAGACGTCCGACAGGCTGAAATCGTCATCGCCCAACGGCTGCTCTAACGATACGGTCTCCTGGCTGATGCGCATAACCTCCCGCACCCTCTCTGGGCTCATCTCCGCCCGCTTCGCCACTTCTTCGAGGGTCGGTTCTCGGCCTGTCTCTTGTAACAAGCTACGTCGCGACCTGACCACACGATTAATGTTGTCCACCATGTGAACAGGGATCCGGATCGTCCTGGCCTGGTCGGCGATCGCCCGCGAGATCGCCTGGCGGATCCACCAAGTCGCGTACGTCGAGAACTTGAAACCCCTCGTATAGTCAAACTTCTCTACTGCACGCATAAGCCCGAGGTTGCCCTCTTGGATCAGGTCTAGGAACGACAAACCCCGGTTGCGGTAGCCCTTAGCTACTGAGACCACCAGCCTCAGGTTGGCCTCCACCAAGATCTGCTTTGCTAACAGTCCCTCGGCCCGCAAGCGCTGGTCCAGGTCCCGGCGCTTGGCCATCTCTTGTGAGCGAGAGACGCTCTCGGCACCGTCGCTACCACGCTCGGGCCCTGTCACGTCCTCCAGCAACGCCAACCGGCACGCAGCTGCTGCTCCACGCTCTATGCAACGAGCCAACGCGACTTCCTGCTCGGCCGAAAGCAAGCGCACCTTACCGATCTCTTTCAAGTAGAGCCGGACCGAGTCGGAGCTCGTTGAGCTGACCGGCCCCACGTCCAACCGGGGGCCCGCGACGGAGACAAGCCTCCCGCTCTTCACCGGGTCGCGCGCTCGGCGCAACAGGCCCCGCCCGAGCACCTCGTCTCCCGAGCTGTCCGGTTGCCCTGGGCCGCACGTGCCCTGCGAGCTTTTTTTGAGCTCCGCGCTCAGACGTTCAAGACCTTCATCAGAGAGCAGCTCGCCCTGGTCGCGCCACTCTATGCCTATCGCCGTCACCCTGCCCACGACTGCCGATATCAGCTCCGGGCTTAGCTCCACGCCTTCGAGGACAGACATCAGGTCGTCTGGCGTCAGGTAGCCACGTTCGAGGCCAGCCGCCAAAAGAGCCGAGAACTCCGCTGTAGGTTCGCCCGAAGGGGTAAATGGCGCTCTCACAGTTCCGCGGGTGCTCGGACTTGGCTTATCACCAAGCTACGGAGCAGGCACCTCCGACTAAGCAGAGGCGCCCGTACGATGTCCGAGCACTAACGTTAGCAGCTGTGCTTGAGCCTCAGCTAGCCGTGCCGCGCCCTCAGGCCCCGGTGAGGCCGAGCGCAGCTCTTCGAGGGCCAGTTTCAGCTGGCTGACCATCTGAGAGAGCTCTCGGTGGCTACCAACGGCTTCAGTGCTACGAGCACGTCTTTGCAGGTCGCCCATGACTCGCACGGCTGCGCGCTCCAATAGCCGCCCCAGCACATCGTCGGGCTGCTCCTGGCTTTCTTCTACAGCCAGGCGCCCAAGCAGCTCCGCTACCCTGGGGTCGCTCGCCTGCTCGATGGCTTCGCTGAGGGTCAGAGAGGAAACCAGCTCCTCGAAAGCAGCTCGGGCTAAGTCCGAACTGAACAGGGCACCATGAAGGCGGCCAGCGACTGAGCCGGGTGCCTGTACTGCCAGGCGCAGAGCCTCCATCTCTGGCGGGGGCACACGGGCGCTTTGCTGCCGCGCGGGACCTCCTGGACGTCGGCTTACAGGGCTGGCACCGGTCGAGGCACGCACCTCGGGAGCCTGAGCGGCATTCCGCCCCAACGAGCTGTCCCGCCGTCTGGCCGGTTTTAGGCTTCGCAGTTGATCGGGGCTTAAATGACAGCGATCGGCTACCTGCATCAAGTACTGGTCCTTCACCAGTGGGTCAGGGTGATCAGCGATCAAGCTGAGGCACAGCTCAGCGGCCCGAGCTCGCCCTTCAGGACTTGCCAAGTCCATGGACGACAGAACTCGCTCTATGCGGAAGCCGAGGTAAGGCTGCGCATTGGCAACCGCTTGGTGCAACTGCGAAGGGCTCTCCAAGGCCAAGTCTGCCGGGTCGGCCCCGGGGGGGAGGGCAACCACACGTATATCGGCATCGAACTTGTGTTCCCAGTCGTAGAAGTGCAGCGCCGCTCCCTGGCCCGCAGTGTCTGCGTCGTACGCCAGCACCACGCGCCGGGCGAAACCAGTCAACAACCGCACATGGCCCTCCGCTAGCGCCGTCCCGCAAGTAGCCACTGCCTCAGTTACCCCGCAACGGTGGAGCCCGATCACATCGGTATAGCCTTCACAAACCACGACCTGGCCGCGTTCTACGATGGCAGACTTGGCCCAGTTGAGGCCGTACAGCACCTTGCTTTTGTCATAAAGGCTTGTACTGACCGTGTTCTTGTACTTTGGCCCTTGGCCGCCGGGCAGCACACGCCCGCCCAAGGCCACGGCTCGACCGCCGGCGTCGAAAATTGGGAAGAGGACTCGCGCCCGGAAAGCGTCATTGAGCCGTCCTGAGCTGTTGCGAAAAGCTAAGCCTGCACCTATTAGGACGTCTTCTGGGAGTTTCAGGGCACGCACTAGCGAGTCCCAGCCCGCCGGTGCCCACCCAAGCTTGTAGCGGCGCACAACGTCGCTGTCGTAGCCGCGACGGCGCAAGTAGGCCCGCGCCTCGCCTGCGTCTGGAGCGTTGAGCAGGCGCTCGTGGTACCACTGGACGGCCTGCTCCATGGCCTCCCCCAAAGCTGCAGCACGCTTGCGTCCCTTGCCCGCCCCCGGGCTCTCGTCGTCATAATGAAGGGTGATCCCGGCCCTGCTTGCCAGGGCCTCTACCGCAGCCACGAAATCGAGGTGCTCGGTTTCTCGCAAGAAGCTAATGGCATCGCCGTGAGCTTGACAGCCGAAACAGTAATAGCGGCCAAGCTCGGCATTGACAGAGAACGACGGGGTCTTTTCGGCATGGAACGGGCACAGGCCCACCCAACGAGCGCCGGCCCGGCGCAACGCGACCCGTTCCGAGACCAGCGCCACTAGGTCAGTGGCGGACCGCACTCGTTCCAGGTCCTCCTCAACGATGGCCATAGCGAGATCGTAAGCTTTCCACCTCGCAGCTTCGGCTTCCAAGCGCCTGCTCAGGCCTATCGGTACTGGCCAAAAGCTACCCGGCAAACGCCCCGGGGGGGCCGAGGGCGATGCCCGGTCTCCTCGCCCTCGTCGCTACCAACTAAGGCGCGAGCTGACCGCCTCCACCAGGTGATCGATCGGCACTCTTTCTTGCTCAGTCGTGTCCCGGTCCCTGATCGTAACGGCCTTGTCGTCGAGCGAGCCGAAATCGACAGTGACGCACAAAGGTGTCCCTATCTCATCTTGGCGTCGGTAACGCCGGCCGATCGAGCGAGTGTCGTCGTAGTCGCACATAGCCACCGGTTGGAGCAAGTGGAGGACCTCTTGAGCTAGGGGCAACAATGTTTCCTTTTTGGAAAGGGGCAGCACAGCCACCTGGTAAGGGGCCAGCCTGGGGTGCAAGCGCAGCAGTGTGCGGGCCTCGCCGCCCACCTCATCGGTGCTGTACGCGGCGATCAAAAAGGCCATCATCGTACGGGTGGCACCAGCTGCTGGCTCGATCACGTAAGGCACGTACCGCTCGCCAGTGGCTGAGTCGGAGAACTCAAGTACCTGCCCGCTCGCCTTGGCATGAGCCCTAAGGTCGTAATCAGTGCGGTTAGCGATACCCTCAAGCTCCCCCCAGCCCCAGGGGAACGCGAACTCGACATCGTAGGTGCCGGAAGAGTAGTGGGACAGCTCCTCCGGCGTGTGCGCGCGTAGCCGGAGCATGTCCCTGGGGATCCCCAGGCGGACGTACCAGTCCAGGCGCTCGTTGCACCAGTACCCGAGCCACTGGTCAGCTTCATTGGGCGGGACGAAGTACTCAAGCTCCATCTGTTCGAACTCACGCGTACGGAAAACAAAGTTCCCCGGCGTGATCTCATTGCGGAAGGACTTGCCCATCTGAGCTATACCGAACGGCGGGCGAAGGTGCTCGGTCTGCAAGACGTTGCCAAAGTTCACGAAGTGGCCCTGTGCTGTCTCCGGTCGGAGATAGGCCACCGCCCCCTCGTCCTCCACCGGGCCGACGAACGTCTTGAACATCAAGTTGAACGGCCGTGCCTCGGTGAAGTCGGTCCCGCCACAGCTCGGGCATGTGGGGCGGCCCTCCTCATAGCCCGGCAGTTGGTCTGCACGCCAGCGCTGCTTGCACTGACGGCAATCGACCAAGGGATCGGTGAAGTTGGCAAGGTGCCCGGAAGCTTCCCAGATGCGAGGCGACGACAAGATGGCTGCGTCCAGGCCGACCACCTCATGGCGCAACTGCACCATGCTCCGCCACCAAGCCTCTTTCACGTTACGCAGCATGAGCACCCCAAGAGGCCCGTAGTCGTAGGTTGACCTAAACCCGCCGTAAATCTCCGCCGAGGGGTACACAAAACCTCGCGCCTTGCACAGGCGGACGACGTCGTCCATCGTTGCAGCCATGCACCGAGGCTACTTGATGGAGGTTTAGGCACGCTCCAGGGTGCGCAGCGAACGCAGGCGGCGTTCGAGGTGCCGTTCAAGAGAAGTGGTGGCCAGGCCGGCTACTTCGGCGGTCGTAGCGCTGGCAGGCAGCTCGAGCGCACGCGCCAGGTGGCCGCCCATTACCATCCGCAGGAGCTCTAAGGCTGGCGGGCTCAGCGGCTGGCCGCTCTGGCAGCTCCGGCAAAGCACCCCGCCCTCAGCAATGTCGAAGGCAACGAGACGTACAGCTGGAGGGCTCGACCCGCATTTGGCGCACTCGGACAAGACCGGCGTAGCGCCGTCAAGGCACAGCAATTTCCAATAAAACCCAGCCACCACCAACGGGCCGGGACGCTCTACCAAAGTCCTCAACGCCCCCACCAGCATTTTATAGAGCGGCCCCGAAGCTTCGCCCTCCTGAGCCACCTGCTCCGCAGCCTCAGCCATGGCCATGCCATTGGCCAGACGCGCCAAGTCCTCGTGCAAAGGCCGCCATGGCTCGACCACCTCCGCCTGGGCCACTATGTCTAGCTCTCGCCCCTGGTACATCAGTAACTGCACATGGCTTAGAGGCTCAAGACGGCCACCGAAGCGGCTCTTGGTACGCCGGACACCCTTGGCAACCGCTCGGACCTTGCCGTGCCCGGCCGTAAGAAGGACGACGATGCGGTCTGCTTCTCCCAGCTTGTAAGTGCGCAGCACGACCCCGAGGTCGCGATAGAGCGACATAGCTGTAGTTATCTTACGACGGCAGGCCGTCCTGGTCCCGTTGCTCCCCTGTGCGCCCGAAGCGCCTCTCCCGTCGCTGGTACTCCCGCACTGCCTCCCGCAAGTGCTCCCGCCTGAAGTCAGGCCACAGGATGTCCAGGAAAACCAGCTCGCTGTAGGCGATCTGCCAAAGCAAGAAGTTGGATATGCGGTGCTCGCCTGAGGTCCGGATGAACAGGTCCGGGTCAGGCATGTCAGGCAGGTAGAAATGACGGCGCAGTGCCCGCTCGTCCACCTTCGAGGCCGGCACCCCCTTTTCGACAAGGGCCCGGACCGCGTCCACTATCTCCGCTCGCCCACCGTAGTTAAAGGCGACCGTCAAAGTCATGGCCTTGTTGCGCCGGGTGAGCTCAGCCGTCTCGTCCATCCGCCTCAAGATCCACTTGGGCACTCTCCAGTCGCGCCGACCAGCGAAGCGGATACGCACCCCCATCTCATGAAGCTCGTCCCGCCTCCTAGTAAGCAGGTCGTCTGCTATGACGCCCAGCAGGAACTTCACCTCGTCGTGGGGACGGTGCCAGTTCTCAGTCGAGAACGCGTACACCGTGAACCACTCGAGGCCAAGTTC
Source organism: Acidimicrobiales bacterium (assembly GCA_049966695.1). GTDB lineage: Bacteria > Actinomycetota > Acidimicrobiia > Acidimicrobiales > Palsa-688 > JAKAWM01. Next base: position 13,786 of record JBMFUG010000030.1, on the reverse strand, counting down.
AACCGCTCCCTTGGTCGCGTCCAAGAGAGCTTCTTCCCCCGCCCGGTGGCCCTCGGTCCTCGGCAGGCCCCTCTTGGTCGCCCACCGGCCGTTACCGTCCATCACGCAAGCAACGTGGCGGGGCATACGCCGCGGGTCAAGCCCGTCCAGCTCGCACGCTATACCCACGCATGAAAACTACAGCCCCGAGCCGCTCAGCCCCAGTAGCTACCGGCGCGCGCCGAGCCGGGCCGTTGCTAGCCGACCATAAAGGAGCCGTCGGTGGGAACGAGCAGCGTGCGTTAGCCTGGCCCTAGAGATCACTGTTCGCAACTCTTTCGAAACATCAGGAGGCATGGTGAGCGATCAGCTTGTACCGACCGAACAGGACCATTTCAGCTTCGGTCTGTGGACTGTGGGCTGGAGGGGCAAGGACCTTTTCGGCGAGGCCACGCGCCCCTTTCTCGACCCAGTCGAAGCGGTCCACCAGCTCGCCCGCCTCGGCGCATGGGGAATGACCTTCCACGACGACGACCTGTTCGCGTTCGGCAGCGACGCCACGAGCAGGGAGGCAGCCATCAAGCGCTTGCGCGCTGCGCTCGACGAAGCCGGCATGGTCGTACCGATGATGACCACCAACCTGTTCAGCCACCCGGCCTTCAAAGAAGGTGCCTTCACCGCCAACGACCGCTCGGTACGGCGCTTCGCCCTACGCAAAACCATGCGCAACCTGGACTTGGCGGCTGAAGTCGGGACAAGCACCTTCGTCCTATGGGGCGGACGCGAAGGTGCAGAATCTGACGCTGCCAAAGACGTGCGGGTCGCGCTTGACCGCTACAAGGAAGCCGTCGACGTGCTATGCGAGTACGTGGTTGACCGACGCTACGACATACGTTTCGCCATCGAGCCAAAGCCGAACGAACCGAGAGGTGACATCTTGTTGCCTTCCATCGGCCACGCCCTGGCCTTCATCTACAACTTGGCCCATCCCGACATGGTCGGGCTCAACCCTGAAGTCGGCCACGAGACCATGGCCACGCTCAACGTGGTGCAGGGCTGTGCTCAAGCGTTGTGGGCCAGGAAACTTTTCCATATCGACCTTAATGGCCAGCACGGCCCCCGCTTCGACCAGGACCTACGCTTTGGGGCCGCCGACGTGAAGTCAGCTTTTTTCTTGGTCGACCTGCTCGAAAGCGCTAATTATGACGGGCCTCGCCACTTCGACTTCAAACCTCCTCGTTGCGAAGGCACAAACGGCGTATGGGTTTCGGCTGCTGCCTGTATGCGCAATTACTTGGTACTAAGGCAAAAGGCACGCGCTTACCGCGCCGACCCCGAAGTCCAAGAGGCCATGGATGCAGCCGGCTGGCCTTACCTCGCGACTGCCACCATGGGACCTGGCGAGTCGGTAGACCACCTGCTAGCGGACCGGAGCGCCTACGAAGACTTCGACTACGCGGCTGCTGGACAGCGCGAGGTCAATATAGAACGCCTTGACCAGCTCGCCCTTGAGCACATCTTCGGCCTCAGGTAGCTGTTGGAGCGTCGCCCCTACCGCTGTCGGGGGGCACGGCACCTGGCTCCTCTTCGGAGCTTTTCGCAGCCGCACTGATCAGCACGCTGGCGATGCGCCTCCCCTCTACTCGCTGGGCAACCAGGTGGTGCCCCTCACAATCAGCGCTTTCCCCCGCGACCGGGACATGGCCAAGAAGGTTGTAGAGCAAACCGCCTACCGTGTCCCAGTCGCCCTCAGGTAGGTCTATGCCTGTCAGCTCTTTCACCTCGTCGATAGACAAGCCAGCGTCAACTTTGACCTGCCCATCAGCCAGGCGCTCCACGCGAAGACGGGCCACGTCGTACTCGTCGGAGATCTCCCCCACAAGCTCCTCGATCACGTCTTCTAGGGTTATCAGCCCTGCAGTCCCGCCGTACTCGTCCACGACAATGGCCAGATGTTGCCTCCCGGCCTGCATCTCCCTCATCACTTCGGCGATCCGCTTGCTCTCTGGCACGAACTGCGCCTGGCGCATGACAGCCGTCACTGGCTCCTCGCCTCGGCCTTCTCGCTCTGCACGCATCATGTCCTTCACATAGACCACGCCCACGATGTCGTCTATACCTTGGCCATAAACGGGTATGCGGCTATAGCCAGCAGTGGCAGCTATATCTGCAGCGTCCCGCACGCGGGCCCGGGACTCGACTACTACCATGTCCGGCCTTGGGACCATGACTTCGCGCGCCACCGTGTCACCGAAATCGATAATCGAATGGATCAGCTTGCGTTCTTCGCCCTCGATCACTGACTCTTCGGCAGCGGTGTCTGCCATTGCGAGCAGTTCCTCTTCGGTGACATAGGGCCCCTCCTTCAGGCCCTTGCCAGGAAGGACCCAATTGGAGATGCTGATCAACATCTGAGTCGCCCACCGCAGTGGGGGGAAAGCCACCACGGCCAACAAAAACGGGGCCATGAAGAGGCCGGCACGTTCGGTGTGCTGGATCGCCCATGTCTTGGGTGCCAGTTCGGCGAAAACGAAGATCACCACCACCTCGAACACAGTGGCGACCACGACCCCCCACGGCCCGAACACACGGTCAGCAACAACGCCCACCATGGTCGCCGCCACGAGAGTGCACAGCTGCAAGCAGAACAAGACCACCGGGAGGTTGCGCTCCGGCTGCTCGACCAAGCGGAGCAGCGAAGCTGCCCCACGGCGGCTCTCTTCCGCCAAAGCCATAGCCTTGACCCTGGTTGTACGGGTGATCACCGTTTCTGACAGGGCAAAAAAGGCCGACAGCACGATCAGCACGACGACCGCCACTACTATGGCTGTGTCATCGGCCCCGAACTTTGCCACTTGCGTGCGAGCGGCAGCAATGGTTTCGCCAAGCATGGCTAGCCGGGGGACGGCCCACCCTCTGTCGGGCTGACAGCCGCAGAGCCGTCGCCTGGCTCCGTCCGGCTGGGCCAAGCCTCCGGTCGCACCTCCCCGTAGTAGCGAGCTAGAAGCTCCTTTTCTTTGGCCTCCATCTCCTCTGCTTCGTCCTGTTCGGAGTGGTCCATGCCCATCAGGTGCAGGATCCCATGGACAATGAGCAGGGCTAGTTCGTCTTCGTAGTTGCCCGCGTGGTCGGCAGCGTTACGGGACGCTACTGCGGGGCACAGCACGACATCCCCCAAAAGTGCCGGGACCTCTTCAGGCTCGGGTGCCAGCCCGGGGCCAGTGCCCCCCGAATCAGGCGAGCGCCCGCTTTCAAGCGGTTCCTCGTCTATCGGGAACGCCAGCACGTCCGTCGGCCCGTCCCGGTCCAAAAAACGTTTGTTCAGCTCTGAGATGGCCGCTTCATCGACGAAAAGCAGCGAAAGTTCGACGTCGCCCCGTAAACCCTCGCCCATGAGCACAGCGCGCGCCAGCTGCGCCCAGCGGTGCGCGTCAACTGGGTGGTCGTCCTGCTCGTCAGCAACAAAAACGTCTATAGGCATATGCGCTCCGTGGGTGATGGGCAATTGACGGCTACTTGTCGCCGAGCTTCCTGTGAGAGGTACTGGCACCGTCGTTGGCAGATTCATAGGCGTCATAAGCAGACACAATGTCTGCCACAATACGGTGCCGCACGACGTCCCGCCCGCTCAAGTAGACGAACGCCACACCCTCCACACCGCTGAGCAGGCCGTCCAGCTCAGCTAGGCCGGAGCGCCCACCAGGGAGGTCCACTTGGGTCACGTCCCCGTTCACGACCACCTTGCTGCCAAAACCGATCCGGGTAAGGAACATTTTGAGCTGTTCAGGAGTGGCGTTCTGGGCTTCGTCGAGGATTATGAAGCTCCGGTTGAGGGTGCGGCCCCGCATGTAAGCCAGCGGGGCCACCTCTACCGTGCCATTTTCTAAAAGGCGGCGCGCTCCTTCCGTGCCCAGCATGTCATAAAGCGCGTCGTAAAGCGGGCGTAAGTACGGGTCGATCTTGGCCATGAGGTCCCCCGGCAGGAAGCCGAGACGCTCACCCGCTTCAACCGCAGGACGGGTCATTATGATCCGTTCGACCGACTTTGCCTGTAGAGCCTGGACGGCAAGGGCCACGGCCAGGTAGCTCTTACCTGTCCCTGCCGGCCCGATCCCAAAAGTCACGATGTTGGCCGCGATAGCGTCGACATAGCGCTTCTGGCCGCTCGACTTGGGCCGCACCGACCGCCCGCGAGCAGAGCGCAGCACCTCTGCCGTGAGAACCTCGGACGGGCGCTCGTCTGCCCGGATGATGTCAACCGTGCGGGCCACGACCCCGGGGTCGACAACTTGGCCGCGCTCCAACAGCAGCCTTAGCTCTTCGACGAGCCGTGCCACCATGCTGGCTTCGGTGCCGTCGATATTGAGCTCGTTGCCTCTTGCAATGATGCGAGCCCCACTAAACGCGTCCTGCAAAGTGCGCAGGTTCTCGTTCAGTGGGCCCACCAAGCCCGCCATCAAGTGGTTCGGGACTGTGACAGTTATCGGCACGTGTGCTCTCCTAGCGTAGCGCTCAGACAAGCGCCGTGCACCGAGCGGGCCCAAAGGACCATGAGCGGTACGCAGCTCACCCTACGTTGGCTACCCAGGAGGCCAGCCGAGCCTGCGGCCCCCAAGCACGTGCATGTGCAAGTGCGGCACTTCGGCCCCCGAATCAGCACCCACGTTGAACACCAGCCTGTAGCCGCTCTCAGAGATGCCATGGTGCTCCGCCACGGCGCGGGCCGCCTCGAGCATCTCCACCAACATCGCCCCATGCTCTAGCGTCACCTTGGAGGCATCAGCAATGTGCTGGCGGGGGACGACAAGCACGTGCACAGGGGCGACCGGGTGCAGGTCGGCAAAGGCGTACACGAGCCCGCTTGAGTACTCCCCCGTTGAAGGTACCTCGCCCGCCACCACGCGACAGAATATGCACGATGGGTCGTAGCTAGTGCTCACTGCCCTAACGGCCCCGTCCCAGCCTGTTCGCCGACGGCTCCCGCACCAGGACCGGCCTGGTCAAAGTCAACGAGAGGACGGTCGGGCTCCAGCTGGTCTAGGCTTTGCCCAGCGTTTTCGGGCCGTGCTCCTTGGGCTGGCCTTGGGTCAGGGTAAAGGTGCTCTAAAGTACCCGGCCTTATGCGCGCGCGCTCGATGAAAGCGTCAACCTCATGTGCTTGCAGCCGGATGACTCGCCCCATCTTGTACGCGGGAAGCTGGCCCTCGTCGATAAAGCGGTAAAGCGTCCTGAGCGTGACACCCAAGCGGGCACAAGCTTCGGGAGTCCCCATCCACTTGATCGGCTCTGTCACCGTTCACTACTTTAGCTCAAAAGCGTGCCTCTCGGTGACTTTCATCAAATCTGGGTAGGCTCCCAACGAAGCAAGCTGTAGCCCCTGGCTACGCAAAGGGGGCCTTGCCAAGCTCTCAGAGCTCACCCCGCGGGCGCCAGCCCCGCCCGAAAGCTGCCTTGACGGTTTCCCCCCGCCCAGCTGTAGGCCGATAAGCACACCGGCAGCCACCAGGCCAGTCGCTACCAGCACTGTCACGATCACCAGGGCAAAAGACCGGGCCCGCCGCAGAGCACCGACGTGTCCCAGGCCAGGCCCGTCACCGGCGGGCGCCAGCTCTCCCAGCCGCGGCAACGCAGCGCTGTGAGCCTCGCCCAACACAGGTTGCTCGGCAGTGACCACCGCGTCCTCACCCAGCGTGCTCACGGCAGTATCGCCTGCCCAACGCAGCCAACCAGGGCCGCGACGTGGAGGTGGGGGCAGCGTCGGGAGCTCGTCAGCCCCAAGGGGCCCCATGTCTTCACCTGCGCTAGCTGGCCCCTTGCCCGGCCCATCTGGCATGGCCGCCGGCAGCCAACTGCTCAGCTCCTCGCTAGCACCACGCACTTGCCGCACGTGCTCCAGCCTACTGATCCCCGCGAACAGCCAGCCCGTCAAAAAACGGGAGCGACGCCTGCTTACTGGGCACGCAGAGGCGTCTGGAGCATGAGCGAGACCTCGTTGGCGAGGAGCCGGCCCCTAAGCGTGAGCACAGCCCTTTGCTCCCCCACGGCAGACCCGGCCACCGGGCGCCGGTGCAGCTCCACGAGGCCTTGTTCGTGCACATCAGCCGGCAGGGCACTAGCGGGCACACCGGCACGAGTGCGCAGCCCAAGCATGAGGGCCTCCCATTCGCGTTCCGCCGATCCGAGAGTCTCACCGGCCGCTTCAGCCGGTCGACCAGTCTCGGCACGCTCACAGTAGAGCTCAGGCGTTGCCACGTTCCACCACCGCCGGGCCCCGCCGTCGTCGAGCACCCGGTGAGAATGAGCCGAGCAGCCTATGCCCACGTACTCCCCCTGCGACCAGTACAACAAGTTGTGAGCGCATTCAGCACCGGGCTTGCACCAGTTGGAAATCTCGTACCACTGAAAGCCGGCCTCACCTAGCAAAGCGTCCGCCAAAGCGTACTTGCGGGCTTGGTCGTCGTCATCGGGGTAGAGCTCTGGTCGGCGAGCGAGAGGCGTGCCTGGCTCGACTGAGAGGGCATAAGCGCTAACGTGGGCGGGAGGAGGTCCCAGGGCTAGCACGCCGACGATGGACGCCTCCCAGTCAGCGAGCGTCTCCCCTGCCGCTCCAAAAATGAGGTCCACGCTGTAGGAACCAGCGAAGCCCGCCTCTCCCGCCCACTGCGCCGCGCGTTCAACCGACGCCGGGCCGTGCTCACGGCCCAGCGAGGCGAGGACGTGCGGGACCATGGACTGCACCCCAAAAGAAAGCCTTGTCACCCCGCCGGCCCGGTAGGAACGAAGGAGCTCAGGCGTCACGGTGTCTGGGTTGCACTCCACGGTCACCTCCGCTGCTGGTGCCAGTCCCGCGCTCTCAGCCAGGTCATCCAAGACGCCGAGGAGCATCTCAGCCGGCAACAGTGACGGCGTCCCACCGCCGAAGTACACAGAGCTCACCGGGCCTACGCCCTGGTCAGCCAACCGCTTCACCTCCGACCGGCAGGCTTTTACGTACTGCTCCCAAAGGTGGTGCCGGTCCGACCACGTGGCAAAAGCGCAGTAACCACAGCGCCGCCGGCAAAAGGGGACGTGCACGTAGGCTCCGAACGCTGGCAAGCCATCAACGTACCGCACCGTTACAAGCCCTCACCGTACCGCAACGTTAGATGTCAAGGTGAGCGTCGCTTTCGCCACCACCAAGCACGCTTGGCACAAGTACTGCACAAAAGCCAGCCAAACCGGCTCGAGCACGCAAAAGCGCTGTCGCGGACGAGCCCAGGGCCACCTTTAGCCCGCACCCGCAGCGCTTGGCAGCCCTGCGGCCCCGGGTAAGCTCAAGCCACACCATGCTCACGTTGCTTTTCCCCGGCCAAGGCTCGCAACGACCCGGGATGGGCGCTCCTTGGCGCGACCACCCATCGTGGCAAGTCGTTGGCACCCTGAGCCACGCCGTAGACCGTGACCTTGCCTGGCTCCTGCTCCAAGCCGACGAAGCAGAGCTGAAAGCAACCCGCAACGCGCAACTTGCGGCGTACACGTTGAGCATCGTCGCACTGGACGCGCTCTGTAGCAGCCCGCAGGGCCAGCACCTGGGTAGCGAGCTTGTCGCCACCGCCGGGCACAGCCTCGGCGAGTACAGCGCACTGGTCGCCGCAGGGGCGCTCACCCCGGCCGAAGGGGCTCGGCTGGTGCTGGCACGGGCAGAGGCAATGCAGGCCGCCTCCGACGCAAACCCGGGCACTATGGCCGCCGTCCTGGGCCTCAGCCTTGCCGAAGTCGTCCGCGCTTCATGCCATGTCGAGGGAGCATGGGTAGCAAACGACAACGCACCAGGCCAGGTGGTCATTGCCGGGACTCTTGACGGCGTGCAGCGCGCCAGTACCGCCGCTTTAGCCAAAGGTGCAAAACGCGTCCTGCCCCTCAAGGTGGGCGGCGCTTTCCACACGCCTCTCATGAAGCCTGCCCAGGCCCCGCTGGACACCGCTTTACGGGACGCGACCTTCAGCGCTCCCACCTGCCCGGTGGTGGCCAACGTGGACGCCCAGGCCCACCTCGACGGTTTCGGCCCTCTCTTGTCGGCCCAGCTATGCTCCCAAGTTCGCTGGCGAGAGTCGCTAATGACATTGGCCGGCCTCGGTGCCCAACTGTTCGTGGAACTTGGGCCTGGCACGGAGCTATCTGGCATGGTGAAACGCACCGTCCCCGAGGCGCGCCGAGCCAACGTAGCCCGGCCCGAGGACCTGGGCGACCTCGACCTGGGCACCCTGACAGGCGCGCCCTGACAGGCGCGCCCGACGCGCGCCGGGCCCTAGCAACTAGCGTGCTATGACCAGCAAGCTCTGCCAGTTGTCCAGCCGTTCTGACACCTGAGCCGTAGTAAGTAGCAGGGCAGCCTGCGCTAGTGCGTCAGCAATGGCCCGCTGGCGGACGTAGTCGTGCGAAGCCCCGGCAAAAAGTGGCGCTCTGTAGGCAACCAGTGCCGCCGGTGCTCCCGGCATGAAACCCCAAAGGGTGAACGCCCACTCCATGTCGTGCACTACCGGTGCCCGGTGAAAAGTGGACGCCCGGCGGGCACCGCACACAAAGCAGCCTGCTACAGCGTCCTCTAGGTGCTCACCGCTCGTGAGCACTGCCCGCGACGCGACCTTTTTGGCCAGCTTCAGGCCAAAACCAAGGTTTGGCCCCGTCGAACCGAGCCTTAGCCCCACGGGGTGCCGGAGGGCCACGATCTCGGCAGGACGCTTCTGCTCCCAACGCCGCGCTGCTGGCAGGCGCTCTGATGGCCTCACCCTGTCAGCGGCAACGACCGGAACGTACTCGGGTTGTGCCACAGTCCTACTAGGTTAGCGCCGGCTCCTGTCGCTGCGCCGACCGTGCTCCCTGGCCCCCGCGTGCAACAGCCCGAACACTATCGAATCAGAAAGCGCCTGCCAGGAGGCTTCGACTATGTTCTCCGAGACACCGATCGTCGTCCAAGTCCGCTCCCCGTCGGTGGAGTCGATCAGTACCCTCGTAACAGCCCCCGTGCCGAGCGAGGAGTCAAGAACGCGGACCTTGTAATCGACAAGGTGGATACGGTCAACCTCGGGGTGACGAGGGCTTAGTGCCTTGCGAAGAGCCCCGTCAAGAGCGTTCACCGGGCCGTTGCCCTCGGCGACTTCCAGCACTCTTTCGTCCCCGACATAGACCTTTATGCGCGCCTCGGTCATAAAGCTCCCGTCCTCGCGCAGGTCAGTGACCACCCGGTGCGACTCCAAGCGGAAAAATGACTGTTCCCACCCCGTCGCCTGTCTCATCAACAGCTCCAAAGAGCCGTCCGCCACTTCGAAGTGGTAGCCGCGGTACTCGAGGTCCTTCAGTTGCTCGACCACGCGAGCGCTTTGCTCGGCATTGAGCTCGATCCCGAGCTCTTGCGCCTTCAGTAGGACCGAGGAACGTCCTGACATCTCCGACAGCACGAAGCGGGTGCCATTGCCCACCTTTTCGGGGTCTACGTGGGAATAGGCAGAGGGGGCACGGGCAATAGCGCTAGTGTGGATACCAGCCTTGTGGGCAAAGGCAGAAACACCGACAAAGGGCTGATGTGGGCTAGGCACCACGTTTACGATCTCGGCTATGTGGTGGGCGACCGGGGTCAACAACTTGAGGTGCCCGGGGCCGATTGTCTCCACCCCCAGCTTGAGCGAGAGGTCAGGGATTATCGATGTGAGGTCAGCGTTGCCGGTCCGCTCGCCATAGCCGTTGATGCAACCCTGGACGTGGTCAGCACCTTGGCCCACGGCTACAAGAGAGTTGGCCACAGCGCAACCAGAGTCGTTATGGAAATGGACACCCAAGTGCCCTGTGACGATTTGGCGGGCTTCCCCCACTATCCTTTCAGCGTCTTTGGGGAGCGTCCCTCCATTGGTGTCGCACAGGACAGCCGTCGCGCCGGAGGCTTCCACCACTCGCAAGAAGTCCCGGGAGAACTTCGGGTCTTCGCGGTAGCCATCGAAATAGTGCTCGGCGTCAACAAAAACAACCTTCCCATGGTTGCGCATGTAGGCGACTGAGTCAGCCACCATGTCAAGCGCTTCGGTAGTGGTCGTCCGGAGGGTTTCTTTAACGTGCCATGGTGCCGATTTGGCCACCAAGCACACGTACCCGGTACCGGCTGCAAGAAGGTCGGCCAGCACCGGGTCGTCCTCAGCGCGGCCACCAGCTTTCCTGGTAGACCCGAAAGCCACCAATTTCGCATTGCCCAGGACAAGCTCTCCCGCTGAGGCGCGCGCAAAGAACTCCCTGTCTTTTGGGTTGGCGCCTGGCCAGCCCCCCTCTATGTAGTGGACACCAAGGATGTCCAGTTGTTCGGCAACGCGCAGCTTGTCTGTGACCGTGAGCGACAGCCCTTCGGCTTGAGCCCCGTCCCGTAACGTTGTGTCAAATATCTCAACACGCTCTGGCAAATTGATGTCAGCGGACATCTTCTACCCACCCTCGGTAACGCTCAACACGGCCGTGCACCGCCGCTTTGAACATCTCCTGTATCTTCCGCGTCAAAGGCCCAGGGCCGCCGTTGCCCACCTCCCGGTCGTCAACCGAACGAACGGGGACGACCTCGGCAGCCGTACCAGTCAGGAAAGCCTCGTCAGCTGTATAAAGATCGGAACGCAGCAGGTTGGCATGCCCCACCTCCACTCCGAGGTCTTTGGCAATAGTGATGACGGAGGCCTGAGTTATCCCTTCTAGAGCGCCTGCCACCACAGGCGGCGTAAGAAGCCGCTCGTTGTGCACGATGAAAATGTTCTCGCCCGTGCACTCGCTCACGTAACCCTGTGGGGAAAGCAGCACAGCCTCGTCGTAGCCGGCCTTTACGGCTTCGATTTTGGCCAGGGAAGAGTTGAGGTACAGCGCCGTGCCCTTGGCCGCTGGCGGCATGGCATTGGGGTCGTGGCGGGCCCAAGAACTGATCTTCAACCGCACACCGCCCTGGTCCCCCCCGTCTCCCAAGTAGGCACCCCAAGGCCAGGCAGCTATTGCAACGTTCACGGGGCACGGCAGGGGGTCGAGCCCCATCTCCCCGTAACCCAAGTAGGCAATTGGCCTTATGTAGCACTCTGTGAGGCCGTTGGCTGTCACGACCTGCTTGACAGCGTCCACTATCGCCTGGCGGCTGTAAGGGATCTCGATCATCAGGATCTTGGCCGAGTTAAAAAGCCTGTTCACGTGGTCTGTGAGACGGAAAACGCCTGAGCCCCCGGAAGTCCCGTAGGCCCGGATGCCCTCGAACACCCCGCTGCCGTAGTGGAGGGCGTGAGTTAGCACGTGGACCTTGGCCTCCTCCCACTTGACAAGGCTGCCGTCCATCCAGATGTACTGCGTTTTGGTGATGGGCAATGGGTTCACACCCTTTCTGTGATCGCGTCGCCGAACTGGCTAGTTGTAAGAGGTCCGGACGGCTCGAAGCTCTGCACCGCCTTGTAAACCCTTGCCGCCTGCTCGCTCAGCCCAAGGTGCTCTAGCATCATGGCCACAGAGATGATGGCGGCTGTCGGGTTGGCCTTCCCCGTCCCGGCTATGTCAGGAGCGCTCCCGTGTACTGGCTCGAACAAAGACGGGCCAGTACGGGCCGGGTTCAAGTTGGCAGAGGCAGCCCGCCCTATGCCGCCGGACACCGCCCCGGCCAAGTCGGTCAGTATGTCGCCGAAAAGGTTGTCGGTGACTATGACGTCGTAGCGGCCAGGCGACTCGACCATGTGGATACAGGCTGCGTCTACGTGGTCGTACGATGTCCTGACTCCATGATGGTCTTTGCCAACCTCGGCGAACGCCCGCTGCCACAAGTCACCAGCAAAGGACAAGACGTTGGTCTTGTGGACCAGGGTGAGCTGGTGCCGCCTGGTCTCTGCCAGCTCGTAGGCGAACCGCACGCAGCGTTCCACGCCAAAGCGCGTGTTGACCGAGCCCTGGGTGGCCACCTCGGCGGCTGTCCCTTTCCTCAAAAAACCGCCCTCGCCCACATAGGGACCCTCGGTGTTCTCCCTTACCACCACAATGTCCATGGGCACGCCAGCCCCGACGCTGGCTCTCGCTGAGAACGGCCTCAAGTTGACATAGAGGTCAAGCTCGAAGCGCAGCCGCAACAACAGCCCACGCTCTAGCACCCCCGGCGGCACTTCAGGCGAACCCACCGCCCCGAGCAGGATCGCGTCAAAACCCCGTAGCTCCCCCAGGACCGCGTCGGGCAGCACCTCGCCGGTAGCAAGGTAGCGCTGAGCCCCTAGGTCATAACTGGTCGTTTCCAGGTCGGCACCCGCGGCCCTAGCCACCTTCAGCGCTTCGTTGATGACTTCCGGCCCTATCCCGTCACCTGGGATCACCGCTATGCGATGGCTCAAGCTTGTCTCCTCACTTTGATGGCTGACATGAGATCACTTTGATAGCTGACATGAAAACGACCGCCCCAGAGGGACGGCCGTTGCGACGCACACCCAGTTTGGGCGCGCGCCTATGAGGTAATTACAACGCCAGTTAAACTAAAGGTGCTTCCAGGCAAGTCCATAGGCCTTCCTAGTATTACAGCTGAGCCAGCCGGCGTCAACCTCGCGTGCTGACTGACCGGTCGCGAACCGCTCCGGCCGGCGCTCTTGGTACGCTGGGGCAATGGCCCCAACCGCACTTTCTTTCGACACCTACCAGCGGCTCCGGGCTGAGCTGGAAGACCTGACAACTCGCGGCAGGGTGGAGATCGCCCGCCACATCGAAGCAGCCCGGGCCCTTGGTGACTTGTCCGAGAACGGCGACTACCACGCCGCCAAAGACGCCCAGGGAAAGATGGAGGCTCGCATCCGTCAGCTGCAAGCCATGCTCGAAGACGTCGAGGTCATTGGCTCCGGGCCAGCCGACGAGGTGGCCACTGGGGTGACCGTGCGCCTCCGCTACGTGGGAGACGACGACGTGGAGCAGTACTTCGTGGGCAGCATTGAGGAACACCACAGGGACATGCCCGTCATTTCCCCTGGCTCACCGCTTGGGCAGGCTCTTATGGGCAAGCGGGCAGGCGACACCGTCACTTATGACGCACCGAGCGGCCGGTTGGCAGTAGAGATCGTGAGCATCGGGGACTAGCGCCGCACCGGGGGCCTCCCCAGCGACCTGACCAGGCGGGCGCACCGCCTTGCCACAATTAGCCCCCGCCAACGACCAGCCCTTGACATGGCACTGCTCAAGCTGGCGCTTAATCGCGGGGCCCAACGAACCGAGGATATGTCAGCGGTTAGTGGGAGCCAAGCAATGTCCGTTTTCACGGGATGAGCGCCAGTACAGTGCATAGCCGAGCCAGTGGTGACATGCCAGCCCTGTCCTTGGGCGCGAACAGGCACAGCACGGGCCCGGGTTCTGGACGCGCCGCGATAGCGACTTGCTTGCTGGCTGTCGCCGGCGTCTTAGGGTCCGCGCGATTACTAGGCGCGCGATGTAAGCTTACGGTGTGGAGCTCGACAAGGAGGGCCTGTCTCGGTTCTTCTCGCTGACGTCGCCGTTCCTTGATGAGCGTCAGCGTCGGCTTCTGGCGGCCTCCATGGTCGAGGTGCTGGGTCGTGGCGGCCAGGCCCGGGTGGCCGAGGCAACGGGTATGAGCCGCAACACGCTCATCGCAGGGGCGAAGGACTTGGCCGATGGACCGGTGCTCGGTGAGCGGGCCCGGCGCCCAGGGGCCGGCCCCAAACGCAAGATCGACCTCGACCCCGAGCTCCTTGTGGTGCTCGACTCGCTCGTCGAGCCCCAGAGCCGTGGGGGCCCGATGAGCCCGCTGCGCTGGACGCTCAAGTCGACGAGGGCCCTAGCTGCC